>JBBCIV010000320.1:0-37930 GCA_037189665.1 Phycisphaerae bacterium | reverse complement strand
GAGCAAACTCGGCCACGCCACAGCTTGTTACTTTCAGACAGGCCACATCGCCTGCATTACTTCTTGTAGTAGCCCGGCAGCGGCTTGCCGAGTTTTTCCCACTGCTTGATGACCGCATCGGCCTTGCCGGCGCTGTTCAGGACGTGCAGCTTGCGGCGGACCATGCCGATGATCGCTTCGCGGCCCGGCCCGAGGTAGTTGCGCGGGTCGAACTCGGCCGGCTTGGTCGCGAACACTTCGCGAATCTTGGCGGTCAGCGCCAGGCGAAGGTCGGTGTCGATGTTCACCTTGCACACGCCGTACTTGGTGACGGCCATGTTGATCTGGTCTTCCGGCACGCCCTTGGCGTTCGGCATCGCGCCGCCGTACTTGTTGACCAGGTCGATGAATTCCTGCGGCACGCTCGACGAGCCGTGCATGACCAGCGGCAGGCCGGGACAGGTCTTCATGATCTGCTCGACGCGGTTGAACGCCAGCTTGGCCTCGTGCTTGAACTTGAACGCGCCATGGCTGGTGCCGATCGCGACCGCGAGCGAGTCGATGCCGGTGCGCTTGGCGAAATCAGCGGCCTGCTCCGGGTCGGTCAGGAACTTTTCGATATTCTTCTCGTACTCTTCGGCGTTAAGACCGACGACGTCTTCTTCGATGCCGCCCAGCATGCCGAGTTCGGCTTCGACCGTCACGCCGGCGGCGTGGGCGACCTTGACGGCCTCGGCGGTGAGCTTGACGTTGTGCTCGTATTCATGGTGGCTGCCGTCGATCATGACGCTGGTGAAGCCGTCCTTGATGCACGTCTGGACGAGGTCAACCGTATCGCCGTGGTCAAGGTGAATCGCGATCGGAAGATCGGGGTACTCTTCCACCGCCGCCTGGATGATGTGGCGCAGGTAGCGGAAATTGGCATACTTGCGGGCACCCTTGGAAATCTGAAGGATCAGCGGGCTCTTCTCGGCGGCGCACGCCTCGATGATGCCCTGCGTGATTTCCATGTTGTTGACGTTGAATGCGCCAATCGCGAACCCGCCATCGTAGGCGAGGTCAAACATCGGCTTGGTGGTCATGAGTGGCATATGCAGTGTCCTTTCAATTACGGTCGTTCTGCCTTCTATGGTAAAGGCTTTTCACTCTCGATTCAAAACGGATATTTTGGTCTTTTTATAAGGACTGTCAAGCCGGACAAACTGCCGCGATTCGGGTAGGTTGTCCGCCGCAATGAGTAAAGATGCCGATCTGCCCCTGCGATACCTCACCCCCGCTGAATGGGGCGTGGAAGTGCTCGCTAAACCGTTGGAGTTGTTGAACGATCACGCCCATCTGGAAAAGAAGGCCGCCGCGAATGCGTTGGAGCTGTTGAACCGCTGGCCCGAGCCCAACCCGCCTGAAAACTGGGTCACCGCGATGACCGCCGTGGCGCGCGACGAGGTGGAGCATCTGGCGGTCGTCACCCGCATCCTTGCCCGGCGCGGCGGACGCCTCACCAAATCTCACCACAATCCCTATGCCGCCGGCCTTCACAAGCTCGTCCGTAAAGGCCGCGGCACCGAGGAACTGGTCGATCGGCTTATGATCAGCTCTCTGATCGAAGCCCGCTCCTGCGAACGCTTCAAACTGCTCGGCGACGCCATCGAGGACGACAAGGAACTGCAAAAACTCTACCGCGGCCTCTGGGCGAGCGAACACGGGCACTATCTCACGTTCATCCAGCTCGCCGAACAAATCCTGCCGGAAAAAGTCGTCGCCAAGCGATGGAACGAGATGCTCAACCTCGAGGCCGAACTGATCCAGGCCCAGCCGCCGGGACCGCGCATGCACTCGCGGCCCTCGACCCCTGACCCCGCGCCACCGCCCATCCGATGACATACAATCGCACCGACATGAAGATCGCCCTCGCCCAGATTAACCCCACCGTCGGCGACATCGCCGCCAACGTTTCCAAGACGTTCGACTTCATCGCCCGCGCGAAGTCGGCCGGGGCGAACGTGGTGGTGTTTCCGGAGTTGTCGATCATCGGCTACCCGCCGAAAGACCTGCTGCTGAAGCCGCAGTTCATCGACGACAACCTCGCTGCCGTCGAGCGGATCGCAAGCCAGGTAAGCGGGATCGACGTCATCGTCGGTTACGCCGACCGCAACCAGGCCCCCGTCGGCCGCCCGCTGCACAACGCCGCCGCGGTGTTGCGCGACGGAAAGGTCGCCTCCCGACACTTCAAAACCCTGCTCCCCACGTACGACGTCTTCGACGAATCCCGCTATTTCGAGCCCGGCCCCAGGCACGCGCGCAACGAACTGCTCCACGTCGGCAACGTGCCCGTTGGCCTGTCGATCTGCGAAGACCTGTGGAACGACGAGCGTTTAATCTCCCGCCGGCTGTATCACCAAAACCCCATCGCCGACCTCGGCGCCGCCGGCGCGAAGGTGATGATCAACTGCTCGGCCTCGCCGTTCGTCGTCGGCAAGCAGGATTTCCGCGTTCAGCTTTTCGGCTCGCAGGCGAAGCAGTTCGGCACGCCGCTGGTGTACGTGAGCCAGGTGGGCGGGAATGACGAACTGGTGTTCGACGGCTGCTCCATGGTCTTCGATGCCGCCGGCAACGTGATCGCGCAGGCGAGGGATTTCGCCGAAGACCTGATCATCGCCGACCTGGGCGATAACGGCGCTTCCCCCGTGCGGCAGAAAGTCCACCCTCACGCCACGGGGCTCGAATCGATCTACGAAGCGCTCGTGCTCGGCCTGCGCGATTACTGCCGCAAGTGCGGCTTCAAAAGCGCGGTGCTGGGACTGTCGGGCGGGATTGATTCGGCGCTGGTGTGCGCCCTGGCGGTGGCGGCGCTCGGCAGGGAGCGCGTCACCGGCGTGGCGATGCCAAGCCGGTTTTCGTCGGATCATTCCGTCAACGACGCCCGCGCGTTGGCCGAGAACCTGGGCATCGAATTTCACGTCGTGCCGATCGAGCCCGCGCATGCCGCCTTCGAATCGATGCTCTCCACCGCCTTCGCCGGCCGGGCTGCGGACCTGACGGAGGAAAACGTCCAGGCGCGCATTCGCGGCAACATCCTCATGTCGTTCAGCAACAAGTTCGGCTCGCTGCTGCTGACGACCGGCAACAAGAGCGAGGTCGCCGTCGGCTACTGCACGCTCTACGGCGATATGTGCGGCGGGCTCGCGGTCATCTCCGACGTGCCCAAGACCACCGTCTGGGACCTCTCCCGCCACATCAACCAACGCGCCGGCCGCGAGATCATCCCGGAGAGCAGCATCACCAAGGTGCCCAGCGCCGAACTGCGTCCCAACCAGACCGACCAGGACTCGCTTCCCCCCTATGACGTGCTCGACGCGATCATCTTCAAGCTGATCGAGGAAGACAAAAGCGTCGCCCAGATCATCAAGGAAGGCTTCGACCCCGCCACCGTGCTGCGCGTCACCAAGCTGATCGACCGTAGCGAGTACAAGCGAAGGCAGATGGCCCCGGGCCTGAAAGTCACCAGCCGCGCCTTCGGCTTCGGCCGGCGCATGCCGATCGCGCAGAATTACCAGCAGACCATTCCGTGATGAAAAAAGAGGGAATGCGGCGACCGAACCCCGCGGTCAGGGGCGGCGAAAAATCACCACGTACAGCATTACCGCCAGTGCGTTGATGAGCGTGACGATGGCGATCTGTCCGACGATGTCGCGTTTTTCGTCAGACAGGCCGGCGAACGGGGCGTTGAGGAGGCGAAGGGGAACGACGATGAACTTCGGCGCGGCCCTGGGTTTGGGAAGGTCGACGGCCTCGTCGAGCAAGGCTTTGACGTCGGCCCGCATTGCGGCATCAGGATCTGCCGGAAGTGGAGCGGCAGCATCAGAAGCGGCGTCTATGGGCTGATGTTCGGGCTCCGTTTCGGCGGCGCCATGGCCGTCGTCGTTGGCGATGTCGGCGGGCACGTCGACGGGCGGCGGCATGGGGGGCGTCGCGTCGACCGTTGACGCAGACGTTGGCGACGCGAGCGAGGGTTCCTTCGTATCCAGCGTGTTGAAAAGCGAATCGAGCTGCGATTGCAGGCCCGGCGAATCGGCCGCCTGGATCGCGCCCGCGGCCGGCTTGAGGAGATCGAGGTCGGGGTCGGGCAGGAGCGCCCGCTTTTCAAACTCGTCGATCACGTCCGTCGGGGACTGCTCCTGAGACGGTTCAGTCAGAGCGCCGCGATCCGCAGCAGCAATAAGTCGGTCGATCTCGTCGTCCGCCATCTTCGCGACGAGTTCGTCCGGCGACGTGCGCGCACCGGCATCCGCATCGGCGGCGTTCGACGCGTCCTCAAGTGGATCGGGAAGATCTTTCGTGGCCTCTGACAAACGGACGACCTCGCCAAACACGTTTCGTGCGACGCCCGGTCACCGCGCTACGCGACCAGGCACATTCCACCACATCCCCCGGACGATAACGCCTCCGTCCTTTCCCGCCAATCCGATCTGGCGCACAATCGCGGGATGCGACGACTGCTGTCAGAGCACATCCGGGTCGGCCAGAACATCCTGGACGAACAGCAATCGCACCACGCGCGATCCGTACTGCGACTGAAGGCCGGCGACGCGGTCGAGCTGTTCGACCGTGCGGGCAATGCCGCACTGGGCAAAATCGACGCGGTCGAGCCGCACATTTCAGTGCAGGTGGCCACCGTTCTCGCCGCTTCAGCATTACGGCCCTTGGTGATCGCCAGCGCCGTGCCCAAGGGCGATCGCGCCGACTGGATGGTAGAGAAACTCAGTGAAATCGGCGTGACGAAGTGGATTCCGCTGCGCACGGATCGATCGGTCGTGCACCCGGAGGGCGTGTCGAAATTCGACCGCTGGCGTCGGCTCGCGGATGAGTCCGCCAAGCAGTGCAAACGGCCGGGCGTGATGGAGATCGCGGAACTGACGCCGCTCGACCGCGTGCTACCGGAGGTCAATCCCGCCGACGCCCTGCTGCTGTCAACGGTTCAGGGCCTTCGTCCGATCACCTCGACGCTCGCCGCGCGTCACACGACGTTTCTCATCGGCCCGGAAGGCGGGTGGACCGGCGCGGAAGAGAAAAGGATGCTCGACGCCGGCTTGACGCCCGCGACGCTCGGCCCGACCATCCTCCGCATGGAAACCGCCGCTATCGTCGTGGCGGGCATCGTCACGGCCACCACGTTCGCTCCATGACGCAAGCTCAACCTCCCGGCTATCCGCCTTCGTCTCACCTGCCATACGGCGCCCCGCCGGCGCGCAGCGGAAATCCCGCTCGCAGCGCCGGCATTCTGCTGCTGGTGATGGGCGTGCTGGCGCTGTTGTTCAGCGGGGGCATCATCGCGAACGCTTCGGTTTACGAAGACCTCCGCAACACGCCGCAATTTCAGGACAACGCTGACCTGCAGAAACTGCAGCAACAGCTCGATGCGCTCGACGTCAGCATGAAGTCGGTCGCGTACGTCTTCGCCGGATTGGTGGGCGCGTACGGACTTGTTGCTGTGATCCTCGGCGTTCTGCTGCTGCGCACGCGCGGACAGGGGGCGACGATCACGGCGCTCGTGATCGTGATCCTCGTATCGCTGTTCTGGGGGCTGAACCTGCTGGGCAGCCTGGCGTCGGCAAACGTCGGCGCGATCCTGCTGGCAGCCTTGATCCTCGGGCCGCACGTGCTCGCGATCTGGTGGCTGCTCCAGGCATTGCGTAACCGTTCCGCGGCGCCGGCGATGTACCAGACGATGCCCACCCCGAATGCGTCGTTCCCGCCGCCGCCCGGCTCCTATCCGCCGGGTTACGGTCAGCCGGCGCCAATGCAGGGCTATCGCTACCAGCCTCCCCCGCCACCACCTGCGAGCCAACAGCAACCGCCGCCGACCGCGTAATGGTGGTCGCGGGGCTGATCCGATCTCCGAATCCTGCTTCCGCTTCCGACCGCGAAGCGACAAATCGCCCCGCCTCGCTATTTTTGCGTCGCGAGAAGCGATCCATATAATCGGACACGGTTATCCGAAACGGAAAGGAGACACCTTGTCTCACGCTGTCACCGCTGCTATTGCTACGCGCGAAACTCATCCTGGCTATTTTCTACTGCGTCGTCTGCACTCCCTGACCGGCATCATGTTCGGGATGTACATCTGCGTACACCTGCTGATCAACGCCACCCTGATCCAGGGGCCGGGAAAGAAGCATTCGGACACCGCTCCGCTGGCGACCGGCAGCGTGAAGATCGCGGCGGTAGAAGAGTCGGCGGGGGTCAGCATCTTTCAGCAGCAGGTGGACAAGATCCACTCCCTCCCCTTCCTGCTGGGCGTGGAACTGGCCTTCATCTTCGCGCCGATCGTGGTGCACACGATCTACGGCATATACGTGATGATGAACGGCAAGCCGAACCTGGGTCATTACGGCTACGTGAAAAACTGGTTTTACGTGCTGCAGCGGGTGAGCGCGGTGGCGTTGATCCTGTTCATCTTCTTCCACGTGGGCGCGATGTTCGGCTGGTTCGGCCCGGGCCTGGCGTTCCGGCCGCACGGGGAGGCGTTCGAGTCGACCGTGCAGCACGTGCAGGCGAGCTGGATTTTGTCGCTGGTGGTATATCCGCTGGGCGTGATCGCCGGCACGTTTCACCTGGCAAACGGTTTCTGGGCGGCGGGGGTTGCCTGGGGTCTGACCGTCAGCAAGCAGGCGCAGAATCGCTGGGGCCTGGTGTGCCTGGGATTGTTCTTCTTCACCACCGCGTGCGGATTCGTGGCGATCATCGCGACGTTTATCTACAACACCCCCGAGCTCGCCGCCGCGGCGCCGACCACCCTGCCGGCGATGCACTAGGCCCACGGCGTGCGCGATTGGACGCGACATGGCTTTTGATCGATCCATCATTGATCGCTTCGAGCGCGGCGGAGAATTGCTCCGCCAGGCGGTCGCCGGGCTGACGCCGCAGCAGTTGCAGGCATATCCGGTGCCGGGCACGTGGTCGATCCACGAGGTCGTCGTTCACATGATGGATAGCGACGCCGTGGCGCTGGACCGCATGAAGCGGGTCATCGCCGAGGACCTGCCGCTGCTGCTGGGGTACAACGAATCGAAGTTCGTTCGGCGGCTGCACCCGCACCTCCAGCCGGTGGAACACGCGATCGACGCGTTCGACCTCGGCCGCAAGTTGCTGGCGATCACGCTTAAGCAGCTGAGGGATGAAGACTTCGACCGCGCCGGCATCCATAACGAGGCCGGCAGGAAGACGCTGGGCGAGTTCGTCGAGCTGTACGTCGATCACCTGGATCATCACCTTGGCTTCATCGCAAAGAAGCGCGACCTCCTGCTGAACGCCAAGCCCCATCTCGGCCGATCGGATGAAGAATTGATCGCCGATTACGAACACGGCCCCGCGACTCTCCGAACGCACGTAGGGGGCCTGTCCGCCGACGACCTGAAGGCGACGCCCGGACCGGGCAAGTGGTCAACGCAGCAGGTGATCATTCACATCGCCGACGCCGACCTGGCGTTCGCGCACCGTTTGAAGCGGATCATCGCCGAGGATAAGCCGATCTACGACGCATGGAGCGAGAACGACTTTATCGCCCATCTGTCGTACGACGCGCAGTCGATCGAAGATGCGATCGTGACCATCGAGGCCACGCACCGGCAGTTGATGCGGGTGATCCGCGCCCTGCCCGCCGGCTGGCTGGATCGCGTGGGCGTACATTCGCAGCGCGGCGAGCAGACGGCGCGGGTGGTGCTGGACTACGCGACGTGGCACGTCGCCCATCATTTGAAATTTGTAAAAGGGAAACGCGAGAAGCTGGGCAAGCCTCTCGCGGGCTAGATTGAGCTTGTGAAGGATTGAACACTATGGCTGCCAAAAAGCGTGTGATCATCGTCGGTGGTGGACTGGCCGGGCTGGCGTGTGCGGTAAAGCTGGCGGAGGTCGGCGTCGAGGTGGACCTGTTCTCGATGGTGCCGGTGAAGCGATCGCACAGCGTCTGCGCGCAGGGCGGCATCAACGCGACCAACGATATCGCGCGCCAGCAGGGATTCAGCGAGTGGGTCCACTTCGACGAAACCGTCCTCGGCGGCGACTTCCTCGCGGACCAGCCGCCGGTGCTGGAGATGGCGAACTGGGCGCCGCGCGTGATCGACCTGCTCGACCGCATGGGCGTGCCCTTCAACCGCACCCCCGAAGGCCAGCGCGACCTGCGCCTGTTCGGCGGATCGCTGTTCAAGCGAACCTTCTTCGCCGGCGCGACGACCGGGCAGCAGTTGCTCTACGCCCTCGACGAGCAGACCCGCCGCTGGGAGGCCGAGGGCAAGGTTCACAAGTATGAGTTCTGGGAGTTCCTCTGGCCGGTGATCCACGAAGGCGTCTGCGTCGGCATCGTGGCGCAGGACATGCGGACGATGGAGATCAAGTCGTTCCGCGCCGATGCGGTCGTGGTGGCGACGGGCGGCAACGGGCTGATCTTCGGCAAGTCGACGCTATCGGTCATCTGCACCGGCGGCGCGGTGAGCCGATGCTTCCAGACGGGCGCGAAGCTCGGCAACCCCGAGATGATCCAGGTGCACCCCACCGCCATCCCCGGCGAGGACAAGTGCCGCCTGATCTCCGAATCCGCCCGCGGCGAAGGCGGCCGCGTGTGGGTGCCGAAGAAGAAGCAGGATAGCCGCCCGCCGAACTCCATCCCCGAGGACGAGCGCGATTACTTCCTCGAACGCAAGTACCCCAAGTACGGCAACATCGTGCCGCGCGACATCGCGACGCGCGAAATCTTCCAGATGTGCCTCGACGGCTACGGCGTCGGCGGCGGCAACATGGTCTACCTTGACCTGCGCGACAAGGTGAAGGAGATCGGCCGCGAGAAGGTGCTAGGCAAGCTCGAGGGCATCCTCGAAATCTACGAGAAGTTCGTCGGCGCCGACCCGCTCGAAGATCCGATGAAAATCTTCCCCGCCGTCCACTACGCGATGGGCGGACTGTGGACCGGCTACGAGGCCAAGAAAACCTCGCCCGGCGGCCTGGAGTTCGGCCATCACAAGAACTTCATGACCAACATCCCCGGCCTGTACGCCATGGGCGAGTGCTCGTTCGCATTCCACGGCGCCAACCGCCTGGGCGCGAACTCGCTCTTGAGCTGCATCTTCGAAGGTCTGTTCGGCGGCCCGGGCATCAAGAACTACATCAACGACGTCACCCCCTTCTCCGCCGCCGAACTGCCGGCAAGCGTGTACGACGCGGTCGTGGCAAGCGAGAAGGCCAAGCAGGACGCGCTGGTCAAATCCAACGGCACGGAGAACCCGTACGCGATCTGGCAGGAAATGGGCAAGTGGATGACCGACCACTGCACCGTCGTTCGCTACAACGACAAGATCGAGCTCACGCTCCAGCAGCTTGTCACGTGGAACGATCGTTACAAAAACCTCCGCCTCAGCGACACGGGCATGTACACCAACCAGAACCTGTCGTTCGCGCGAGCGTTGAAGGACATGCTGATCAACGCCGAGGCCATCCTGAAGGGCGCGCTCAACCGTAACGAGAGCCGCGGCGCTCACTACAAGCCGGACTTCCCCGATCGCCTGGATAAAGATTTCATGAAAACCACGATTGCCTCGTGGGACGGCAATCAGGTCAACATCAGCTACGCACCGGTGGACACGAGCCTCGTCCCCCCGCGGCCGCGCACCTACGGCAAGGGCGCCAAGGCCGACGCCAAGCTGTCGCCCGCCGAGATCGCGCCACAGCCGGCGGTCGTCAATAGCTGATCAACGAAATGACGATTGAAACGCGAAGAAGCGAAGGCGCGAAGATACGTTTTTTTCGCCTCTTCGCTTCTTCGCGATTAACAATTTCAAATCTATTTCTTAATGACTGTTTCCGGTGAGAGCTGAGCTCGCAGGCCGACGACGGTGGTGGATCGGTTTGGCGTGTTGTCGTCCCACACCGAAAACTTGCCGGCCACGTAGGCCGTCCAGCGATCCTCGTCCTGTTCGACGCGGATCGCGGCTTCCTGCGGGTGAAGCGACTGCTTGCCGCCGAAGAGGAAGACGCCGGTGTTGTCTTCGGGGCGTTCGACGGCGCTGTTGTGGAAGACGAATTCCTGGCCGGGAAGTTCGTCAATGGTGACGTCGAAGATCGTCTCGAAGAAATAGCTGTTGCCGGTGTAGTCGTCGCGAACGGCGTCGCGCGGGTCGTCGCTGAACAGCGTGACGCGCAGTCGCTCGCCGACGGTTTTGACGACCATCTTCGCCGGCGGAAACTCGATCGCGCGGTCCGGCTGTCCCGGCTGGCTGACGATGAACACCGACAGCGGCCGTTCGGAGGGCTCGGTTGTCGGCTTGGTGGTGGCGTTATGGGGGGTGCCGACCGGCTGCGTAGCGGGACCGGGCGCGGCGACCGGGTCGCCGCGATCGCAGGCGACGCCGCCCGCCAGTGTCGCGAGCGAGATCGCCACTACTACTCCCACGCCATAACGCATAAGCCCGGATTATATCATTTCAAGTCGGCGTGCGCCGAGTCGATTGCGGGCCGAATGTCGCGCCGCTTGTAGACGGTCCAGGTGATGCCGGATAGGCCCGGCGCTCTGTACAGCGCATGCCGGTCGTAGCGGGCAGGTCCGATAGCCGTCTCCGCCTCGTGGGCAGGCGTCTCGTGCATGACGATGAACCAGTCGGGCTGGCTTTTCGACGGCACGACGGCCAGCGGCGTTTCGTCGTGATAAAACGCGATCGTTCTCAGTTGGAATTCCGCGTCACTGCCGACGGTCGCGAGGGACGGCGAGTAAGCCTGCGCGATATCGCGAAGCGCAATCCCGTGCGAATCGCGGCCGCGCGTGATGAGGTCGAACGTCATCATCCCCTGCAACGACGCCAGCGCGATCGCCAGGATCGCCGTCGCATGCCGAAGCCGCGGCCGACGCAGCGCCTCGCCCACGCCGGCTGCGATCAGCAACATCGCGGGGAGCATGGCGGGCAGGAAGTATCGCACGTAGAGCAACCGATCCTTCGCCACCAGCACCAGCAACGGATACAGCAGCGCCAGAACGCCGAGCATGCCTATCACGCGGGGCTCTCGCCTGCGCGTCAGCAGGAGCGACAGCAGCACCAACACCGGCAGCAGGACGATCGCATACGCCCCCTCCGCCCCGGTCATCGCGGCCGCCGTTTCGGAAAGCACTTGCATGATGCCGATTTCCGGGCCGCCACCGATGCCCATACGCAGACCGAAGGTGAAGATCCACGTCGCGATGAGGATGATCGCCATCGCGTGATCGCGTAATACGTCCATCGCCGACCGCTCGGCCGGACGCACGACGATCGCGGCGAGCACCAGGAGCGGATAAGCGATCGCGAGCGACAAGTGCGACATGACGCCGACGCCGGCACAGATCGCCATCGACAGGCGAAGTCGTCTCTCAACCGTCGCGTTTGACGAAAAAAGTCGAAGTTGTAATTCGATGCACGCTAGCAAACACGCAAGCATGAGCGCGTAGCCGCGCGCTTCGGACTGGTAAACGACGAGCGGATAGGCGACCGCGACAAACATCGCCCCCATCGCCGCGTGCACCCGGCCGAGGCGTTTCAGCAGCGTCCACGCCAGCACGATCGTCACCCCGCCGGCAAGGATGGCGGGAAGTCGCCACATCAGCGGGCTGCGATAGTCGCCCACGAGCCAAAGCCAAAGCGTGTTCAGCAGGTGATTATTATCGTGCGCCGCCAGCACGTCGCCAGCCATCGCCATGCGCCAGGACCACAGCTCGTCCAGCCAAGGCGATCCCAGGCTCGCCGCCACCCGGACCGCAAGTCCGATAAGAACGATCGCCAGCAACGCCGATCGCGGCCGAAAAAACGGGAACGTCCGAACCAGTGCAGGGCGGGCCATCGTACCTATCATCATCGGATGCCACGCGAGCCCGCTCCAGAATCAACCGACGTTCTTTGCGAATCCTGCGGATATCGCCTGGACGGCCTGCCGACCTCGGGAAACTGCCCCGAGTGCGGCGAGCCGGTCGCCGCCAGCACGATTGGTTCGCCGCGGAAGCTGCCCGGCTGGGAGGTGACGCCGCGACGTCGAGGTGCGACGATCTGGCGCGTCCTCCTCTCGCCGGGCATGTTCTATCGCACGCTGGCGCTGCACGACGACGCGCGTCGCTCAAAGTGGTTCGCCGTGCTCTTCCTTGCGTTCGCGGCGTTGTTTGGCACGAAGACGATCGTTTACCACTACATGGCGACGCTCATCCTCTCCGTCCCCCCGCCGTGGTTGCCGCCGGTGTGGGCGCTGATGTTCCTGGTGCCGCCGGTGTTGTTCGCGGCCTGGTACGGAGTGCTGGAACTAGTGATCTATCTCACCGCGACCGAAGGCCGCTACTGGGGCTTGCGCATGCCGCGCGGGATCGTCCGCCGCGCGATTCATTACTGGACGCCGCACGCGACGGCGGCGTCGATCGTGTTGTCGTGCGTGCCGCTGACCTACCTGATCATGCTGGCCATCTCGCCACAGGCCGGCATGTATATGGCGGAGTATCTGTACGTGCTCAGCACGGCGGTGGTGCTGGCGGCGATCTACCTGTTCAAGACGTACTGGATCGCGATGAAGGCGATCATGTACGGCAACGCAACGTCCGCCCCGCCGCCGGCCGATAATGCGGCGACCTATGCGTCGAACGTCGAGCCGTAGCTGGCGGCGCCTTCGAGCGCGGTGTCATCGTTGAGGATCACGCGCACGGGCACCTGCGTCAGCAGCTCGCGGATCGGCTCGACGCGGTGCGTGAGGAACGCATCTTTGAAAATGCGCGTCTTCAGCAACGGCAGGATCTTCGGCGGAATGCCGCCGCCGAGGTAAACGCCGCCGGTGGCGAAGACTTTGAAGACCATATTTGACGCCTCGATACCGAGCGTGCGGACGAACAGGTTCATCGCCGCCACTGCCGCGGGCTGGGATTTGTCGAGCGCCGCCTCCGAGATCGCAGCCCCGCGCTTCTTCGATTCAAGCTTTTCGAACTTCCTCATGAACGCCGGCGATACGCTTTCGCCGCGCTCGACGAAAAAGCGGAACAACGGCTCGATGCCCTTACCGCTGCAAACGTCCTCGTACGTCACGGTGCTGATGCGCTTGGCGAGATAGCGATAAAAATCGCTTTCGAGGTCGGTGGTCGGCCCGAAGCGGCTGTGCCCGCCTTCCGACGGGATCGGCCGATGCCGGCGCCCGTCCCAGATAAGGGCGCCTTCGCCGAGGCCGGTGCCGGGCGAGACGATCGCGCAGTTGCCGTGATGCTTCTCGCCTTTGATAAGCGTATGGATATCCGACTTGCCAAGCGTGGCGATGCCGGCGGCGTTGGCGACGAGATCGTTGATCAAGATGAGCGACTCGAGCCCGGCCGCCTTGCGAATATCCTCCGCCACAAACGCGCGGCCGATATTCGTGGAATTGCATACCCCGTCGATCACCGGGCCGGCGATCGCAAGGCACGCACGGGTGATCTTCTCACCTTTGGCGGATTTGAGCACCTTCTTAACGTATTCCTCCAGCCGCGAGCCATTGCCGGTAGGGAACTTGGACGGGGGTCGCACGAGCGTCAGACGGTCGTCAAAGATGGCCAGGCGGGTGTTCGTCCCGCCGATATCGCCTGCGAGGATCATTTCGGTCTACCTTCTTCCCTGCTGAATCGGTCGGCTGCACAGGATACACATGCAATTCGCGTTGTCACTCGGCCATACAACCCCTTGATCATGAACGATAATTCACGCACAATAGGTGAAATATAGGACCTGTGCCGGACGGAGTTGTCCGGCCCGCGCTCGATTCGCACATGGAGGTGCTCGTGACCCGCCTGCCTTTGATCGCCGCCTCAATTCTGACCCTTTCGTCGCTGTCGCTATTGCAGCCGACCGTCGCGGTCGCTCAGGCGCCGGCCAACGACCTGGAGATGTCGCAGTACCAGTTCTCCAGCATGGTGACCGCCGACAACGTCTACGTCCGGTCGGGCGCCAGCGAGAACGACTACCCCGTCGTCAAGCTCAACAAGGGCGACGTCGTAGTAGCGGTGGGCGAGAAGTTCGACTGGGTAAAGGTCCTGCCGCCCGAAGGCACCTACTGCCTCGTCGGCAAGGCCTGGGTCGAAAAGCGCGGCGACGGCACGGTCGGCCGGGTTCGAGATGACGCGACGAACGTCAACGTCCGTATCGCCAGCAATCTGAACAACATGATCACCAAGGTCGCCCTGCAACTGCACGGCGGATCGGACGTGAAAATCCTGGGCGAGCAGGACGAATACTTCAAGATCGCCCCGCCGGCAGGCACGTTCATGTACGTGCACAAGAAGCTCATCGAGCCGGTGAAGCGGGTTGAGGTGATCAACAACAACGGGACGCTCGAAGTGAAGCCCCTCGCCGTTCCCGGCGGAGAAGCGGTCGCGGCGGGCGGGCAGACCACGCCGGGCAGCGTCGATCCGATCCCCGCGGACACGGGCGCCACGCCGATCGAACCGAAGACGGCTGATCCGATTACGCCGGAAAGCAACACCCCCGCCGTCGCCGCGAACGATGCGCCGAAGACTCCCACGACCGCGCCTGCCGGAGCACAGGCGAGCGCCGAGCAGCAGTTTGACGCACTGGAAGCCAAGTTCGACGAGGCCAGCCGACTTCCGCTCGAACAGCAGCCGATCGACGAATTGCTGGCCGACTATGAGAAAGTCGTCGCCGCCAAGCAGATCCCCGAATCGATGCTCCGCATGGCCGAGTTCCGCGTAAAGGGACTGCAGGTTCGCAAGGAGGCGCTGGTTCAGTTCAACGAGACCAAGCGTCTGCGTGACGAGATCGCCGCGAATCAGACGCGCCCGCTCGAAGCCGAAGGCCAGGAGATCGACAACCGCATCAAGGAGGCGACGGTCAAGCAGTTCACCGCCTCGGGTACGCTGCGTCAGTCCGCCCTACCGTACGGCGGGCGCACGCTCTACCGCCTGACCGACCCGGCAAGCGGCCGCACGGTCGTCTACGTCAATACCGACGATGCCAACGTCATCAAAATGGAAGGCCTCTTCATCGGCATCCGCGGCGAAGTAGTCGAGGATTCCGTTCGCCGGATCAAGTTCATCCAGCCGAAGGAAGTCGAGCAAATCGACCCGTCCGGACTCATCAAGGGCACGGTGACCAGCACCCTCACCCCGCCCAGCCTCCTCCCGGCGGCCGCCGAAGCAAAGTAGCCGCTCGTCAGCCGCAAGGACCGCACCTGAATGCTCCTCCCTCTTCGGGAGAGGCCGTTGGAGGGCGAGCGTAAATCGTCGTTCCGCGCGAGACAGAAACACGAAATCACAAAGAGACGAAGACGGACACGAAGGCATAAGCCACTTCCTTCGTGTCCGTCTTCGTTCATATCGTGCCTTCGTGTCTCTGCATGGTACGGATGTATAAGTCACAACGACAACGCACGCGGCGATGGCCTCGCCGCGTGCGTTCTTCTTGTGCGCGCTCCGGATTTTAGATAAATCAGCGGCCCAGATACCAACTCAGCGTCGCCATCGCGACGATGTAGACCGTCAGCAGCACAAACATACCGCTGGCGATGTGCCACTTGCTGTGTTTCTGGGGTTGGCAGGGAGTAGTGAGCGTCATAAGCGTGTCCTCCTGACAATCTGACACAGCTTTGGCGGGATGCAAATCTTTCGGCGGCGCGACGACAGGTTTTTCAGCCTTGCGAGGTCGGGCGGGCTTCGAGCACTTCGGCAGATATCCTGCGGGCAACACGGTCATATCGCACAGTCCTACGTCTTAAAACTGATACGACTCTAGCGATGGCGGCGGATTTACTCCCTTAAACTGGCATGAAAGACGCTACATTCTGGGACGCGCAAGCAGAGTCGTCATCCGGCTTTAAGTCTACGATTCGGCGAGCGCGGCGACCTTCTCGTCTGAACCCAAACTAAAACGGAGAAGGCCCGCGACGGATGGTCGCGGGCCTTTCCTTCCCTTTGATTTCGTAGTCACCCGGCCTCAAGGAGCGCGGCGAGGTCACACCGCGTTCAGCCAGCCTTGGCCGGGTAGTGAGGGACCGAAGGCTGCGCCGCCGGGTGCGGGATCGGGCCGTCGCCGGCGCGGGGGTGAGCCGCATCGTAGACTTCCTTCATCCGCTTGGTGGTCAGGTGGGTGTAGACCTGGGTCGTGCTCAGGCTCTGGTGGCCGAGCAGTTCCTGAACGCTTCGCAGGTCGGCCCCGTTGTTGAGCAGGTGCGTGGCGAAGCTGTGACGCAGCGTGTGCGGGCTGATCCCCGGATCAAGGCCGGCCATCGACAGGTACTTGTCGAGCTTGCGGCGAACCGAGCGGGTGCTCAGCGGCTCGCCGTGCTTGTTCAGGAAGACCTTGTGGGTGAACTGCGTGTTCATCTTCGGGTCGGACTGGCGAACGCCGAAGTAGCGCTTCAGCGCCAGGATCGCCTGCGAGCCGATCGGCGTCAGGCGGTCTTTGCGGCCCTTGCCGCGAACGCGGAGCACGCCCTCGGTGAGGTCGATGTCCTGCGTCTCCAGGTCCACCAGTTCGCTGACGCGGATGCCGGAGGAGTAGAGCACCTCGAGCATCGCCTTGTCGCGAATGCAGAGGATGTCGCCTTCGCCGGGGGCGTCGAGCAGCTTCTGGACCTGTTCGAGGTCGAGGCACTTGGGCAGCCGGCGTTCCTGCTTGGGCGTGCGGATGGTGCTCAGCGGGTTCACCGAGAGCTGGCCGCGACGGATGAGGAACTTGTAGAACGAGCGGAGCGTCGCGAGCTTGCGCGCCGTAGTGCTCTTGGTGTAGTTCTGGGCGGTGAGATACGCGAGGAACTCGCGGATGGTGATCGTCTCACAGCGGAGGAACTTGGCGTCGAGCGATTCGTCGGCGGCGCCGAGCCGTTCGGCGTTGGAGTAGCTCGTGCCGATCTGGCCGGCGAGGAACTGGCCGAACTGGAACAGGTCGGCGCCGTATGAGCGAACGGTGTAGTCGCTGAAATGTCGCTCGAGCTTGAGGTACTCGAGGAAGGCCTTCACGAGCGGGCAGAACTCTTTCGCGTCCTGTGCGTCGGGTGTTTCGGCAGCTGCTGGTGTGGAGCTGTTCATAAGAGGATCGCCAAGCGGCAGGTATCCGGGAGCGGGCATCGCTACGTCACGAAACCCGATGCATGAGCCGATCCTCAGCTCACGTGTATGTCCGTTCGAAGTGAGAAGTCCTGACGTGGGCTACAACATCATCCCTGGCAGAACGCGGACGGCATCATCCTTGATCCCGTCGTCGCAATACGCTCGACGCCCGATTTCCGGTCACCGGCGGGAGCGATAACTCCTCACGCAACTTTCTTCGGCAAAAGGGTCTTCAATTCTTTCGCCAAATGCTGGCCAAGCTGGTGCGACAGCACGGCGGCGTCGAACCAGTCGAACGGAAGATCGCGTCGGTGGACCATTTCCACCAACGTATCAAGCACGTGGCTCTCCTGGCCGGCCTCATACTTGAAGCAGAAATGGTGCTTGCCTTTGGAGAGCGACAGCGTTTTCGTTTCGTTCGACATAGCTGAATATCCGAAGGAGCCGGAAGTCAGGAGTCGGCAGCCAGAAGAAGAAATAGGCCAGTCCAATCACTGGCTTCCGACCCTTGGCTTCGGCTCCTTCTCTATTTATCGACCATTTCTCAGCCGAACTAAAAGGTCTTCCAGCAGTCTGTGGTACGCAAATCCGCTGAAACGGTCCATGGAAGCGAAATATTCCTTCGCCCCCATGGGCCCCGCCGGCTCGTGACGGCCTTGGGCGTAGGCCAGCAATGTGTCGCGGATCGTGCCATTGGCGGCGTCGAACATGCCGACGACCTGCACCATCTCGGGCGCGGCCGGCAGGTTCGCTTCGGGAGGCGGGGCGCTGGCGCGGAGCAGTTCTCGCGGGTCGGGTGGCGGCACGCGGTTGCCGTTGCCGGGCTTCTGGAACAATTGAAGGCTCCCGCCCCACTTCGGCGGATTATACGGGTCAAATTGCGTGACGGTCGCGACCACGAGTCCCTCGCAGCCCAGCGAATCCATGACGATCGCCGCCTGCTCCGGCGACTGGATCTGGTCGATGTTGGCGGCCGCGTAGACCTGCGCCACGCGGTCCACCGGGATGACGGTCATACCCTGCACCGCCTGCAATTGCTGGAACAGGATGTCGGCCTGCAACAGCGGATCGACGCCCGGCTGGCCGGAGAGGTTCAGCACCGGCGCCACCGCCCAAACGCGTGTTTGCGTGCCCGGCATCGACAGCTGATTCTCGCGTCCATACGGGGCCGGCTTTGGCGCGCAGCCCGCGATGATGCATGCCGCGACAATCAAACCGATGATGGCGATCCATCGCATGTTGGTCATCGCTCCCTCCATGGAGCTTGATATCGGTTGATGGTTGGAAGTTGACAGGACTGCCTTTCTATCAACTCACAACCATCAACTAGTCCTTCGGCACCGCCGCGGTCGAGTAGTTCTTGCCGCCGGCGTTGACGCTCCAGATGCAGTCCGTGCCGGAGCGGTTGCTGACGAAGTAAATGCGTCCATCGGCGGCCCAGAACGGCGCGGTGTTGATGCCCTTGCCGTTGGTCAGCCGGTGCCTGCCCGTGCCGTCGGCACGCACGGTCCAGATGTCCTGCTGGCCGGTCGGCTTGCCGCGGTTGTCCACCGCGTTGGGCTCGACGATCGTGGCGAACGCGATGTCCTTGCCGTCCGGGCTCCACGAAGGCGACACGACGGCGGCGTTGGTGCTGACGGTCACCTCGGTGATCGAACGGGCCTCGCCGTCGATGATCTCGGCGGTCCAGATGCTGAACCATCGCCCGCCTCGATTGCGGGCACGCTGGAACGCGATCACGTCCCTGTCCCGCGCCGGCGACCACTTCGGGAACAGCCCGTAGCCGACCTGCCGGCGTTCGTTGGTGATGAGGTCCACGATCCACAGCTCCCACTGGCCACGAGCATTGAGCGAGCAGTACGCCATCCGCTTGCCGTCGGGGGCAAACGTCGGGTGCATGTCGTGCGCCGGACCGGAGGTGACCTGAACGATGTTTCGGCCGGTGCGGTCCATCATGTAGATGTCCCACGAGCCGGATCGATTGCTGGCGAAGGCGATCTTCTGCCCGTCCGGCGAAAACGTCGGGAAGGCATCATCCGCCCCATCAGACGTAAGCTGCGTCACCGCGAGCCCGTCCGACTTCTGAAGGTAGATATCGGTGGTCGCCGAGTGTCGCGTGCTGGAGAAGACGACGGTCTTGCCGTCGGGGCTGATCGCGGGCTCGGCGTCGTAGCCCTCGTCGACGAACGTGTGCTGTTGAAAGCCGAACTCGCTGGAGCCGACGGTCGGATCGGTGATGATGTTCGGCACCTCGCCGAACACGTTCGCCGCCGGCATGGGCGGCTCGGACGGCACCGGCATCGCGACGAGCATCGCATCGCCGACGGTCATGGGCGCCATCGCCATCTGCACATCCGGGCTGGCCGACTCGACCGCGCCCGGGCGGTAGGTGATGGTTTCGGACTGGCATCCTGCCGTCAGAACTACGGCTGCGAAGGCTCCGCCAGAGAGCAGCCAACGGATGGTCCAGTTCACACTTTTGCGCATGCGCACGCTTTCCGATTAAGCCAAGTCGATCGCTATAGATCGGTTATCGGCACACCGGGAGTGGAACGTTAGGGTTTGGAGGGGGTTTTTGGCCTTTATCGAGATGAAAATCAGGCCCCGGGCCCCGCCGGCTGGCTCGGGTCAGGTTGCGGGCTCTGTTGCTGCGCAAACCACTCGCCGAGGTTGAAGATCTGCCACTGCCCCGCCGCCAGGCGGTAGGTGATCACCAGCGGGATGTTGGCGGTCTTCTCGACGTCGACGGTCGCGCTGCCCTGCGCCATGCGGATGCCCGCGTCGTCGGCGGCCTCGTCGATGATGAATAAACCATTGCTGGTAAAGGACTTAATCGATCCCGTATACGGGATCATGCGTTCTTTGAAGAACTGCTCGAACTGGGCTCGCGTCACGCGATCGCGAAAGCGCGCGTCGAGCATTCCATACGCCCCGGCAAAGTCGTCCTTCGCCAGCGCCTGCCCGAACTGCTCGGTCAGCGTGATGAGCGTCGCCTTGTCGGCCTTGTATTCCTGGGCCTTGGCGTATGCCTTGTAGCCCGTGAAGGCGCTGAACAGGCCGCAGGCGACGAGGCCGAGGATCGCGACCATCATGCCCGTCTGGGTACCGTTCGAGTTCTTCAGTTGCCGGATCGCGATGATGCCGATCACCACGCCCGCGACGGGCACCACCAGGAAGATCGGCGTCACGACCGCCAGGAAGCTTGCCACCCCCAGCACGGCGGTCATCACCGCCGCCACGTTGACGGCGGCGTACTCGGTCGTGCCGAGGCCGGCGGTGCGCGACATGCGGTGAAGCTTGGACAAATTATCCAGTTGCCCTTCATCGGGCACCGCGGACGACGAAACGGGGGCTTGGGACGTGGTATCGCTCATGCGTCAAAGCTCAAGAAAACGAACTCGTCCGGCCGATCCGTTACCGGACCGCCCGATGTGAAACTCAACAACCGCGAGTGTAACCCTCAACCTGACCGAAAGTAGCCCTCTCATGGATAAACGTCAACTGATCGAAGCCATTCAAACCCTCAACGAAAACGCCGACACCAAGTTTCTCCAGCAATTCGTCGAATCCGACCTCGCTCAGTACCTCGAACGCCTCCAACAGGCCTCCACTCGAAACATCCGCCTCAAATCCTGGGTCCGCCCGGCACGACGTGACTACAAGATGGTCTCCTGATCGCGATCTCCACCCATTTAGCCGTGGCGCTTGCTCCGCGCTTTTCAGACGGCTCGACCCGCTCGAGCGCAGAGCAAGCGTCACGGCTAAATGGGGCACTACAGATTCAATTGACGATCAAAGCCATAAATACCGAAATAGAAAGATCTTACATCTGAAATTGGGTTCGTTTGACAAAAATCGCATTCGTTTCATGACGAGCGCCACGACAACCTGTCAAAATGACAGTTGGGTTCGTTTATCCAAATGACCCGTTCACTCGTTCTCCCTCCTCGCTAACGCTCCCCCCTTCCAATTCACTTTACACATCACCCCTGCTTTCGTCGGCGGTAAAATCCGCCGGGCGCAGGCGTGAGGAACGAGTCGGACTTGCATCAATGTTTGTGCGCGTGCGCAGGTCGCCTGGGCGGGTTTCGAAGGTCTTCGCGGTACATCGAGATATATCCCAGCCATGCCGTCAGGTTCAGGCACAGGCTGATGATGAACAACGCGTACCCCCCGCCCAGCAGTTGGAACAGGTACACGCCGACAAACGGCGCGATGAACCCGCGCAACCCCGTCAACATGACGTGAACCGCCATGTATTCGCCCGATTTCTCCGGCGGGGCGAACTCGTTGTGCCCCAGGTTCCACACCAGGTTGCCCGCGGAGATCGACACGCCGATCAGCACCTGCGCCGCCATGATCAGCGGCAGGCTCATGAAATACGCGCCAGCGAGGATCGTGATCTGCGCGCAAAGCCAGGTTACCCCCTGGATCACGCGGAACTTGCTGATCATGATGCGGTCGAACAGCGGCGCCCACAGCGGCAGCGCGATCACCGAGGTCAGCATGGGGATGATCTGGAGGACGACCGTCGCGAGCATGTAATCGCGGTCCGGGTCGGTCAGCCGACGGCTGACCAGGAACACCAGCGGCGGCTGGAGCATCATGAAGCTGAAGCCCGCGATCATCTGCCATCGTTGATACTGACGAAAACGACGGTCCTCTCTTAACACGTCAAATGCGCGCCCGACGATGCTGAAAATCCCCCGCTTTTCCGGCGGGGCGTAGTTCATGACGTTCGTCTCTTCAGTTTGGGCGAGCGATTCGGGCCTCGCGGTCACGATCTGGGCCTCGCGCAACAGCGACCGCTCGCGCCGGACGCGGATGTGCGAGAACTGCCACACCCCGATCAGCCCCAGCCCCGCCGCCAGCAGGTAAAGCCAGATGTACGCGCTGGGATTTGCGTCCAGCCAGCGCGATCCGGCGAACGTCGTCAGCGCCAGCACGCCGGTGGCAATCATGTTGATGCGCGCCACCACCTGCCCGCGCAGGTGCTTCGGATAATTGTACCGCCAGATCGTGCTGCGGACCGTCACGATCCCCGCGGCAAACACGCGGGCGGCGATGATCAGCCCCGCGAACACCCATCCGCCCGCAACGCGGTTCGGAATGAAGACCGTCAGCGCCACCGCCGCCACGGACAGGATCACGCCGACCTGCAACGCGTTGACGAACTGCACCTTCTGGCGGTCGCGCGCCAGTTCGGCCCAGAGGATCGCCATGATGTTGCCGAACATCGGCGCCGCGGTGATGACCGCGACGAGCGTTCCGGACGCGTTGAAGTACTTCGCCGCCACGATCGCCGCGAACGCCCCTTCCGCCAGCGCCGCCGCGAGCGGATAGGTCATCGCCGACCACATCTCATGGTGATAGTTCAACCGCAGCATGTACGGTTGGTGACGGGCGCTGATGCGGTAGTAGCTCAGGTAGGACATTCGGAGGAGTCAGGAGCCCGGGAGCCAGGAGTCAGAAGGAAAATTCGGTCGGAATGAGACCCTGCTTTCCTTCTGACTCCTGGCTCCTGACTTCCGGCTCCTTCTCTTCATAAGCAAAATTACCCGGCCCGCAAGGGATGCGGGCCGGGTGAGACGATTAAATCGAGTTTAGACTGCCGCGCTCTGATGAAACGCACGTGTGATGGATCGCGCGCCTGGACGATCACATCGCGCGGCGTTCAGCGGATGTGCCACAGCGTCAGGCCGCCCATCGGACGCAGCAGGAGGGCGCTGTCGATGTCGTCCTGGATCATCTTGCCTTCCATATCCCAGTTCCGGGCGATCAGGTTGATGCGCTCTTCGGTCGAGTACACCGGGGTCCAGCCGATTTCGTTCGGACGGGCGCAGCCGATTGTCAGCATCGACACGACCAGCAGGCAAAAAGCAAGGGTGCTTCGCATGTTGAAACCTACGTTGAAAAACCAAGAGTGCTCTAACGCTCCACCGTCAGACCCTGATTATTAGACCAACTGACCGCGCAACTGTCAAAGAGAACTCATCTTGCGCGACATCCCCCGGACGCCCCCCGTTCGCCCGCGCGCCTCAGCCCGGCTGCGTGGCGGCGGGACCTCTTTCGAGCGCTTCGGGCAGGAGCGCCGGATCGACGACGTGCTTCAGCCAGTGCGCTTTATCCGCGGCGATGATCCGGCGGACAAAATCGGGATGGGCCTGAATGTCGGCGGCGGTCCAGGCGCGAACGTCGACGTAGGTATCGGCAAACCCCACGCGGTTCTTCGGGATCACGCCGATCCAGTATTCCGAATCCGGAATTCGAACGACGTGCAGCGTCATCGCGGCGATCGCCCAGCCGGCGAGCAGGATCAGCACGAGGAGGGTTTTAAGCGTGTTCAGCAAGGTGTGGGTGAGCATGACGCACGGGATTCGGCTTCACGCGACGATCGACGTTCTCATATCAGTTTATACGCCCAACTGATATGAGAATCCCGACGCGCCGCACATTCCCCGCCGGTGCGCGGCGTTATCCTTTGACTTCTTCCGTCCGCTCCGCGGTGTCGTCCGCCTGCGAATCGTCTGCGGGCTTCCCGTCGGCGCCTTCGCTGGCTTCCTTTGCCTTCACCGGGCTGAAAACGTCCACCGACTCGTGACGCACCTTCGGCGCCTTCGGATCGTCCGGCGGAGCCTCGGCGAGCAGCGTTTCGGTCGGCTCGAGCGGGGCGACCTCGCCTTCATACGCGTGGTACGCCAGCTCGCTGGGCTTGATGCGGATGGGCTCGATCACCGCGTTGTAGTAGCCGTGGGCGAAGAGGCCCTGCTGTTCCTGGTAGGCAAAGTTGATCAGCTCGCAGAACTCCTTCACCAGCGCCTGGGCGGCGGCGTCCTTGCGCTCGGCGAGCTGGACGGCCTGGCAGTGCTTGCGATCGCGGAACTTCATCATCTGCACGAATCGGCCGCTGGTCTCGCCCCCCGCCCAGTTCGCGCCAACCTGCTCGAACACCTCGAAATGATCGCAGCCGATCTTCATCAACACCTGCCGAAACCGCTGCATCAGGTGATTGTGAGCGGCACGCTTTTCCTTCGGCACGATGTAGCTGTTGGTCTGCAAAAGCATAGGGCGACTTCTTCTCCTCGACTTACTTGCCGGAGTAGACGCGGATTGTGCCAGATTCCGCACGTCGCATCAACGCATGCCGGCCCGCGGATGGGCATCGTCGGAGGACGAAAACGCCGATCCGCCCCACACCTTCACCCTTAATCTACCCCCTCCGGAACGGCGGGGCCACCGCGAATTTGCCCGCCCCGCTTCAGGCATCGGGGCGCCCCGCCGTCGCCGGGGCAATTGTGATGGCTACGCCTTTGCTTCTCTCAACGCCTCGACTGCCAAGTTGGGCGGCCCGGCGACGCCGCGCCTTTCCTGCTCAGATCGACGCGCTTTCCGTCGCATCTTGTCGAAGTTGAACATGTTGAAGAAGTGCATCGCGCCGAGCACCAGCAGGACCAGCCCGACCTTGGTCGCCAGAAATTCGACCGATTCCCGGATGTCCGTCGGAGCCGTGCCGTACTTGAGCGCCAGCGTCACGAACCCGACGTTGATGAGGTAGAACCCCACCACCAGCAGGTGGTTCACCGAGTCGGCCATCTGCTCGTTGCCGTGAAACGCCTCGACGAGGAAAACGCGCCCGTTCCGGTGCAACGTCTTCGCGACCCAGACCGTCAGCGCCACGCTCACCACCAGGTAAACCGCATAGCAATACACCACCAGTTCCATAGCAGACGCTCCTTTCAGTCCTCCCCTGTCTCCGCCGAACGGGATCGCGGACGACCTCGCGCACTCGCATGAGAGCCGTCCGAGACTCGCTTGCGGCCGCCTCATTCTTCGTGCGAGCGGGGCGAGATGCGAGCGAATTCGCCGCTTCGCCGTCGTTTTGAAAATCGCGTATCGACACGGCCTCCCTTGACCGACGGCATCCCATTCCACCGTCGCCCGCCTGCGCTTCGGTTGCTATGCTCTGCTAAAAGATGGACGAAGACGACGATGTCAGGCCCCGCCTTACCACGCTCGCGAGCCTCTACTTTGCCCCTATCGCCGGCACGATCGGCGTGCTGGGGATGAGCGGGGTGTGGCTCTACTTCGCCGGCGCGGCGAACCGGGATCGCGAGTCGACATTCATGCTGGTTTGGCTCGCCGGCCTCGCAGTAGCGGTCACGGCAGTGGTCACGCTGATCGCGCTCATCGCGTTGCACTACGAGCGCAAACCCCCGCTTGCCGGCCATGCGGGCGCGGCGGCGTGCGTGTTGGTGCTCCTGGGAAGCGCGGCGTGGATTTTTTCGCCTTCCACCGTCGATGCGTACGACAAAGGTTTCGCCGATTGGGTGAAGAATCATGTGGACGAGAAGGCGATCCTCGCGTGGCACGGGGCACTCCCGCCCTCGGCGACGACGAGCGTTCAGGTTCTGCACGCCTTCGATCCGCCCGCCCCGACTGAAACGCCGCCCGCCGATTGGCCTCCCGAAATCGCGTCGCTGAAACCGAAGCGCGTGAACCGGCTGGCGAACGGCGTCATGCTCGAATGGGGCAGTTTCGCAACGTGGGGTCACTCGCGGCGGGCGTTCATCTCCACCGATGACGTTGACCCGACGCCCACCGAACCAAACAAACACTTCAGTTACGCCCCACTTCGCCCCTCCCTTTGGGCGGCGGTACAGCCGACTTATTGATTCGCGAGGCAATCGACGCCTTGGCCCGATCACATTGGGCGATACGTCGGTGAACGGCCATTCCGTGGCCGGCGCATGAGCGCAAAAACTTAAGCGTAGCGCGGCAATCGCGTCGCGATCAGCGCGCCGTCGCGATCTTTTACTTCGACCGCGACGTCGAGCAGGTTCCGGTGAGCCGCAAAGCTGATGTCGGCCGCCAGGTCCACCTTCAGGATGTTGCGCCCGCCGGCGGAGACGAAGAAGCGGTCGTTGCCTGGATCGCTTCGGCAGAGCGCAAGGCCGACGTGGCACTCGTCGTTCTCGGTGAGCAGACGTTCAGGATCGAGGTCTTCGATGACCGCGCCGGCGCCCTGCAAATCCTCCAGTGCCACCTGCCCGCCGGTTCCGGCACACAGCAGCGTGATCGGCAGGCCGGCCTCAAGCAGAGCGCGTGCGGTGGCGGCGGCGTTCACGATTGATCCGGTGAAGAGCCGCTCGGCGCGCCTCGCCGCGACGAGGGCGCGCGTGCCGTTGGTAGTGGAGAGGAACATCGTTTTCCCGGCACACCGGGCGGCGGTGTAGTCGCCGGGGGAGTTGCCACAGTCGAAATCGTCGGGCGGGAGGCAGCCATGTTCGCCTGATAGAATGCGTCCGCCAACAAACGCGCCGGCGGCGGTTCGGGCGTCGTCGAGCGAGCCGAACACGCGGATCTCCCTCACCCCCGCATGAATGGCGGCGGCGATGGTGGTCGTGGCGCGCAGCACATCGAACACCACGACCGATCGGCCGACGGTATCTTCTTCTCGTAGCAAAGACGGCAACAGCACAACGCGAACTGGAAGCATCGCCGCGATTATACCGCCGCTTGACGATCCACGCGCCGTCGTGGATGGTGCGGCATTGTGCATCGAACGCTGGTCATCAACGTCGTCGGATTGACGCCCGCGCTGCTGGGCGAACACACGCCGCGAATCAACGCGATCCGAAGCGCGGCGGGCAGGCTCGCCACGATCGCCCCCACCCTGCCGGCGGTGACGTGCAGCGTTCAGTCATCGTTCGTGACCGGCGCCTGGCCGGACGAACACGGGATCGTCGGCAACGGGTGGTACTTCCGCGACGAGGCGGAGGTGCGATTGTGGCGGCAATCCAACCACCTCGTTCAGCGGCCGAAGATCTGGGAGATGGCGAGGCAGATCGACCCGGCGTTCACCGTCAGCAACATGTTCTGGTGGTACAACATGTACTCCAGCGCCGACTACTCCGTCACCCCCCGCCCGATGTACCCCGCCGACGGGCGCAAGCTGCCGGACGTCTACTCGCACCCGGCGTCGCTGCGAGCCGACCTGCAACGCACGCTCGGCACGTTCCCGCTCTTCAAGTTCTGGGGGCCGGGCAGCGATATCGAATCGACCCGCTGGATCGCCAGCGCCGCGATCGAGGTCGACAAGCTCCACAAGGCCACGCTCACGCTCGTCTACCTGCCGCACCTCGACTACGCGTTGCAAAAGGTGGGCCCGAATCATCCCTCGATCGCAGAGGAACTTCGCGCCGTCGACGCCGAGGTCGGCCGGCTGGTGGATCACTTCGGGGATGCGCGCGTGATCGTGCTGAGCGAATACGGCATCACGCCGGTGACGACGCCCGTCCACGTCAATCGGGCGCTCCGCGAAAAAGGTCTGATCGCGATCCGCGAGGAACTTGGCCGGGAATTGCTCGACTGCGGCGCCAGTCAGGCATTCGCGCTGGCGGACCACCAGATCGCCCACGTCTACGTGAACGACCCGCGCGTGGCGCGCGAGGTGCGGCAGATCGTCGAATCCCTCCCCGGCGTCGATGCCGTCTACGCCGGCGACGAGCGCTCGCAAATCCACCTCGATCACCCTCGCGCCGGCGACGTCGTCGCCATCTCCAGGCCGGATGCGTGGTTCACCTATTACTACTGGCTCGACGACGACCGCGCGCCCGATTACGCCCGCACCGTCGACATCCACCGCAAGCCGGGATACGACCCGGCCGAACTCTTCCTCGACCCCGCCATTCGCGTGCCGAAGTTGAAGATCGCATCCAAGCTGGCGAAGAAAAAGCTCGGCTTCCGCTACCTGATGGACGTGATCCCGCTGGACGCGACGCTGGTAAAGGGTAGCCACGGCGCACCGCCGCCCTCGTCCGAGGCGGGGCCGTTGGTCATCTCATCGGACGCCGGGTTGATCGATCGCGATGCCTATTCAGCGCCGGAGATCTGCCAATTGATGCTGAAACACCTCACCCCATGAAGCCGCGGTTCTCGAACCGCGCTCTTCGGGCGACCTGGAATGCAAAAGCGCGGATCAAGAACCGCGGCTTCATCACGGGCGACGCGTCAGTTCGCGAACGCCCTTATCGCCCGCCACGATGACGACCGACGCCCTGCCGACGAACAGGCCCGTCTCGATGATCCCCGCCCGGCTGCGCAATGTCTGATCCAGTTCGCCCGGCCGGTGGATCGGGCCGAACTTGCAGTGGAAGTAATAGTTGCCGTTATCCGACACGAATGGCGTCCCGTCGGCGTTCTTTCGCTGTTCGGGCGTCGACCCCAGCGAGCGGAGGTAGCGCTCGTGCACCTCGCAGGCGAACTGCGTCACCTCCACCGGCAGCGGACAATGATGCCCCAGGTGCGGCACGATCTTGCTCTCATCGACGATGACGACGAGTTTCTTCGTATTCTCCGCGACGATCTTCTCGCGCAGGAGCGCCCCGCCAAGCCCTTTGATGAGGTCGAGGTTGGGGTCAACCTCATCGGCGCCATCGACGGTGACGTCGCATTCCTCCGCCTCGGCGAGCTCGATCACGGGCAGGCCGCCTTCGCGGGCGATCTGTTCTGATTTCACGCTCGTGGGCACGCCGCGGATATCGGTCAGCCTGCCCGCCGACACCGCCTTGCAGAGCAGTTCGATGAAGATGCTCGCCGTCGATCCGCTTCCCAGGCCGACGACCATCCCGCTCTTAATGTGTGCCAGCGCCGCCTCGGCGGCCCTTGTTTTGGGGTCCATGGGGGCAGAAGGTAGTAGCAGAGACGCCGTTCGGCAATCGCGGGCGGGCACTGTATGATCTGCGGCCCATGGTCCGTCTGCTCAGGCAGCTCAAGATCTCGCTGGCGACCAAGTGCCAGCTTCTGTTTGGCGTGGCGGTCGTACTCGTAATCTGCGCGGCGCTGTTCGTGCCGTGGCAGCGGATGGAACAGCTCAGCGAACAGCCGAACGAGTCGGCGGCGCGCATCCTGGCGGACCAGGCGGTTCGCGAGCACGTCGATCTCCATACCAGCGCCACCACCCGCCCCGTACTGCTGACGCTGCGCACGGTCAGCACTCGGCCGGTCGACGACGACGAAAGCGCCTACCCGCGGCTGATCTCGCTCGATCACCCGAACAGCACCGACATCACCAACTTTGAATTGCGCTCCATCGAGTCGTTCAAGCGCGACCCCGACCGGCGGTTCCGGTCCAGCCTGCTGAGGTCGAGCAATCGATATCGCTACGCACAGCCGTTGTTCGCGCTGGGCTCCTGCCTGCAATGCCACCAGCCCAACGCCCCCGCCGCCACGCAGTTGGTCCCCGTCGCCGCGGATCGCACGCCGGCGACGATGCAGGCGTCGGCGCTCGCGGGCGCGCCGGTCCTGCTGGGCATCGTGAGCGTCGATATCCCGTCGCAGACGTCCGGCCAGCAGCAACTGCTCAACCGCGTGCTGATGCTCATCGCCGGCCTCATCGCCGGCACGCTCGCGGGCGTGACGCTGTACCTGATCATCACGCGCATCATCCTCCAGCCCGTGCGCGTCCTCCAGGAAACCGCCGAGAAGGTGTCGGCCGGCGACCTGAACATCCGCTCGCACATCAACTCAGGCGACGAGTTTCAGCAGCTTTCCGAGACGCTCAACCACATGCTGGCAAACCTGAAGTCGTCGCAGGACAAGCTCCACGAGGCCAACAAAAGCCTCGACAGCCGCCTGGGCCAGCTCGCCGAGGCGAACGTCGCGCTGTACGAGGCCAACAAGCTCAAGAGCGAGTTCATCGCCAGCGTCAGCCACGAGCTGCGCACCCCGCTGAACTCCATCCTCGGCTTCGCCGACCTGCTGAAGGATTCGCTCCCCGCCGACGCCAAGCAGGCACGGTATATCCAGAACATCGTCCGCGGCGGAAACAGCCTGCTCGACCTCATCAACGACCTGCTCGACCTCGCCAAGATCGAGGCCGGCCGGATGGAGATCCGAGTCCAGCCGATCGTGCTGGGCGACCTGTTCGAAGGCCTGGTCAACCTGCTCAAGCCGCTCAGCGAGGCCAAGAAGCTCACCATCGTCGCCGCCGTGCGGCCGGGCGTGCCGATCCTTCAGACCGACGGGTCGCGCCTGCAGCAGGTGCTCTACAACTTCCTCGCCAACGCAATCAAGTTCAGCCCCCCCGGCGAGAAGATCGACCTCACCGCCGAGCCCATAGAGGACGGGAAAGTGAAGATCACCGTGGTCGATCGCGGCCCCGGCGTGCCGAAGGAAAAGCAGCAGGTGATCTTCGAGAAGTTCCGCCAGGCCGACCAATCTCACACCCGCGAGCACGGTGGGACGGGCCTTGGCCTCGCGATCGCGCGCGAGCTCACCAACCTGCTCGGCGGAACGATCGGCCTGGATTCGGAACCGGGCGAAGGCGCAAGCTTCTGGTGCGTCCTTCCCGCCACCATCGAAGCCGGCGAGCGCTCGGTCGTCGGCAATATCAATCTGCTGTAGGCCGTTGGTGACTATTTCAAAACATTCAAAACGCGAAGCAGCGAAGAGGCGAAGGAAATACGTCAGCCACGAACGCACGAATGAAGCACGAGTGAGAATGTCGTGCACGTTTGCCGTATTCGTGCTTCACTCGTGTGATTCGTGGCTGAACCGTCTTTTGTCTTCCTCGCGTCTTCGCGTCTTCGCGTTTAGCAACGATCTCAAAATACCCGCGCGTTGCACTAGCTGAGGAAGGACGCCGCGTTGGCGATGGTCATCGGAAGATTCGCGCGGACCTTCTCAACGATGGCAGGGTCGATTTCGATCGCGCCCGGAAGGTCCGGCGCGATGATCTGGCTCTGCGCCGTCAGCGGCAGGCCCTGTTTGGCATGGCAGCAAAGCGTATCGGCGATGTGCACCAGCGTGACGAGCGTGCGAGACCCGTCCGAGAGGGTCTCAGGATTGTGATGGTGCCCCGCCACCAGTTGGCACGACAGCGGGAACTGCCATTTTTCCGCAAGCGATTTGCCCAGTAGCTGGTGATCGACGCCGACGGTCTCGATTTCCGCCTCAATGAAGTTCGCGCCGGTCTTCGCCTTTTCACAGGCGGCGCGGATCTGCTCCGGCCAGGTCTGAAGCGACACCAGAATGCCGATATCGTGGATCATGCCCGCCAGGAACGCCTCGTCCGACAGCGGCAGCTTCGACTGCTTCGCCAGCTCGCGAGAGATGACCGCCACCGCGACGCAGTGCGTCCATAGATCGCGCGCGGTAAACCCGTCGCACAGCTTTACGCCGCGGAACATCTGTCCGAGGCTGGCGGCGACGGCGATGTTCTTCACCGCGTTCAGGCCCAGCAGCACGATCGCCCGTTCGACCGACGCGATCTGCCCCGGCAGGCCGTAGAACGCCGAGTTTACGACCTTGAGGATGCGCGTCACCAGCGCCGGATCGTGCGAGACGATCTTGTGAAGCTGGGCCGCGCTGCTCTTGGGATCTTCGACGGTCGAGATGATCTTGGCGGTGACTTCGGGGAGCGTCGCGATCGCGTTGAGCTTCGCCAGAGCGACTTTGACCAGTTCCTTCGGATCTTGTGCGGTGGCGGTTGGCATAGTTACCCATCTTTACTATCGAATGATGGACCACCACACTTGACGCCTCAATCAGTATCGAATGAGCTTTCTTCGCATCTTCTCGTCCAGAACGACGTCCGACAATATTTCCGCGACCCTCTGTCCCGTATTTCCGCCGCCGTAGACGTTACGACCGACATATTTTGACTTGACCGCCCGTCGGACCGCGCGGGCGATCGCCTCGGCAGACCAGGGAACATCGACGACATTGGCGCTTCGCTCCCGGCCCTTCTGCCGGTCTCCCACGTTCACCACCCGCACGCCCAGGCTCGCCGCCTCCAGAATGCCGGCGGAACTATTGCCGACCAGCACGCGCGTGTCGGCAAGCAGGCCGAGGAACTGCTCTCGGGGCAGATCGCGAAAGATCCGAACCCCATCGCGGCCGTCCCACCCCGCCATCGCCCGCGCTACGCCGCGCCAACCCGGATCGTTGTTCGGATGCACGATCACCACCGGCCCGCCGACCGCAGGCACGGTCGACTTCAGCAGCAACCTCGTCCGGCGGAACTCCAGTTCGTCATCTGTCGATTCCGGGTGTACCGCGATCACCCCCGCCACCGGCGCGTGCGGATGGCCGGCCGCCAATTCGCGGATGCCGTCCACGCCAGGCGTGCCGACCCGGTGAATGCGGAACCCGTCCTCTCCCATCGCAAATAGCCGCCTGCGGCTTTGTTCGGTCGCGCAGAAATGCAGGTGCGACAGCTTCGAGATCGCGTGCCGCAGCGCGTCGTCCACCTGCCCCAGCGCCCGGTCGCCGCCGTGCACGTGCGCCACCACGCGACCCGCGATATGCGCCGCGGAAGCCGCCGCGAAGGGCTCCACCCGATCGCCGCAGACGAGCACCACGTCGGGATCGAGCTTCGCGAACGCGCGCGCCATCCGCGACGTCGCCTCGCCCACCGCGATCGCAAGTTCGTCTTTAGACGCGCTCTGTCGCCACGGAACGGTCGCGTCGATCGGCCATCCTTCGCGCCGGACCTGCTCGACCGTTCGGCCGTGCGATCGACTGAGGTGCATGCCGGTGACGACGAGTTGCAGGGCGAGCGCCGATGATTCGCGGATCGCGCGCAGCGTCGATTTCATCAGCCCGAACTCGGCCCGCGTGCCGGTCACGTAGCACACCCGCCGCCGCCTAGCCACGGGAGTTCCTTCCGATCATCAAGCCTGCCGACATGTCCTGCCGAACCTGCATGCCAACGTGCGCCGCCAGCAGTTCCGGCGAAACGCCGTCGCCCGGCCGCTGTGTGGTCAGGTCGGAGATCGCGAGCGTCTCGCCAGCGCGCACGTCGCGCTTCAACACCAGGCCTTGCCGGCTGACGACGCGCACGTCCTTCTCGCAGTCCAGCAGTTCGCGCCGCTTCGATCCGTTCATGCGCTCGGCAATCCGAATCAGGGCGACGTATTCCTCGAATTGCTCCGCATCAAAGCTGGCCGAGTGATCCGGGCCGGAGGCGGCGGTGTCGTAGGTGAGGTGTTTTTCGATGATCCGCGCCCCGGCGCTCACCGCCAGCGCGCCGGCGATCAGTTGATCGGAGTGATCCGAATAGCCCACCGGCAGGCCGAACCGGGCGAGGTCGGCGATCCACCGCAGGTTCGCCTGTTCCGCCGGCGTGGGATAGCTGCTCACGCAGTGCAACAGCGCCAGCGACGCGCATCGCGGCGTCAGCCAGCCGACCGCGCCGCCGATTTCATCCGGCGTTGTGGCACCGGTCGAGACGATCATCGGCAGCCGCGTTTCGCAGGCGTGTTGCAGGAGCAATGCGTTCACGAGGTCCGGCGAGGCGATCTTGATCGCCGCCGCGCCCATCGCGACGACGCGCGGCACGTCCTCCGGCGAAAACGGCGTGGCGATCGTGACCAGCGAACGTTTCGCGGCTTCCTCGACGATGCGCGAAAGCGCCGCGTCGTCGAGTTCGTACTGCCGCAGCATCGCGATCGGGTCGCTCGCCTCCGTACGCCCGACTTGATAGTCCGCGAACCGCGCCGACGGATGCATCAGCCGCTCGGCCACGAACACCTGCACTTTCACCGCGTCCGCTCCCGCGCGGGCGGCGGCGCGGACGAGTTCGAGCGCGCGATCCACCGAACCGTCGTGGTTCACGCCGATCTCCGCGATCACCAGCACGCGCTGCGACAGGTCGACCGGCCCGATCTTCACGCCGCCAGCTCCTTCCGATCGCGCAACACCGCCTCGGCCCAGTACAGGTCGCGGCGATGGTCGATCTCGACCGTCTCGCCCATCTCGGTGAGAATGCCGCGCCGATCGACGCCGAACATGGCGTGCGGGTCGTCGGGCGTCGAAAGCCCCCGCTTGAGCGATTCGATCGACATCACCACCGCCGCCCCGTCGTGGAGGTAGACCGCTTCGAGGTCCTGCCTTCGATGGATCGAGCCCGGGCGCAGCGGTTCGACGACGTCGCCGTTCAGCCTGCTCATCCAGCCGGGGTGCCACTTGCCGACGGGGCAGAACGTCCGCACGCTGTCGCACCGCGTCTCTTGCCAGTGGGCGATCGCGCGGTCGATCACGTCCGCGCCGCGCACCGCGACGTTTCCGTAGAGGATGACCGCCGCGTCGGGGAAAAATCCGTTCGCCTCGACGTGCTTCACCGCGTGCAGCATGACCGCCTGAACCGAAGCGGTATCGGTGCAGAGTTCCGGCGTGCGCTCCAGCACGCTGAAACCCCGGTCGGCGGCCAGGCCGAGGACCGCGCGCGAATCGCTTGAGACGATCGCTCGCGTCAGCAGGCGCGACGCGCGCACGTGATCCAGCGTGTAATCGATCACCGGCCGGCCGAGCAGCGGCTGCATGTGCTTGTCGGCGAGGCCCTTGCTGCCCGCGCGGGCCATCACGACGCCGAGGACGTTCGGTCGAGTTTTCATGGTCGATGCCACTCCCTGCAATCGCCGCACAGCACGGGCAATGACGTGCCCGTTCGGTGCATGTCGCGCGCGTCGCCCATCGCGCGACGCCAGACGTCGGCGATCGAATCGACGCCGATCTTCCCGAGCGGAAACCTGCCCAACGCGTCCTGCTCGCACAGGACGATCGACCCGTCGCTCAACACCGTGAGCCGCGACTCGATCCTGCTGCACGCCCGGCGCAACGGCGGGGTCATGTTGGCGGCGGAGCAGTCGGGGATCTGCCCGGCGAAATCGCTCGGGCCCGCGATCACCGCGCTGCCGATGGCGCGAAGCCATGCATCGTACCACTGCTCCATCTCGTCGAGGTTCTGCGCCAGCTTCACGAACGTCGGCGCGAGCACCGGCGTGCCGCGAGCGCTGGCCTGGCGGATCGCGAGCAGCCGCTTCACGTTCTCCACCACTTTCGCCAGCGCATCGACGCCCATGACGCGCTCGTACGTCGCCGGCGTCATCGCGGGCAGGTGGATGGAGACGACGTCGACGCTCGCCCGTACGATCGCGTTAAGTTGGGCATCGTTCGCGTCGATCAGGTCCGTCTCAATGCTGACCGCCGCTGCCCGGCGGGCGCGGGCAAGGATGTCGAGGAACGATGGGTGGAGCAGCGGATCGCCCGCGCCGGCGAGGCATAGGCGTACGTCGTCATAACGGATCAGTTCATCGATCAACTGATATGATAATTCCGGCGGCAGGTCGCCGCGTCGAAGGTCGAGGTGCGAGCCCGGCGCAAAGACGGGTTTGCTCGCCCGCCGGGTGGTCAACTCGAGCGTGATCTCGGCCGGAAACGTCCCCGCGCGATCGATCCGCGCCAATCGGCCGACCAATCCTTCGGCGCTGGTCGAAATCAGCGTGCCGTTGAGCGGTTCGGTCGCGGCCGCGAGCCGTTCGATGTGGCGGGACGAGTCGAACAGGAACCGCTCGGTCGATCGCGACACGCTCAGCGGCAGTTCGACGCACGCGTCGCTCGTCACCGGATCGAGCACCGGCGCCTCGGGCAGGTAATGAACCACCCGGCCGGGGTGCGCGTTGCCATCGACGAGTCGTTGCACCATCGACCGCTTGAGCAGCACGCCCGCAAGGCCCGGCGGGGCCTGCGTGAAATAATAATCCCGCGATCCGCCATCGGCAGCAGCGATCATGCGATCGATGATGCCCGCGTCCACCAGTGCCGACGCCGGATCGACCAGCACTACCGCATCCGCGTCCGCCGCCGCTTCGAGGACGGCGGAGGCGAGGTATCCGCGGTCGTAAGCGCAGGTGGCGAGCAGCCCGCCTCGCCAGCCGCCTGCCCACCTCTGGGCGGCGGTGATCGCGTCGAGCGACGGAACGGGCCGACGCTCGCCGACGACGTGGACGTTCACGTCGTAGCCGGCCAGCTTTTCCGCCTGATCTTCCCACGCCGCGATCGTTATCGTGTCGATTTGCCTCGCCCGCCTGAGACGGCGAACCGTCCACGTCAGCACCGGCTCCGCCCGGAACGGACGCGTACCGCTATGAGATGCGGCGCTCTCGTGAAGCATCGACAGCAGCGCGACCGTCTTCATCTGCCATGCTCCTGAAACGATCGCGTCGTGTCGACGCACTTGCGCATGAGATCGGCGAACTCGCCCGAAGCGCGGATCATGTGCTGAACGTTCGCGATATCGCGATCGATCTGCCGCCGCTGCTTCTCGACCCCATCGATGCCCGCCGCCGCGATGCGCCGGTCAGCGGCGTAGCGGTCGAGCTCGCTTTGCTGGGTCAGTTGCGTGATCAGGTCGTACACCTCCCCGACGTCGTTCATGCGCGACCGCAGCGGGTCGATCTGCGCGATCAACTGGTTGACGCGCGACTGGTCGTCCAGCGAATCGCGGATCGACCGGAGCAGCGGCAACGTCTGCGTGCTGATGTCCCGCACCTGCTCGGCCTCGTCCAGCCGTAATTGCAGCGATCGCTCGGCCTCGCCGAGGCGCGACCAATCGAGCCCGGCGTGCGCCGGCAACGTGGATTGGAGCGGACCGCGACAGTACCGATCGATCGCTTCGACCAGCGGCATGGACGTCGTGCCGCGCTTGGCGACGCCGCCTTCGGTGGCGTCGATGATCGTCCGCGTCGATTGGAGGAAATCGCGCTCGAACTGCTGAAGATAAGTGTACAGCCGCTCTTCCGTATACGTCGGCCGGCCGCGGTAGTCGGGCACTTTACGGAGGATGGCGCGGTCGCGGACGATGCGTTGCCACTGCATCATCTCGACCGTGTTGTACCGCGATAGTTCAGGCCGCCAGAGGTCATCGTAGCTCGTGCCGGGAGCGTAGGCGAGGCCTTCGCTGAAACCCAGATCCTGCCCGACGAAGATGATCGGATCGCACCCCAAATGCTCGGCCAGGTAGTACGCCAGGTGCGCCACCGTCGCCCCGCTGGGCAAGGCTGCGCGGCCGAGCTTCATTTCCTTCAGCAGCGACTCGACGAACGAGTTGCCCAGGAGCGACAGCGGCCCAGGGTTGAGGTCGAAGATCTTCGGCGTCGCCTTCGGCTCGGCCACCAGTTCCGTCCGAACGTGCGGCGGGACGTGCTGGAAGAACTGCGTGCAGATGTCGTGGTAGTCCAGCGACGTGACGAAGTTCGGCTCCACGCCGATGTCCAGCATCTGCTGAAATGCCGTCTGCACCGAGATGATCACCGCCTTGCCGACGGCGCCGGGCAGCAGGTGCTTGTTCTTCCGCAGGCTCGGCCCGGCAGCGACGATGATCGCGGGCTGGCCGGCCATCGCGTTCTTCAGCCGGGCGACGCCGGGCGACGCGATGTACCACGGGATGTTCCGGGCGAGGTTCTCGCACGTCCGCTTGCTGTTGACCAGCAGCGTGTTGATCGTCGTCTTGCCGAAGGCGAGAAACTCTTCCACCAGCCCGCGCACTGCGGAAAAATATTCCGCGTGAAGCTGTACGCTCGGCGGGTGCTCGACGATCTCATATCCCATCGACATCGCGGCCAGGTGCGGCATCCACTCGGCGAAGAGCAGGCCCTTATCCAGTTGCGTCACGATCCGCACCTTGCGGTCGAGGATCGCTTGAGAGAGATCGCCGCAGGCGATGGCAGAGCGTACGACGCGCACGTCGGGCTCGAAGACCCAGACGCACGCCTCCGGAAACCGCTCGCGAACCGCGGCCGCCTGGTAGCCCAGGCCCATGCCGAGGACGAAGACGACGTGCCGCTCATCGGGCAACCGGGCGATTTGCCGGGCGGCCTCTTCGGGCGGATTGTACTTCGAATGCAGGAGCAGCGATCGGCCTTCTGGCGCGACGATGGACGCGGTGAAGTGGCCGGACTTCGTGGGGATGAGCGCGGGCAAGTCAGCGTCGGCAAGGGCGTCGAGCGACTCGGCCAGCGCCGGATCGCTCGCCCAGAGCGCGGCGAGGTTCTCGACCAGCGGCTCGACAGCGGCCGGGAGGGCGACGGGGGGATG
>JBBCIV010000319.1:0-6215 GCA_037189665.1 Phycisphaerae bacterium | reverse complement strand
ACCGCCCGGCCTCCGCCAAAACCAAATCCGCCACCATCCTCCCACAATTCCACTTTTCAACCTCTTGCCAGTGTTTGTGACACGGCTGCGACGCGCCCACCTCCATACGCCTTGTTCGTACGCCGTCCATTCCAATGTTCTCGAGAACATTGGAATGGAAGGCCTCGATGAGTCCTCTCACAAGATGATGAGATGCCGGAGATTCAGGAATGCAGGTAGGAGGGCGACGGGAACCTCGGGTTTGGAGGGAGGAGCGAATCGGGAAGGCAAGCGATGCGCGGAGGTGGCGGTAATGTGGGAGGGTTGTCGGGACGGAGTGATTGGCGTGTGAGGAATGGGTCTGACGTGAGCGGCTGCGTTGTGCGAACAAGCGGGGCAATTGCGGGGAGTCGGGCGGACGGCTAGCATCGCGTCGGAAACATCGATATGGCGTCTCCTTCCTTTGCATACTCAGCCAAAGCGCAGCGAACAGGCGAGGCGCCGATCAGCTATCTGATCGCCGTCGCCAAGGCCAACCCGGGGTTGATCAACTTCGCGGCCGGCCTGGTCGATCCGGTGACGTTGCCTGCCGCGGAGACGATGGCGATCACGCAGAAGCTGCTTTCCGATCCCGCCCGCGCGCGCGATGTGTTGCAGTACGGCACCACCGTCGGCCATGCGCCGCTGCGCGAGGCGATCGTCCGGCATCTGGAACAGCTCGACGGCGTGCCCGCGTCGGCGATGTCGATCACGCCCGACAACGTCATCCTCACCACCGGCTCGCAGCAGGCGCTGTACATGCTGGCGGACGTGCTGGTCGATCCGGGCGACATCGTCATCGTCGAGGCGCCGTCGTATTTCGTATACGCCGGGGCGCTGGCGACGTTCGGAGCGCGCATCATGGCGGTGCCGATGGATCGCGATGGGATGGTGGTCGAAGAGCTGGACAAGCTCTTGCACCGCCTTGAATCGCACGGCCAGCTCGACCGCGTGAAGGCGATCTATTGTCAGAGCTATTTCCAGAATCCCACCGGCCTGACGCTCTCGCTCGAACGCCGGCCGCGCGTGGTGGAGATCGCGAGGAAGTACAGCAAGCGGCACCGCATCCTCGTGCTCGAAGACGCCGCCTATCGAGAGTTGCGCTACGAGGGCAACGACCTGCCGAGCATCAAGCATTTCGATCCGGATAACCTGTTCGTGGCGGCGTGTTACACGTTCGACAAGCCGTTCGCCGCGGGGTTGAAGACGGGATACGTGGTTTTGCCGAGCGACATCGGCCGGAAGGTGCTGGAGCAGAAGGGCAGCCATGATTTCGGCTCGTCGCACCTCTGCCAGCAGATCTGCTATGAAGCGATGGCCAGCGGCGAGTACGCGCGGCACCTTGAAGTGGTTCGCGATGGCTATCGCAAAAAGCGCGACCTCATGCTGTCGTGCATGAAGAAATACATGCCCGAGCACGGCCAGGTGCAATGGACGCGGGCTGGCGGCGGGCTGTACGTTTGGCTGTCGTTGCCGATCACGATCAACACTTCGCGCACGGGCGGGATGTTCGACGACTGCCTGAAGGCGGGCGTGATGTACGTCCCCGGCGAATACTGCTTCCACCCCGACGAGCACGGCCACGTCCCGCAGAACCACATGCGCCTCTGTTATGCCGTCACGCCCATCGACCAGATCGAGCCGGGCGTGCAGAAGCTGGCCGGGGTGATCCAGTCACGCCTGCGATAGCGCGTCCGCCCATCGGCTGCGCGGATATCCCGGCGGCCGGCCTCGTTCAACGTTTTCACTTCGCGGGGCGCCAGACAAATTTAGTCGACCAGATCACTTCCGCGGCTTCCATCGCAGTTTTGGACTGGTTCAGCAACGCGTGCAACTCGCCCCAGGCCTTGATGCGCGCGTAGTGTGACGCCATCAGCTTCCGCTTTATCGTCGGCGATCGAATTGACTTGGCAATCTTCAGCGACTCGGACAACGGGCTCAATTCTATCAGCAGTTCGGCGTTCGCTCGCACTGCGGCGGCTTTCCAATTCGACGGTTGATCGGCGTTTGCTGTCGCCATCGCGAGGTTGACCAGTTCCAGCGCCGCGCTATTTCCACGGACGCTTGCGACGGCCTTGGCCATGGATGCGAAGACCGCCGACGCGAAGGCGCCTGGCGCCGGCAGCCACCACGTTGCGCCCTCGCGCAGGGCTTTAGCCAGGAGGGATTCGGCTTCGCCTACAAAGCCGCCGTTGACCAGATTTCGGATGGCGCGTTCGAATCCCATCGCTGGAAAGTGCGTGTTCATCCCGCCGGCATCGAGTTCCCGCAGGTCCTCCTCCGCCTCGGCGCGTAGGGCTGCGAGCGCTCGATCTTTCTCGCCGATCGCGAGCAGATCTGCCCCGCTAACCCGACGCTCGGATGGTTCGAGCACCTCTGCGGCAAGGATGTCGCGTATCAGGTCACGGCATCCAATATCATGTGCCGCTCGCAGTACGCTGCGCTTGCGCCACCGCTTTGCTGACGGCTCCATCGTCGCGATCATCGCAGCGGCCTTTCGCAGGAGTTCACATGGAGATCGCGCGTCAGGCAACGTGGCCAGACGAATGAGCTGATTGAACTCGGCGTCCGTACGGTCTTCGGGTGTGGCCGCTCGGGACGGCTCGAGCAGTCCCCGACGTATGAGGAAGCCGTCCACCCGTCTTTGCGTACAACCCGAATCGCACTTTCGCTTGAATAGCGGCTGGAGTGCGAGAATCCGCTGGAGGTATGCCTCCATCTCGGCTAACCGGCCGGCATCGTGAGCTATATCGGCGGCGGTCTCGAGAAGGTGAGCCCGCTCGAAGCCACCCTCGGCGGCAACCGTTCCCAGCAATTGCTCGACCCACGCAAGCGCCTCATTGACGCGCCCGACTCCCGCCAACTCGCCGATCGCGACGATGACTGTTGACGAAGTTCGCTCGTCCTGCTTCATCTGCGGCGTTAGCGAGAGCAGGGCGTTCATCCAATCCCCTACGTCGTCCGACGTCGGCCACGCGTCGGGCGGCACCCATGTCGATTGTCTTGATGTCGGTCGCCTTGCCATCGAGTTGACCTCCGAAGCTGGCCACTTAATTGACGATCGCGCGTTTCGGCGCGCGCGCCGCAATTCGCCGTTCAGCAGTGCCTTCAGAACCGTTGTCGAACGGAGGACAGTCGTCTGCTGCACGCGTCTGTACAAAAATTGCCGTTTCGCGGCCGCCGTGTCGAATCACCAGACTTGTATCGCTGCGTCTTCCTCGACGCTATCGAGCGCGCCCATCATAGACGTAAACTGCCTTCAATGACGAGCTCGGCGGGCCCGGTCATTATCATATCGGCTGTTGAAAAACTGATATGATAATGACGGCCATGCCAATCGCTCCAAGGCCCGCGCGCCTTTGCGCGAATTTGCGAATGAGCATTACAACAGTACGGTGGCCGACAGCGAAACAGGAGGCAGGTGGCCATGGCGGTTCATTGGCGATTCGCGTTGGGGATGATGTTGGCGTTCGCGTCGCTGGTGCGCGCGGCGGAGATGGAACGGCCGTACGTGTTCACGGATGAGAAGGCCCTCGTTCGCGTTGGCGAGTCGACGGGGGAGATCGGGTATTCGATCAGGGTGATCCGTCAGGCCGGCTGGGGCGCCGTCTCGGAAGGACGCGCTGTCATCAAAGAGGGGAAGGTCGACATTCCAGCATTGGAAGAGGGATTGCATCTCGTCACGCTTCAATTGCCCGGCGGGGCGGAGGAAGCTCGATTTCTCGCGATGAATCCGCCGGCGGCAGCGGATCGCGATCGGGCCGCCAAACGCCTTCCTCGCAGCGCTCAAAAGCTCTTCGATCGCCAGCCGTTCACGTTCCTCGCGATGGGCGATTCGGTCACGCATACCGGCGACTATGAAACGCTGTTGAAGATGATGCTCGAGCGCTCCACCGGCAACGCGAACGTCCGCTTCGTCTCCCGCGCCTACCCCGGCCGATCGGTCGACGCGACGATCCGCAACTTTCAATCGGACGCGCTCGACCGGAAACCCGACCTTGGCCTCGTCATGTACGGCCTGAACGACCAGGGCGGCGGCGTGTCGCTTGAATCATATCTGGAGCAATACCAGTGGATCGCCGAGAGGCTCGCGGCGGAGTGCGGCGCGGAGGCGGTGTTCCTCTCGCCGACGCCCGACGCCTCGACGGGGAAGGACTTCGCGCAGTACGACGCGTTCCTGTTCCGCACGATCGGTTACGCGGCGTCGCTGCGGGCGCTGGCGGATCGCATCGGCGTCCCGCATGCCGATACCTTTCACGCGATCTGGGGAAAAGGCGCATCGACGCTCGACGCCAGCGGTCGTGCGATGTGGCCGTTGTTTCCGACGGCGCACAACAGGCCGTTCACCTCGCTGATCGAAACCGACGGCAAGGGCGATGGCATTCACCCGTCGGCGCTCGGGCACCTTCTGATCGCGCGTGCCGCTTATGACGCGATCATGGGCGTCCCTGCACCACCGCGGCCGCTAAGCGTCCGCGCGAGTGCGGAGTGGGGGGATGCGGGGTTGGTCGCGCAGGTGGTCGTCCGCAACGAGTCGGCCGAGCGTCGGGCGGGGCGGCTGGAGTTGCACCCGGTGGCGCACGACGAGATCGCCTCGACGGCGCCGGACCAGTACACGTTGGAGCCCGGCGCGGAGTTGAGCTTCAACGTTGCCTGGCCGCGCGTGAGAAAACCGGAAGACCTGCTGCAATATCCTGCCAACGCCTACGCGGCGCGGGGCAACGCGATGTTCGTCGTCATCGATTATCAAGGCGACGCGAGCGAGGTTTACGCCGTGCCCGCGCCTTCACACGCGCAGCCGCACTTCGTCCGCGAACGCCTCGTCGCCGAAGGAAAGGAAGCGACGATTCGCCTGCGCGACGGCGAGAAGATCGAATCGGTCGTCGTGCCGATCGCAAAGGATGGCGAACAGGTCGGCCGCGTGCCGTTGGTGCGCGCGGTGGGGCAGAACGGCGGCTTGCCGAAGTGGGCGACGGCGGAGGTCGTCTACGTTCAATATGCGCTGGCGATCGACGGCGACGTGACGATCGACGGCAAGCTGGATGAGTGGGCATCGGCAAAGTGGGTGCCGGTCGGCGGGCCGTCGCAGGCGCGGTGGTATCCGGGCGTGGTAGACCATCGGGCGAGCGTGGAGGAATGCTATCTCGAGTGGGCTTTCCGCAAATCCGACGCCGGCGTGCATCTGGCGGCGAGGGCGACGGGGCAGTTCGCGCAGGACGCGTTCGTGCTGTTCTTCGACCCGCGTTCGCCGGAGTTGCTGGGCACGCCCGGGCGGTATTACTGGGCGAACGGCGCGATGAAGCCCGACGGACAGGTTGAGCTCAAGCCCGGCGAAACGTCGCCGGGCAAGGTGAAGATGCGCGGCGCATGGCAGGCGACGCCGACCGGCTCGACGTTGGAGCTGTTCATCCCGTACGAACTGATGGAGGCCGCCGCCTGGCCGGCGTCGGGCGATCTCGGGTGCTCGATCTGGTGGCGTCACAAGGGCGCGGACGACAAGACGACGAACCTCTTCTGGTCGGAAGACGGCCATCCGTGGAACCCGCGCTGGTACGGCGTCGTCCGCCTCGACGACGGCCGGACGGCGCCGTTTATGGTGCGGGTGAAGTGACACCGCTTGCCGTCGCGGCTGTGATAGTAGGACAACGGATCGAACTGTTGTAGCTGTGCGACGCCTGCGTCGCGCAGCTACAACTCAGGGCGCGTTACTTTGAATGCAAAAATAGTGTTCACCACAGAGGCGATTTCCATTCCTCTGTGGTGAACATTCTTATTCCACTTAACTATGGGATGGTCTACTTATGCCCGTTGTGCCCGTGCGGCGACGCCAGCAGGTCTACCGCGTCGACTTTCAGCGCGCTCGCCAGGCTGACGAGCGTGGAGAGTCGGGGGTCGCACGCCCCGGCCTCGATCAGGTGCACGGTTGCCCGCGACAGGCCGGCCGTCTGGGCAAGTTGTAGTTGGGTGACGGGCAACTCCTGCCGAAGTCGCGTCACGTTGGTTGCGATGTTCAGCTTCAACTGCCGGGTCGACTGGACGAGCTGATCCCAGTTGGGCTCGGGATTCGCCGTCACCACCGGCGGGCGCGGCGCGGCCGGGGGATGCTGAGCGGGGATGCGAAGATTGATATCACGGTTCACGGCGGGGTTCAGGCTGCGGAAAGGTCGAGGCGTCGACACGATCCCTCCGGGGAACGG
>JBBCIV010000318.1:0-4993 GCA_037189665.1 Phycisphaerae bacterium | reverse complement strand
CGGAGCGAGGGCGCGATCACCTTCGACCCCGACGTCACCGCCGAGGTTCGGCCGGGCTATTGGGGGCAGTTGCGCGTCGGGGCGATCTTCGTCGAAAACCGCTATACCGAGTGGCACAACTACTGGCCTCATCACACCTTGCGCAACCTCTGGCGATTGTCGCACCACGTTCATCCGATGCGGCTGCGCATGGAATTTCTGAACGCGGCGCGAAATCAGGAAAAATATGCCGGCGATCCACTCGCGCCGGCGGCGTACGCGCCCGAGGCGCTGTTCGCGATGGTGATGATGAGCAGCCCGCTCGCCTGGTTCGAGATGAGCAACGCCCCGGCCGGCTATGTCGGGCGAATCGGCGAGTTGGTGCGCGTGTGGAAGGCGCATCGGGAGCAGATCTTCAGCAGTTCGATCGTGCCCGTCGGCGACGAGCCGGACGGCTATTCCTGGAGCGGATTCGTCACCTCCCGCCCTGCCGGCGACCTGTACGCCGTCGCCTATCGACCGCTGGGCGAGCAGAGCGTCTTTTCGATCGATTTACCTCGGAAAAACCCCCGCTCCGCCGCCTGGCTGCACGGCGAGGGACGGGCAACCATCGACTCCGGCCGGCTGGTCGTCGAAGTGGACCGGCCGCTGGGATATGCGTTCGTTCGGGTGGGTTTTTGATTGATCCCAATCCGGAGGCCGGTACAATGCCCCGCTGTCGAAACTCACCGCGCGACCCCGCGCGGTGATTCGCTTTTTTAATGGGCCCGCCTTGTTCGCGCTGGCCTTGCTTGGAGATGAGCGTCATGCAGATTGTCAGTGCAGAGGAAAAGGCCGCATTGGAAGCCAAGCGGGAAGAGTTGTACAAGGCCAAGATCGACGTGCAGGAACGCATCCGCAGGGCCGCGGCGCTGGGCGATCTGTCCGAGAACGCCGAATACCATTTCTCCAAGGAAGAAAACCGAAACATCGAGCGCGAGCTGGCGGAACTGGAAGCCAAGATCAAGAACTGCGCCGTCGTCGGCAACGACGAAGTCCCCGACGGCATGGTCTTCCTCGGCCACACCGTCAAGCTGCTCGATCTCTCCGACGACACCGAACAACTCGTCCGCATCGTCGGCGAGGCCACCACCCCCGACCCCAACTCCGACGTCCTGCCCGTCTCGGCTTCCAGCCCCATGGGCGAAGCCTTGATGAAACGCGCCGTCGGCGACACAATCAAGGTCCGCGCCCCGCGCGGAACACTGGAATTCAAGATCCTGGAAATCGTTTAATCGTTTCCGAAGGCCGCCGCGATAGCTCAATTGGCAGAGCACCGGTTTTGTAAACCGGCGGTTGTCGGTTCAACTCCGACTCGCGGCTTTTATTTTCCTAGGAAAACCTGACGTATAAAAGGTTTATCCGGCGGCGTCCTCCATACCTTCCCTCCATATCCGTTTCCCGAACTGTTCAGGGCAACGGTTGTCCGGAAGGCATACCTCAGGGAGGACAGACGGCCAACGAAAGGAACGCACCTATCCCGCCTGGCGCGGTTGCGACCACCACCATCAAGGCCCTCGCCGAGATGTATACGTCACACCTCTGTGCAACGACACGTCACCGGCCAGCGTCGAAAGATCTCTCGACGCACGTACGATGAATACGTCGGCGTGCCCGCCCGGTTTGTCGCGTGCATCGGTCCGGACAAGCCGGCCAGCGCGATCAATCCGACCTGATTCAGCTCTTTCGCTCGCTCGATTGCCGGCAAGGCGTCGAAACAGCGACATGACATGATCTACATTACCGCGTTCTTCAACTGGGCCGGCCCCGGCCATCTATCGCCCGAGCCATTCCCCGAACCGGCGTGCGGCCAAGAGCGTCTGGCGGAGAAAAGCGGCTTCGTCGTCAGCCCCGGCATGCTTCATCACTACTTCCACGCTCATTGCCAGCCGATCGTAACCGCTGCGATGGATCAACGCAGCAACAGCGGGCCAGTCGACGGTGCCCAGAAAATGAGGCTGATGCAGATCGCGCTGGGCGTCATTGTCATTGAGGTGGAGGGCGATCAGCCGGGGAAGCAAGGCCGCCAGGCGTGCAGTGCCATTGCCTGCAATATTGCCATGGCCGGTATCATAGCAGATGCCGAGTTGCTCCGGCGGATAAAGGGATGTCAGCGCATCGAGTTGATCAAAACTGTCCACAGTCGCCATGTTCTCGATCGCCAGTCGGACGTTCAACCTCCGGCAATCGGGCAGCAGCGCATCGATGGATCGCCGGATTGCCTCCCACGCCGGGTCACTCGACAACTCGCTGGATGTCCGCCTGGCGGGGTGCATGATCACCACCCCGCAGCCGAGGTCGGCGCTCATCTGGAGGCGATTGCGGACCAGCGCCACGCCTCCGGCCCGACGGTCCTCGTCGGCCGAATCCCACGGTGTTTCCTGCCCGGTGCTGCCGTGGATGTCGAGCACGCGAAGACCGTGGTTCCTTAACAGCGCGTCGATCTGGCGCACTTCGTCTGACTCGTACAGATAGTCATCGTTCCAGTGATGGCACCAGTGGATCCACTTCCATCCCGCTGCTGCGATGGGCCCAAAGTATTCCACCGCCGAGCCTTTGCTTTCGATGTAGTCGGTCGTAATCGCAAATTCTGCCATGGTTCGAAATGAGACGGGCGCTCCCTCCACCAGAACTTTATTCCACGCGATCGATTTCAACAAACCCGCCGTGCGCCCCGGGGCGACGACCGCCCACCGGACAAACCTCCCCCCGGGCGGCGCTCTTAGCAGCGCATGAATAAACCGCGTTATTCCTTTAACGGATTCACGCCAAGCGGGGTCGGTAGTTTAGAGGATTAAATCGACGTTCCGGCAGACGGAGAGCCCCGATTGATGCCCATAGTCCTTCAAGACATCCAGACAGCACCCCAATAAACCCCAAAACACCCCGGCCCAGCCCCCGATGACCGGCGATTTTGTAAACCGGCGGTTGTCGGTTCAACTCCGACTCGCGGCTTTTTCCCATGAGATTTTGAACGCCGTCAGAAATCGCAAACGCACGCGGCGATTTTCTTGAAGCCGCGTGCCTTCACCTCTACACTGCGCGGCCGCCGCTGTCGTAAGCGTTTGTCGGAACGAAAATCTAAACACCCTTGCTTCCAATAGAAGGAGACGTGCACATGAAACACGCCGTCCTGGGTCTGATTACCCTCGCCTCCTCCGTGCTGGCGCTGGCCGTGCCTGCCGCGCGCGCTGCTGAAGAGATCGTCATCGGGCAGTACGCGTCGCTCACGGGCGCGATCGCCAACTTCGGCAAGTACACCGACCTGGGCGTGCAGCTTGCCGTGCTGGAGCGGAATGAGAAAGGCGGGATCGACGGGAAGAAAATCATCCTGAAAACCTACGACACCCGCGGCCAGCAGGCCGACGCCAAGTCGGCGGTCACGCGTCTGATCACGCAGGACAAGGCCGTGGCGGTGATCGGCGAGGTCGCTTCGTCGCTGTCGATCGCCGGGGCACAGGTGTGCCAGGAAAACGGCATCCCGATGGTCACCCCGTCGAGCACCAATCCCGACGTCACCGCGATCGGCGAGATGATCTTCCGCGTCTGCTACACCGACGAGCTTCAGGGCACGTACTGCGCCAAGTTCGCCAAGGAAAAGAACTGGAAGACCGCCGCCATCCTGTACGACCGCAAGCAGGCGTACTCGGTGGGCCTGAAGGACGGCTTCGCCGAGGCGTTCGTCAAGGAAGGCGGGAAGATCATCGTCGAGCAGGCGTTCAGCTCCGGCGACACCGATTTCTCCGCGCAGCTCACCGCCATCCGCAACGCCAAGCCCGACGTCATCTTCTGCCCCAGCTACTACAACGACCTCGGCAACATCCTCCACCAGGCCAAGGACATGGGCCTGGGCCTGCCCTTCCTCGGCGGCGACGGGTGGACCGACGTCGAGACCGTCGCGCCGGCTAACGTGCTGGTCGAGTGCTACTACGTCAACCACTGGGACCCCGGCGACGTCTCCAGCGAGGAAAGCAAGACCTTCCTCGAACGCTCCAAGGCCAAGTTCCCCGACGCCAACTTCAACGTCTGGAGCGCCCTCGGCTACGACGCCGCCAACATCCTCTTCGACGCCATCGACAAGGCCGACAGCACCGACGCCGCCAAGATCGCCGAACAACTCGCCGCGGTGAAGGACTTCAAAGGCGTGACCGGCAACATCACCATCGACGAAGAACGCAACGCCCGCAAGCCCGCCGTCATCCTGACGTTCAAGGACGGGAAGCCGTCGTACGTGACGTCGGTCAAACCGTAGTTGATGGTTAAGAGTTGATAGTTGATAGCAGCAGGCGCGGCCATCAACTATCAACTCCCAACTATCAACTCTCACACCATGCTGTCCCTGTTTCTCCAAACGCTTCTCGATGCCCTTACGCTCGGCGCGCTGTACGCGCTGATCGCGCTGGGGTACACGATGGTGTACGGGGTGCTGGGGTTCATCAATTTTGCGCACAGCGACGTCTTCGCGATCGGCGCGTGGACAGGCCTGCTGACGGCGGGCCTGTTCGGGCTGTCGGCGATCGCGGGCGTCGAACCGCGAGGATATGAGATCCTCGCGATCATCCCCGCCGCGATGCTCGTTTGCGGCACGCTGGCGTTCGCGGTGCAGCGGCTGGCGTACAAGCCGCTGCGCGGGGCGCCGCGGCTGAACGTGCTCATCACCGCGATCGGCATCTCGCTGCTGCTGCAGAACGTCGGACAACTGCCCTGGGCGTTCGGGACCGATCCGAAGCCGATGCCCAAGCTGCTGTCGAACCCGCAACTATTCGAGATCGCAGGCGTGAAGGTCAGCCTGATGGACCTCGCGACGATCGTCGCGGCAATGCTGCTGATGCTGGCGCTGGAGGTGCTGATCTTCCACACCAAGTTCGGCCGGGCGATGCGGGCGGTGTCGTTCAACGACAAGGTGGCGAGCCTGATGGGCATCAACGTCACCCGCGTCATCGACTTCACGTTCATCATCGGCGGCGCCCTCGCG
>JBBCIV010000317.1:0-9263 GCA_037189665.1 Phycisphaerae bacterium | reverse complement strand
CTGATTTCCACCGCGGGCGATTCTGTCTGCGGGCGGGCGATGCAGCATCGCAAGCCCACGGCACGCAACGCGTGGATCCTGGGCCTTTCGATGTTGGGGGCGGGCGGCATCCTTTGCGCACCGATCGACTGGTCTGGCCTGATGGCGGCCTGCCTGCCCGAAACATTCTGGGCCGGCGGCTGGCTCGAAAGGCCGGTCTACCAAGGCCTGTTCCTCCCCGAAGGCAGCTGGCGCAACGCGCTGGCGGCGTTGGGGGCGACCGCCGCGCTGGGCATCGTCTTGGCGATTGGCTACCTCATCGCCCCGCGCCATCAGCGGACCTACTTCATCTGGGTCAGCATGGTGAGCAACCTGGGGCTGCTGGCGTTCTTCAAATACTGCGACTTCTTCCTGGAAGGGCTGACGACGCTGCTTGCAGGCCTGGGCATGGGCGATCACCACTGGGCGCTGGGCGTGATCGTGCCGGTGGGCATCTCCTTCTACACCTTCCAGACGATGAGCTACACGCTGGACATCTACCGCGGGGAAATCCAGCCCACGGAGAACCTGCTGGATTTTTCGCTGTTCGTGGCTTTCTTTCCGCAGCTGGTGGCCGGGCCGATCGAGCGGGCAACGCACCTGTTGCCGCAGATCAAGGCGCGGATGGTCATCAACTGGGAGAACTTCTACTCCGGCTTCTGCCTCGCCAGCTTCGGGATGTTTAAGAAAGTGGTGCTGGCCGATAACGTCGCCCGGGTGGCGGACGCGGTCTTCGGCACGCACGCCGCGCCCGGGCTGACCATGCCGCTATGGTGGAACACGCTGCTGGGAACGTACGCCTTCGCGCTCCAGATCTACTGCGACTTCAGCGCCTACAGCGACATCGCGCGAGGCATTTCCCGCATGATGGGCATCGACCTGATGCGGAATTTCGACCTGCCGTACTTCGCGACGAACCCGAGCGATTTCTGGCGGCGGTGGCACATCAGCCTCTCGACCTGGCTGCGCGATTACCTCTACATTCCGCTGGGCGGGAACCGGGGATCGTGGCTGATGGTATACCGTAACCTCTTTCTCACCATGCTGTTAGGTGGATTGTGGCACGGGGCGACGTGGCTGTTCGTGATCTGGGGCGCCTACCACGGATTGCTCTTGTGCATCCACCGCGCACTGAAACCGCTGCTCGACAAATATTTCGCGTTCCGCGGCAGGCCGCAGGCCGCAGCGTGGACCGTCATCCGCATCCTGATCTTCTTCCAGTTCACCACGATCGGCTGGTTTTTCTTCCGCGGCACGAGCGTCGCGAACATGATGCGCCTGCTCGGGCACTCGGACGACCCCCGCATCACGTTGTACGAAAACGTGCTGACGCCCAAACACATCCTGACGCTGGTGAGCGTGGCGGCGGCGCTGTTCGTGGCGCAGTTGGTGAAATACGCGTCGAATAACCACGAGGTGATCTTCCGAATCCCGACGCCGATCCGGGCGATGATCTACGCGGGGCTGATCCTTGGTATCCTGATTTTCGGAGAGTTTGGTGGCGGCGACTTCATCTACTTCCAGTTCTGATTCGCCCGGCACGACGCCGAAAGCGGCCTCGCGCGCCCCGTGGGCGTTTCTGCTCGCGATCGCCATCGTGATCGCGTTTGAACTGTTCCTGCGCACGCGGGACCCGCGTTCGCTGATCGCCTACCCCGTCCTGCCCGCCAGCGCCGACCAGACCGTGACGTACAAAGCCGTTCGCGAGTACGTCGCCGTAGACGGGCCGGCCGAGGTGGCGTTGATCGGATCGAGCCAGATGCGCGAAGGCGTCTCAATGCCCGTGCTGATCGACGAAATCGAGAAAAACGCCGGCCGGCCGGTCTCCGTCGCCAACTACGCCACCCGGGGCGCCCGTGCCGACGGCATGCAGGCGGTGGTGCAGTACTTGCTCAACCAGCCGCGGAAACCGAAGTTGATCGTCATCGGCCTGTCCGTGCGCGACCTGCGAACGAAGGAAATCGATCTCCCCCGCATGGCGGTCTTTTGGGACGTCGCCGACTGGTGGCGCGAGTCGTCGAAAACCCTCGGCTGGCGCGCCACCGACGTGCTGCCGATCGTCCTCCGCAACGAGGCGGGCAAGGCGATCTACACGCTCCGATTTCGCGACCAGCTCGCCATCGACCTTGCCAAGCCGTTCGAGCGGTTCGGCGTGCCCGTGGCGCGCGACACCAACCCCATCATCGGCGAGGTCACCTACCAACACACCGGCCGCCGAGGCCTGCGAAAGGTCTCCGAAGTCCGCCTCTCCCCCCGGCGAATGCTCTCCAACGCCCGCATCAGCTACGACTACCCCGCCGGCCCTAAGCCCAGCGAACCCATGACCTTACGGCTGAAAGCCATGATCGAACAAATCGAGGCCGCCGGCGTGAAGGCGATGATCGTCGAGATGTCGGTCGCCGACCTGCTGAAAAACGACCTCGTCCGCGTCGGCCAGGCCCAGTGGTTCAACCGCTCGGTTACTACCCTGACCCAGCACAGCCCCGTCCGCTTCATCCCCGCCGCCACCCAACCCGTCCAACTCGGCCCCGACTACTTCTCCGACCTCCAACACCACAACCGCCGCGGCGCCGAGCTCTTCAGCCAATGGCTGGCGGCGGAGGTGGCGGGGGAGTTGAAGTAAGTCAGCCTTGCGATGCGAAGAAGAGCAACGGAACCGGCAGGCAGGCCCACACTAAACGCCAATACCATCGAACGGGTAGCCAAAACACCAACAGAAACATCGCGGCCGGGAGCGCCCAGGCCGTTGACCGCTGGGCAATGCGCATTCCCCAATGCGAGCCGATGCACAGGACAAACAGCATGTTCGTCGTCCACCACACGCATGCCATCGCATCCATCGGCTGACGCGTTTTGACGAGTCGCCAAACGCTGTATATCGCGATCGCCATTCCCGCGACGATATACCCAGCTTTGTAAATAACGGCGGGATGGAGAAGGCCGCGTTGCTGGAATTCGGCGATCATCGACTTAAGCGGCCACGTGATCATCTCGCCACCATAGGCGGTGGGATGATCGTGGTAGACGCGCACGTTCTCCATCGGGTTCCAGTACAGGACGGTGAAGGAGGCGTAGAGCGCTGCAAAGCCGATGGCCGATGCCGCGCCGATCCAAACCGCTCGTGCCTGTCGGCCATCGAACCATAGCATCGCCATGGCGCCAGCCGTCGCGAAACACGCCATGGGGCGCACCATTCCCGCGGCCCCAAACACCAACCCCGATAGGGCGACGGCCCACCATCCCGCGCGCGATCGCGCTGCCGCCATGCCTGCGCAGCATAACAACAGCATCAATGATTCGTTCATCACCGCGCTGGTGTCGTTCACCCAGTGCGGCGGCAGGATCGCCATCGCCCAGCCAATGCGGGTATCGCGAAAGAACGCCGCCCATGCCATGCACATCCCGCCGGCAAACAACAGGCAGAGCACTTGGGCGGCCCACCCCGGTTCGAGCCCTGTCCGTGCCGCCATTGCGATTACCCACGGCAGGCCGACGAACATCCGCTGGTCGTACTCTCCCGGCAGGCCGTGCCCGTTAATCCGAGCGGCATTACCGAGATAGGCGCTGCCGTCGCTCTGGTAGGGCAGATCTGCCCATCGATCGAACTTCCATCCCATCGCCCCGACCGAGAGCAGGCGCAGCCCGACCGCGACCAGGAAGATGACGATCAGCGCTCGGCCATTGGGAAGATATGTCGATGACGGGGCGACAAGGGTGGCTGATGGCATGACGGCTACTCTCCTCCTCCCCGAAGTGTGTGCACGGTGACGGCCACCTGAAATGCGGTGAGCCCAATCGGGCCGATCCATCGGAGAAATCGCTCAACTCGAATCGTCGTGGTTTGCTCAACCTGCGCCGCCGACACGATGAGCCAAAGCAAAACCATCGGTTCGTAGTAACGCTGCCAGATCATCGGATTGGCGGTCTGCGCGGCCACGAACATCACGAGCGCGGTCAGAAGTATCACACGGGTTCGCGTCGACTGAGCCGCCAACGTCATCGCCGTAACTGCGCCGCCGACCATTGCCAACGCGATCAACACCGGCGAGCGCTCGCCGATCGTGGGCGCCATCTGGATCAGCCGCCAGATGCCCGAGCGGCGATGGGGGACCTGATAGCTGGTCTCGGGCAGCACGCTAACGACGAATCCCGCCAGCAAGCCAATCCCGATGATGAGCCAGAACCCGCGGCCGCAGCGTTGCCGCGACGCTTGCCAGAACCACGGCGCGAGCCAAACGCCATAGAACCCGGCCAACGCCATCGTAAACGCCGCCGCCGCCGGTCCCCAGCCGCCGTATTGAGTGGAGAGTTCGTATTCGCGTCCGCCGGGTTGAAACATCGGCGGGACGAGGCCTCCCCACATCCAGACGAACGCGCCGACCGCGATCGCCGCCGGCACGGTCGCCGCAAGTCCGATTACCCCGCGTCGCAGTCGATCGCCCGGGCGTGCCGCGTCCATCACCGTCGCTGCCAAGATCACCGCGCCACACCAGGCGTGCGGCTGTCTCACCAACACCAGCACCAGCAGGGCGATCGACATCCCGGCCAGCGTTCCCGGCGTCGTCGGCAGCAGCGCCAGGGACAGGATCAACGCCACCAGCCCCCACGCCGCGTTTTCCGGCAGGATCCACGCCGCCGACGTCACCACGTAAACGCACGTCATCAGCGGCAGCCCCAGCAGAATGGCCTCACGCGTCCGCATCCGTCGGCCGAGCGTCCATCCGACCACCCCCGCAAGTCCTATCGATATGATCAGGTTGAGCCCGCGCAGCCCCGTTTCCCCAATCCCCGCGTACCGCACTGCCGCCGCCATCAGCAGGTGATACCCCGGCGTGGTTGCAACTGGGTAATCCCTCAACTCGGGCGCCGGCAGCTGTTGTGCGAACGTGCGGATGGCCGGCAGGTGATGGCTTTGCTCGTCGTAGGTGATTCGGGAATTGGGCTGAAGATAGAAATAAGCTGTCAATGCTACGACTAGCATGCACAGGGCCGACAAGCTAACGGCCGCGAGCGTGGAGCGTGTGGCGGGGATCACCTCGGAACAAGAGTACACGCCAGAATCAGCCCTGTCGTCAATTGGGCCCGTTCTAGGCATTACCGGACTTCGTTGCTTTCGTTGGCCAGCATGCACGGAACGCGGTATGGTGAAGGCACAGTCCTGACGGAGCCCTGGTGGTTGACGTACTGATTCAGACCTATAACGAGGCCCTCAACCTGCCTTATACCCTTGCTAGCCTTGAAGGCTTGGCGAGACGGGTGTTTGTTGTTGACAGCGGCTCGACGGACGGCACGCAGAAAATCGCGGAATCGATGGGCGCGACGGTTGTCCATCACGACTGGGAGGGCTACGCCCGTCAGAAAAACTGGGCGATTGATAACCTGCCTTTTGAATCGGACTGGATTCTTATCGTCGATGCGGATGAGGCGTTAACACCGGAGCTTCGCGAGGAGATTCGCACGATTACCACCCGCGAACCGAAGCTTGTGCCGGAGGTAGCGTTTCACATCAACCGCGTCCTGATCTTCCTCGGTCGCAAGATATGGCATTGCGGCTACTATCCGTCGTGGAACATGCGGCTGTTTCGTCGCGGCAAGGCCCGATATGAGGATCGCGCCGTCCACGAGCACATGATCGCCGACGGCTCGACGGGGTATCTCAAACACCTGCTCCTGCACGAAGACCGACGCGGGCTGGAGCATTTCTTCGCCAAACACAACCGCTATTCCACACTTGAAGCGTGGGAGATTTATGCCCGTCCCGAACCCTGGCCCGGTTGGCGCGGCCTGATCCACGACCGGGTCGCGCGGCGGCGGTTTGGCAAGACGCGCGTCTTGCCAAAAATCCCTGCTGCGTGGCTAGTTCGATTCATCTTCATGTACTTCTTCCACCTCGGCATCCTCGATGGCCGGCCCGGATGGTTGCTTTGCAACTTTATTGCATCGTACGAGTTATCCGTACAATTAAAGTTTCGGGAACTGCGCCGCTTGCGGGCAAGCGGCGTCTCATCGATCGCCGGGCTGAAGCTGGCCGAAGGCCAGCTGAACGATCTTTGGGTGAAGCGAAACGGCAACCAACTTCCAGCACCGCCGCAGACTGACCGTGCGCCGATTGAGACCGCAGCACCCACACCGGTGCCGCCGAAGAAAGATGCTCCGTTCCGAAGTCCTTGGACCCTTAAGCAGAACATCGGCAGGGCGCTGTGGATGATTTCATCCGCCGTCCTTTTCCGGCTCTCGTTCCACAACTGGTACGCTTGGCGACGTCTCTTACTCCGCCTATTTGGTGCCCGGATCGGACGCGGTGTACGGATCCGCCCATCGGTCAAGATCGAAATCCCTTGGAACCTCACCATCGACGACCAAGCCGTCGTCGGCGACCACGCGATCCTCTACTGTCTCGGTCAGATCCACATCGGGCACCGCGTCGTTATCAGCCAATACGCTCACCTCTGTGCCGGTACGCATGATTTCGATGACCCGACCTTCCCATTGGTCAAACCCCCGATCACCATTGGCGATAACTGCTGGATCGCCGCAGATGTCTTCGTCGGCCCCGGCGTGATCGTCGGTGCCAACACTGTCGTCGGTGCCCGCTCGAGTGTCTTCAAAACCCTTCCCGAAAATGTCATCGCCGCTGGCAGTCCGGCGAAGGTGCTCAAAGAGCGTGGAGGCAAATCATCGGATACACCGCTTGACAAGCCGGTCGCTGCTGAGGCCTAGCTCATGCGCGTGCTACACGTCATCTCCGGCATCGAGGCGCAGAACGGAGGTCCCACCAATGCTCTCATTGGGCTGACCAAAGCCCAACGTCACATTGGGCTGGATGTTCGTGTAGTGAGTACGTGGCGACACCCCGATGGCCCTGCTAACGTTCCCGCGTTCACTGCGAATGGTGTTCCGGTCGAGATGATCGGTCCGGCTTGGACCGCACGCATGTGGAATCCGCGCATCGGCACGACCCTCCGACGCCTGATCGGAGAGGCGGATGTCGTCCATGTTCACGCACTCTTCGAAGAGATTCAGCATCGCGCCGCGGTGATCTCACGCGAGATGGGGAAGCCCTACATCATGCGTCCGTGTGGCGCGCTGGATCCTTGGGTGCAGTCTCGGGGTCGACTTAAGAAGTGGTTCTACATGGCAGCCCGGCTGCGTCGCAACCTCAACCGAGCGGCGGCCATCCACTACGTGACTGCCGCCGAACGGGACGCCGCGGCATCCCTTGGTTTGACATCACGATCCATTGTCGAGCCGAACGGGATTGACCTCGCCGAGTTCGATCCCCTCCCGGCCCGCGGCGCGCTCCGTCGGACGCTCGGGATTTCCGATAGTCAACGTGTCGTGTTGTTTCTGGGGCGGATTGACTACAAGAAGGGGCTGGATCTGCTCGTTCCGGCGTTCGCCGCTACGAATCTGCCTGATACGATACTGGTTCTCGCTGGGCCGGACAGTTACGGGTATCGTCAGCAAATCGAAAGCCTGATCCAGCACCACGATCTTTCGAGCAGGGTTCTATTTACCGGAATGCTTTCTGGCCATACACGTATCGAGGCATTGGTCGACGCCGACCTGTTCGCAATGACCAGCTATGTCGAGAATTTCGGTGTCAGCCTCATTGAGGCACTGGCTGCAGGGAAAGACGTCCTCATCTCGGAAAACGTAAATCTGTCAAAAGATCTTGCGGCCGCCTCGATCGGCAGGATTGTGCGGGCGGACGTCAACGATATCGCCCAAGGCCTCCGCGCCTGGAATCAGGAACCCCGCCGTACCTTCCGTACCGAGCATCAGACGTTCGCGGTGGAACAGTTCAACTGGCGAAACATCGCCCGGCGATGGGAGCAACATTACATGGAAATGGTCCGGTAACGCGGATGGCACGCCCGCCGGTGGGTTTGTGTTATAGTGTGCAATGGGCGTGCTAGTGGCAATTCAACGGAAAATGATTTGCTCGGTGATGCTCAGGACAGATGGCGTTATGAGTAAACTGCGACTCGCGGACCTCAGTCGCTACGCGCTATATCCGTCCGAGCTCGCGAGAGACAGGGCTTTCTAGATGTCGGACCTCATCCAAGCTTACATCCTTGCGAAGAACGAGAGCTGCAATGTCGGACGGTGCGTGGCATCGCTCGTAACGGCAGGCGTCCCAACCATGGTGCTGGATTCCGGATCTACGGACGGGACACAAGACATTGCTGCTGCGGGCGGGGCCGAGGTTCGTGACTTTGTCTACATAAACCACTGCGAGTCATATAACCGTATTCTGGAGTGGCACACGTCTGATCACGCGGTGCTGATCCTGGATGCGGACATGCAGGTGACAGAAACCCTAGTCCAAGAGGTGAAGACCGCGTTCAGTGTACAACGCGAGTTGGAGGCCGCGATATCACCTGTGGACATGTACTGGGATGGCAGCCCGCTTCGGTACAGTAGCCTTTATCCGCCTAAACCGATTGCGTTTCGTTGCGGTCGACCTCTATTCAAGCCCACCGGCCACGGTGAGCAATTGATACCGGGCGCTGTGACAGTATCCCTTGCGGCACATCTTGTGCACGACGATCGAAAGCCGCTTGAGATGGTGCTGGCGAACCAAGTGCGATATGCACGCGACACTGTCCGCCGAGCCCAAGCGGGTAACCTGCGGTTCAAGGACAGGCTGCGGCTGCGAACACCGATTTATATGCTCGGGCTTCCGTTCTTCTCGTACTTCGTTCGGGGGGGCTTTCGCGACGGCCGAACGGGGGTCATCTATGCACTCGATCGGCTTATTGCCGAAGCCTTGACACTGCGAACGTCGCTCGCAAATCGAAGAAGCAGCTAGGAGCTGCAGATAAGAATCGACTACACCCAAGGAGCGTTCTCGTGGAAGGCAACACGTTCACCAGAGTAGCAAGGGTCGCACTCTCATCTCTCCGACGACCGAGAGACGGTGCGCGTTGGCTTCGCGATCGATGCCTTATGAAATCTCCGCTCGCGCAAGGCCTGCCATGGATTAGCTGGCCTTGCATCGATTACCTATCGGATATCGTCAGGCCGGGCATGCGAGTTCTCGAATGGGGCGCTGGTGGCAGCACCGCGTTTTTCTGCCAACGTGGATGTATTGTCACATCCATCGAGACTAGCTCAGACTGGTACTCGATGGTTGAAGCGACCATACGTGCGGTGCAACCCGAAGCTAAGCTCGAACTCATATTGATCGATCCGAACTCGGATGCCGAACTGAAGAGATACACCGCAGCGGCGTTCGACGG
>JBBCIV010000316.1:0-14440 GCA_037189665.1 Phycisphaerae bacterium | reverse complement strand
CTCCGCGTCCATTTTTCTTCTTGGCGCGCCTTGGCGGTCATCCTCCGCAAGTTTTACAGCCTGACGCAACCGAACCGGTCTACGATTCTGACGACACTCGATGATGGAGATGCGCGTCATGTTCAAGCCGTTTCGGAACGTGGACGGATTAGCCAATGCTCACCTCGCCATCGGCGCGTTGATCGCCTGTCTTTCCGCGACGGCGATGGCGAGCGACGCCGGCCCGCGGCAGTTTCACAACATCGTCTACCCTCTGCCACCGGCGGAGTACCAGAACGAGAAACGCGACGTCGAGCGCAATCGGCCGAAACGGGCGTGGTATCGCTCCACCGATGAATCGCACGTCAGGCTCACCGCGCCGAGCAACATGTCAGTCAGGCTCTACCTGCTCCCAGGCGAACCCCTCAAAGGCGACATCAAGACGTGGACGCACGAACGCCTCAAGCGGTTTTCCGATGAGCTGAACGCCGGCGAGACGAAATCGAAGCAAACGAGCGTGCTCAAGACCGAAGAGCAACAGGCCAAGGTGCACGCGCGCGACAGCGCGATGGTCGTCCAGTACCTGCAACGCGGCGACCGCCAGCAGGCGTCGGTCGTCCGCTTCGGCGTGGGCATCACCGTTCAATCCGGCGACGGGCCACGCGGGGAGATGGTCATCTTTGAGTGTGCGCCCGACGAGAAATCCAAGCCGTATACCGAGTATTTCCCCACCTTTCTCGGCGAACTGCGGTTCGTCAGCGAAGGCGTGCGGCCGCTGCTCGACCAACCCCAGCCGGGGCCGCTGAAGGGCTATTTCCTAGGGATGAAGAACACCTACGGCGTCAACGGGCTGGAACTAACGAAGGAGTTCTGGCACTTCTCCGAAGACGGGCGGTTCTACCGCGGCATGCCGAAGGGCCGGACGCTTGCGCCGCTGGATTGGGACGAGGTCTTGCGTGCCCGCCCCGACCGTTGCGGTAACTACCGCGTCAACGGCGACCGACTCGAACTCGAATACGCCGACGGGGACAAGGCATCCATCCGCTACGCGCCGCACAAGGCGAAAGACGGCCCGCCGACGATCAATGGCATCTCGCTCAGCGAAATCGCCCCGCCGCCCGACGGGACGCCACTGGAAGGCAGTTGGTCGGCGCAGAGCTATACCAGTTTCACGCCAGGTTCAGGTGTGGTCGGCGGTGTGGCGTCGTCGCGCCTCTATTCCTTCAAAAAAGACGGCACGGCCACGTTCGGCGCCTTCGTCGGCGTCAGCGCCAGCTTCGAAAACGCCTCCGGCGACCGCACCGGCGGCATGACGGGCAAGAAAGACACGCCCCCGCAGACCGGTAAGTACCGCATCGAAAAAGGTCTGCTCATCCTCACCGCGCCGGACGGCACCGAAACCCGCAAAAGCATCCTCATCGACGGCACCATGCTGCTCATCGACGGCGGGCATTATCTCGGATCAAAGAAATGAAACACGGCGGGCTTGGATTTGAATGGAGCCACAGGTTGCACAGATGGCCCCAGATTTTCACAGATGAATCGCGTTGATGTATTTCCACATCACCACCCGCATTTTCCTATCCGTGCCGATCCGCGTTCATCTGTGCAATCTGTAACCCATCGATCTCGCCTACCCACGAGACAACTCATCGAACAGCGCCGCGATCGTGCGGCAGCCGGCGTGGAGGCAATCGAGGTCGAACTTTTCGTTCGGCGAGTGCACGGCGTCATCGGGCAAGCCGAAGCCGACGAACAGGCAATCGACGCCGAGCGTTTCCTTGAACGTGCTGACGATCGGAATGCTCCCGCCGGAGCGGATCAGGGTCGGGGCCTTGCCGAAGCCCGTTTCCACCGCCCGGCTCGCCGCCGGCAGGCCGGGATGATCGTGGGGAACGAGGTAGGCTGGCGCGATGCCGTGGTCGAGAAACTCGACCGTCACGCCCTTGGGAGCACGGCCACGGATGTGCTGGTAGAACGCCTCGCGGATGTGGGCCGGATCCTGATTGGCGACGAGCCGGAACGACACCTTCGCGCTCGCCTGCGAACCGATCACCGTCTTCGCCCCCGGCCCCTGATAGCCGGCGGTTAAGCCGTTGATGTCGCACGTGGGACGGGCCCACGTTTGCTCCAGCGGCGTATAGCCCGCCTCGCCGATCGTCGCATCGACGCCAAGATCTTGTCGATACTCGACTTCGGAGAACGGCAGCTTCTTCCACGCCGCCCGCTCGTCGGGCGTCAGTTCGACGACGCCGTCGTAGAAGCCGGGGACGGTCACCTTTCCGTTGGCGTCGTGCAGGCTGGCGAGCAGATCGACGAGCACGTTCGCCGGGTTCGGCGCCGCCCCGCCGAACAGGCCGGAGTGGAGGTCGCGGTTGGGGCCTTTGACGATGATTTCCTGGTACACGAGCCCGCGCGTGCCGGTGGTGATCGCCGGGTAGCCGCGGGCGAACTGGTTGGTGTCGGAAATGACGCAAACGTCGGCCACCAAGGCGTTTCGGTACTTTCGCACAAAATCGCCGAGGTGAACCGATCCGACTTCCTCCTCGCCTTCGACGAGCACGATGAGGTTCACCGGTACGCCGCCGTGGGCCTGCCAAGCGGTGATGGCCTCGAGATGGCAGAGGACCTGACCTTTGTCGTCGACCGCGCCGCGGGCGTAGATCGCGTCATGCCCGGCAGGGTTTTTGCGGATCGTGGGCTCGAACGGGGGCGTGGTCCAGAGGTCGAGCGGCTCGGGCGGCTGCACGTCGTAATGCCCATACACGAGCACGGTGGGCCGGCCGGCAATGTGCTTGTTCTTCGCGACCACGCACGGGTGCCCGCCGGTTTCCATGACCGAGACGTCGAGCATCGCGAAGCGGAGCTGATCCGCCACCCAATTCGCGCACCGCCTGCAGTCGCCGGCGTAGGACGGGTTTGCGCTCACGCTCGGGATGCTGAGAAACGCGTGCAATAACGCCAGCGTCTGGTCGCGCCGGCCTTCGATCGTCTGGAGAACATCGTTGAGCATGTCCCGAGTTGTAACGCCGACCCCAGCCGGTTGCACCCTGCATTCCGCAAAGGTCAAGTTCTTGTGCTTTCCGCCCGTTCGCAACATGCCCTGAACCGGCCAAATTCGACAAAAAATTGCACCGCAGCAAAATCCAGCCAACCCGCGTTAAGCCATGCAATTTTCGGCCGCAAACCCTGTTTTTTAAAGCGTTTATGAGTCGCGAAAGGATCGTTTCCCATCCTTCCCAGATTGCCCGGTCTTCCCCGAGCCCTCCCTAGGATATCTTCTGACATGAACGCCGCGTTGCATCGTGAAAACTTGCACAAAGGTTTGTCGTATAATCACTTAGAGCGACGTCAGATTGTTTGATTTTCGCTTGAATGGACGGCCCATGGCATCCGATACCTATAACAAGCTCGCATCCCCGCTGAGCCCACGCCGCTGGAAGCGGCGAAATGGTCCGGATGATCCGTGCATCGAAGCATGGTCGTGGGAGCAGATCATGGCCCGCATAGCCTTTGTCGTTGTATGTCTGTTGCTGTTGGGCGTGTGGGTTCACCCGTACGTAAGCGGCGCATTCGAACGCACCCCGTCTGATCTGAGCCACCAGGCTGCCCTTCCGACTTCCGAACGCCGAGACGTCCCCGTCGCCGTTAATATGCCGGACATGGACAAGCCGTTCGTCGTCGTTCGCGGCAAGGAAGGCTTCTGGCGCGTCGGCAAGACCGAAGACGGCGTGTGGTGGTTCATCTCGCCCGAAGGCGAGCGAGAGTTCCTGAACACCGTCACCACCGTCCAGCCCTTCCAACTCGGCCGGGAGACCAACGGCGTACATTTCGTGTCCCGCGATTACGACGGCACGGTCGGCCAGTACAACGGCGACCTCAACGTCTGGGCTCAGAAGACCGTCGCCCGCGTTCGCGAGGCCGGCTTCAAGGGGCTTGGCGCGTGGAGCCACCCCGTGCTCCACAAGTTCGACGTCCCCATGACGCGCGACCTCAACATCTGGAAACACTACTACTCCGAGAACTACAAGCTCTACTCCACCGACTGGGAAAGCTACGGCGACGAGCTCATCGCCCGGCTCGTCACCCCGCTGCGCGAGAACCGCAACCTCGTCGGCTACTTCCTCGACAACGAGCTCGACTGGTCCGACGCGTCGGTCGGCCCGAGCATGTACTTCGACAAGCTCGCCCCTAACGACCCGAACCGCCGACAGGTGATCGCGACGATCCAGCAGATCTGGCCGACCATCGCCGACTTCAACGCCGCGTGGAACACCGATTTCGCCGACTTCTCGGCGTTCGACAAGCTCGCCAAGCTGCCGCGCGATCCGGTCGAGTCGTACAACAAGCTCTTCAGCGTCTGGCTCGAAAAGCTCGCCGGCGATTACTTCCGCATGACCTCGTCGCTGGTCCGCAAGCACGACCCGAACCACCTGGTGCTCGGCGTTCGCTTTGCCGGCTATGCCCCGCGTGAGGTCGTCCGCGCCAGCCGCGAGTGGACCGACGCCCAGTCGATCAACTACTACGTCGCCGACGGCCTGCTCGACCCCGACATGTTCCGCGTCATGTACGAGGAGTCCGGCCAGCCGATCATGATCACCGAGTATGCCTTCCATTCGCTGGATAACCGCTCGGGCAACCGCAACACCTTCGGCTTCCAGGCCCAGGTGTCCGATCAGCAGGCCCGCGCTGAGGGCTACGCCCTGTTCACCAGCCGCATGGCCCGCGTGCCGTACATCATCGGCGCCGACTGGTTCCAGTGGAGCGACGAACCCGCGTCCGGCCGGTCGTCGGACGGGGAGGACGTCAACTTCGGTATCGTCGACGTGGACGACTACCCCTATGAAAAGCTCGTCCGCGCGATTCAGGAGACCACGCCCAAGCTCAACCTCCTGCACGCCGGCAGCACCACCGACAATCAGATCAGCCTTTGGCGCGATTCGTTCCTGGCGAACAAGCCGACCGCCTACGTGCAGAAGCTGGAGAAGGCGATCTACATCAACGGCAACCTGTCCGACTGGCCGGAGCAGTTCAAGCTTCGGGGCATTCGGACGACCGAAACCGTCGGCGTCAGCCGCCTGACCCATAACCAGCCGAACGTCTACATTGGCTGGGCGGACAACGGGTTGTACATGGGATTTGAGGTATTCGACCGCAACCTCGAAGCCGTCCCCGCGACTGGCCGCTGGTGGACGCGCGACAACCTTGAGTTCTGGATCAGCACCCGCCCGGTCGCCACCGACCAGCAGGTCTACAACGCCTACTGCCACCAGTTCTTCTACGTCCCCAACGCCGTGCCGCTGGACGGCGTCCTGGGCGTGGTCGGCCAGTGGCATCGCCCGGGCGACGCGCTCACGCAAAACCTCATCCCCCACCCGGAGATCGTCCAGCAATCACGCGTCTACCCCGACCGCTACGTGGTGGAGATGTTCATCCCCGCCAAGGCGCTCAATGGCTGGGACCCGATCAACCATCCGGAAATGGCGTTCAACCTCCACGTGCGCAACTTCCAGCAGGCCTTGGACCACTACTGGTCGGCCCCCAAGGAAGTCACCACGCAGATGCGTCCCAATACTTGGGGAAAGCTGGTGTTGTCGAACGAGCAGTTCGCCTCGAACTGAGGAACCGCCCGCTCACGGCACCACTTTCTCCTACGGGCCGCGGATTGCGTCGGGCCGTTACTGATACACCCCTCGGGGCATGCCGCACGTGCGGCATGTCCCGTTTCGGTTTAGAATGCTGCGGGTTCGCCGCGGCGCCTGAAATAAACGGGGGCGCCTGAGACGCCTGCTAAGGGATCTTCCATGCTCAACGCTCAAGACACGCTGAATCTGCAGTATCACGAAATGCGCTGGCGCGTGCTCTCGCTCGCCGCCGATCTCGATCGCATCCAGCGCGCCGAAGGTGGCGCCGCGTTGCTGTCGGCGGACGAGCGGCTGATGTCGCTGCGGTCGTGCGTTGAGCAACTGCTCTCCGGGCAAGTCGGCCGGGCGGAACGCGTGCAGATGATCCTTTCGGATATGACGCCCCCGCCCAGTCGATAGGCGCGCGCGACACAACATTGCTATCCATGCGTATCTGCCTTTCGGCTCCCAACACTCTCGGCTACCCGGACGGCGGACACGTCTGGGTTTTTCTTAACTGGGCGCTCGGCTTCCTGTTGCTCGGACACGAAGTGATCTGGCTGGACGTCGTCGAAAGCCATGATTCGCCCGAACGCGTCACCCAGATGCTGGCGATCATGCGGGACCGCCTGCGGCCGTTCGGGCTCGATCAATCCATTGCCCTCTGCACGCCCGCCGGCAACGCCTACGAACACGAACGCCGCCTCGAACTCGTCCCTCTCGATCGCGCCCTCGCCTGCAACGTGCTGTGCGACCATCGGTACAACCTGCCCGAGAAGGTCGTCGCGCCGTTCCGCCGATCGATGATGATCGACATCGATCCCGGCCAGTTCCACGTCGCGCTCGACCTAGGAACGTATCACACCGCGCCGCACACGCACTATTTCACCGTCGGCGAGTGGGTGAAGTTCACCGCCAATCCCCCTTTCAACACTCACGGCCGCGACTGGATCTACACCCCCCCTCCGGTTGCACTCGACCAATGGCCGGTCACGCCCGCCGATCCCGCTGCACCGCTCACCACCATCAGCAATTGGTACATGCACAACGAGTGGATGCCCGACGGCCAAGGCGACTGGTACGACAATTCCAAGCGCGCCGCGTTCCAGCCTTTTCTTGACGTGCCGCAGCGCAGCCCCATCCCGCTCGAGCTCTGCCTGAACATCGGCCACTACCAGCCGGAGATCGACCTGCTTGAAAGCAAGGGCTGGCGAGTTCGAAAGAGCCCCACCATCTCCCATCCGGTCGAGTACCGCCGCTACATCCAGCAATCCCGCGGCGAGTTCAGCTGCGCCAAGCCCGCCTACCAACGCCTCCAAACCGGCTGGCTCAGCGACCGCACTGCCTGCTACCTCGCCAGCGGCAAACCGGCAGTCATCCAGAAGACCGGGCCGAGCGACTTCCTCGACGCCGGCGAAGGTGTCCTCCGCTTTACCACTCCCGGCGAAGCCGTCGCCATGCTTCAACATGTCCACGCCCACTACGCCAGCCACGCCGCCGCGGCGCGACGACTGGCGGAAGATCATCTGGACGCGAAGAAAGTGCTGATGCGGGCGCTGGAACAAACGATGTAAAGCGGCCTCTCATCGCGCGTCCTCCAATCGTCCGCGAGAACATTCCACTACAACTTCATGCCCACCGCTCTAATCGCCGACAATCGCGATGTGTGCGTTTAGCGTTTGGGAAAAGCTGCCTCTGAATCGAATTCGCCCGTCTGACAGGCGTTCGTGATCGAGCCCCGGCGTGGTGACGAGCTTGCCGACCGGAACCGCGCGGGTGACGTAGTCGATCGATCCCACCGACGGCGCGAAGAACGCCAACCCGCCACGTCCAGTGCGGGAGTTGATCTTCTCGTGAATCTCGATCGGCGATCCGGTCCGCCCGGTCACCACGGGGGTGGCCGACGCCATGTCTTCTCGAACTCGTTTATAGTGGCCAAGCCAGTAGGCAAAGCGCGAGATATCGTCGTCGCCAAGCGATACCAGATCTCCCCAGATGCCATTGTGCCCGAGCATCAGCGACGCGATGGAGTCGATCTGGCTGTGCGCCGGAGCGTCGGGCATGTAGTGCGTCAGGAGCAGCGTGCTCGGAATCCACTTGTCCAGCGAATAGCTGCTGCGGCAGATCCAGTTACGCGACGGGGCCGGATAAAAGAAGATATTCGTGTTTCGATCTGGCGGCTGGGGAATACGGTAACTGCCGTAGTAGGGTCCGTTGTTGATGAGGAAGAACTTCCCGTAATTGAGGAACGACAATCCAAAACAACGCCCGCCCTCCGTCATGTCAAAATCGACGATCGCGTCCGGAACCGCCCGGGCCACCCGTTCCGCAATGCGTCCCATGTAGATCGGCAACAGGAAACCGAACCGCTCGGCGCGTTCGCGCGGATCATTGTTCGCGCCTCCGTGATCGTGGCCGGCGGCGTCACAGCAGAAGTGGTGTTCGCCGGACGACCAGACGTTCACCTGCTGAACGGCATCAAGCTTGTAGTAATCCACGCCCACCTCGCGGTGAAGGCGTATCAACTCGTCGGCGAACGCCGTCCACCAGCGGCTCACAGGGCACATCCTGAAGGATGCCTCCGTCTCCCATATCTCGCCGGGCTTCGGATCTTGGGGACCGTGGCGCATCACGCACTCGGCGTGTTCCGCCAGCATCCGCGAACTGACGGCGGCGGCGTTGTCGAACCAGAGTCCCAAGCGCATGCCGTGTCGGGTGAGCCGGGCCTTGATCGGCCTGAGTTGATCGCCGAACCGCGACGCGTTGACCCGCCAATCGCCGGTCTTCTCGAACCAGCCGGTGTCGATGACGAACACCTCGATCCCCATCGCCGCCGCCTTGTCGATCTCGGCTTCCATTCGGGCCTGATTCATCTCCGCGAGGTACTTTTTCCCCTGCCAGGCTTGAAGGCGTTCCTGATAGTTCCACGTATTGTAATACACGTTTGGCCGGCGAGTGGCGGGGAACTCGGACTGATGGTTGAGCACGAAATCCCGATATGCCGCCGCCAGGTCAATCGGGGTTCCGGGCACGATGCCGACCTGCAGCCAGATCGTCTGGTACCCCACGCCAGCATCCACCACCTGGCCGGCGAGATAGCTTCCGCGCACCGCGCGCAACGCTACGGGGCCACCCGCCGATGTGGCGAACTCGACGAACCGCTGCTCGGTTGGCGAGCCATGCTCGTAGGCCAGCAGATATCCGTCTCGCTCGCCTTGAGCGGTCAGAATCGGTCCCATGAACGCCAGCCCAGCCCGTGCGTCTTCCGGCGCGATGGGCTGCTCGTGCAGCGAGTAACTGTGGATCAGGCGGTTGAAATCGCCGAGCCGCACCTCCGTCAACCGCCGCGAGCCAACAGCGAACGACGTGAAGACCAGGTTGTCGTGCCCCGCCGCCTTTGTAAGCCGACGCGGACGATCCGCCTGCCACTCAAATTGAAACCTCGCAAACGGCGACCCACGAAACGTTTGAACGTGGGCGATCAAAAACAGGCCGTCCTCCAGCGGCTTTTGCCAACTGCGGCACGTCCGCCCGTCCAAAGCGGCGGACGCCGGAACTTCGATCCAGTCGCCGCCGGTCGCGCCATTGATGGGTCGGCCGTCGATCTCGATCGACGGCAAGCCAAGCTCGAAACGGCCGCCGTCGCAAGAGACAACCAGATGATTTCGTGTCAGTTCAACCGTCAGTTCATCTCGTCGAATCATGTTGCTCATCCTGATGGGAAAAAGACCGCCCGGCCTACTCGCGCCAGCGCGAGGATAAGTGAGCCGGGCGGCCTGTGCGCGCGTTCAGAAGACGACGTCAATCTTGTCGACGTGAAGGCCATAGAGATCGCCGCCGTAGAGCAACTGGATCGAGTTGCTCGAACCGGCCGCGAGCGTCACCGTCGCCGTGACGATGGCGAAAGACGACCAGTTGGGCGTTGCGCTAAACGTCACCGATCCGGCCGACACGCCGTTCACCTTCAACGCTCGAACCGGGTTGGCCCCCACCGCCGCATAGCGGAAGGTGATGGTCGCCGTGCCGCCGGCGCCGCCGTTGATGTTGCTAAACGTGAGGGAGTCGGCGGAGTTGTTGCCGAAGCTGACCTTCTGTCCGCCCGATGCTGCGCCGTCGTTGACGACGGCGGCGTTGCCGGTTCGCGTTCCAGCCTCGGCCTCGTAGGCGGTCGCTGTCTGCCCGTGCGTGGTGGCGGAAACGACACCGGCGTTCGCCGACCCGCCGGCCGCGTTGATCGCGCGAACGCGGTAGTAGTACGTCGTCGATGCGTTCAGCCCCGTGTTGCCGTACGAAGTCGCGTTTGCCAGGGTCGTCGCAACTTGCGTGACGTCGGACGTAAACGCGGCGTTGAGCGCCCGCTCGATGACAAAGCCCGTTTCATTACTGCTGTTGTCCGTCCATGTCAGATTGATCTGGCTGGTGGAAACCGCCGTCGCCGACAGGCCCGACGGAGCGGCTGGGGCAGTCGTTGCCGTCGTGGCGCTGGCGACGGAACTGTTCGCCGAATCTCCAGCCGCATTGGTAGCGCGGACGCGGTAGTAGTACGTGGTCGATGCAGTCAGCCCCGTGTTGTTGTACGAGGTCGCGTTCGCGCTGACCGTGGCAATCACCGTGAGGTTCTGCGTGAAGCCGCTGTCGGTGGCACGCTCGATCTTGAAGCCGTTCTCGTTGTTGCTGTTGTCGGTCCAGGTCAGATTGATCTGGCTGGACGACACCGCCGTCGCCGACAGGCCCGACGGAGCGGCCGGGGCGGAGGACATCGGCGTGACCTCCATCCAATCCACGTTCGGCCCGCCCGAAACGACGGCAATCAATCGCACCGTGCTGGTTCCAGCTGGCAACGCGACGTTGTTCAACGTCGCGGTCGCCCAGTCTTCCCACGATCCGGTCATGTCAAAGACGATGGAACCAACGGTAACGCCGTTGACGACGACATCGCATGTTCGGGTGTTGGTCCCGCCGCACGCAAAGCGGAAGGCGAGATCAACCGTGCCTGCAGAATCGCGGGTTACGGAGAAATCCGCATAAGAACCGTTCCCGCCGAAGTCGGCGTAGCCGGTTCCGGAATAGCCGGGATGATAGTTGGCGCTGACCGTTCCACCGCCCAACGTCGCGTTCTCCGCCTGATACGTGACGGGCGTCCCCGCCGACGCCGTGGTGGCGTTGGCGGACGAACTGTTCGTCGAATCGCCCGCCGCATTGGTGGCGCGGACGCGGTAGTAGTACGTCGTTGACGCGGCCAATCCCGTGTTGCTGTAACCGGTGGCGTTGGCTGACGTGGTGGCCACCGAGGTGAGATTCTGGGTGAACGCGGCGTCCGTCGCGCGTTCGATCTTGAAGCCCGTCTCATTGGTGCTGTTGTCGGTCCAGGTCAGATTGATCTGGCTCGACGAAACAGCGGTCGCCGACAGGCCGGACGGCGCGACGGGCGCCGTATCGCCCGACGGCGTGGTCGCGGACGCGGCCGACGTGTTGGCTGAACTGCCGGCCACGTTGATCGCGCGAACACGGTAGTAGTACGTCGTCGATGCTGCCAGACCGGTGTTACTGAAGCTGGTCACGTTCGTTCCGACCGTGGCAACCACCGTGAGGTTCTGCGTGAACGAACTGTTGGTGGCGCGTTCGATCTCGAAGCCGTTCTCGTTGTTGCTGTTGTCGGTCCAACCCAGGTTGATCTGGCTGGACGACACCGCCGTCGCCGACAGGCCCGATGGGGCGGCCGGGAGACCGAAGATCTGCACATTATCAAACGTGCTGGTGTTCAACGTGCCGTCGGCATGGCTCGTCACCGCCAGGCCCCAGTACGCGGTGCTGCCGATCGACATGACCACGCTCGAACCGAGTTGCGTCCAGGTCTGTCCGTCCGGCGAGATCGAGGCCGTAAACGTGTTGCCTGAGCGCGTGAGCTTTACCCAATATGGTGCGCTGTGGCCGAGCTGGTTCCCCCACGCCGTCGATCCACCATCGGATTGGCGCTGCTGCCAAGTCGCGCCGTTGCCCGGCGTGATCGCCACCAGGGCGTTGCGCGACCCAGCCGTCAGGCTATTGCGAACCATGATGCCCGCCTTCGCCCACGCGTTGGTGTTCTGAACGCCGGTAACGCGGGCGATCATCGTCCCATCGCCAGTAAGGGACGTGTGCAAGTAGTGGAACTCGTCGCTGCCGTAGTAGATATCCGCCCCGCCGGCGTTGATCGTGTAGACGCCGGTGGACGAGTTATAGCTGCTCGATCCTTCCGGACTTGGCGCCCCAATGTCGGCCGACCCAGTGAAAATTTCGCTGGGCGCACCGGTGACGGCCGTGGCAGACAAACTGTTGCTGGAATCGCCGGCGGCGTTGGTGGCGCGGACGCGGTAGAAGTACGTCGTCAACGCATTGAGGCCGGAGTCGCTATACGTCGTCGTATTCGAAGCGGTCGTGGCGACAACGATGACGTTCTGCGTGAACCCGCCATCCGTCGCACGCTCGATCTTAAAGCCCGTCTCATTGTTGCTGTTGTCGGTCCAGCTCAGGTTGACCTGGTACGCGGAGACGGCAGTCGCGGAAAGGTTCGTCGGCGCATTGGGAATGGTGACGCCAGGCCCCTGCGTCGTCGCGGTCGCGGTGTTGCTGTTGGACGAGTCGCCGGCGGCATTGGTGGCGCGAACTCGGTAGTAGTAAGCGGTCGATGCGCTGAGCCCCGAATCGCTGTAACTAGTCGCATTCGCAGCCGCCGTGGCGACCTGGATCAGGTTCTGCGTGAAGCCGCTATCGGTCGCACGCTCGATCCTGAAGCCCGTCTCATTGCCGCTGTTGTCGGCCCAGCTCAAATTGATCTGGCTGGACGACACCGCCGTCGCCGACAGGCCCGATGGAGCGGCCGGGATCGCGGCGGGCGTGGTAGCGTTCGCGGACGAACTGTTGGCGGATGCGCCAGCGCTGTTGACCGCGCGAACACGATAGTAATACGTCGTCGATGCGATCAATCCCCCGTTGATGTAGCTCGTGGCGTTCGCCAAGATCGTGGCAACGAGGGTGACGTTTTGGGTGAACGCCGCGTCGGTCGCACGCTCGACCTCGAAACCCGTCTCGTTGTTGCTCGCATCCGTCCACGTCAGGTTGATCTGACTGGGCGAGACCGCTGTTGCCGACAATCCCGTTGGCGCGGATGGGACGGCCGTTGGGGTGGTGGCGCTGGCGACCGGGCTGTTGGCCGACTCACCTGAGCTGTTTACGGCGCGAACGCGGTAGTAGTACGTCGTCGATTCGTCCAGTCCTGTATCGCTGTAGCTGGTGGCGTTGGCGGACGTGGTCGTCACCTCCACCGCGCCGATGGTGAATGCGGCATTGAGGGCCCGTTCAACGACAAAGCCGGTCTCGTTGCCGCTGTTGTCGGTCCAGCTAAGGTTGATCTGGCTGGTAGAGCTTGCGCTTGCAGAAAGACCGGAAGGCGCGGCCGGGAGCGAAGCGCCCGTGGTGGCGCTGGCGATGTCGCTGTTGGCGGAGTCGCCCGAAGCGTTCGTGGCGCGAACGCGGTAATAGTAAGTCGTTGAGCTGGACAGGCCGATATCGCTGTAGCTGGTCTCACCCGCGTCGGTCGTCGTGATCAACGTGACGTTCTGGGTGAACGCGGCGTCGGTCGCACGCTCGATTTTAAAGCCTGTTTCGCTGTTGCTGTTGTCGGTCCAGCTCAGGTCGATCTGGCTCGGCGAGACCGCCGCCGCCGACAGGCCGGACGGCGCGGCGGGCAAGGCGTCGGTTTCGACCCAGACCGCCTGGAGATATGCCCGGTCGGCCGTTCCGTTGTCGTTCACGGTGATCGTCAACGTGCGCGACCCGGAGCCAACGTTGAACGTGCTGACGCGCGAATTGTGGTTGGCGTTGTACGTGAGCGTAAAGGCAAGCGACGACTCGATGGTGCTGTTGATCGTGGTGATCCCATCCGATACCGACAGCTTTGCGCCGGCGGTGCTGTTGTCGGTATGCGACCCCCAGACGACGTACACCTTCCCAGTCTGGCCCGACGGGATGTTGACCGTCAGCGATGCAGAGACGGCGCCGGAACTGGTGAGTTGGGCGCGGGCGTTGGTTGGCACATCGGATACGCCGGCGGCGGAAAGGTCCAGCTTTGCGATGCGCGCGGTGTTATCTTTCACCACCCCACCGGCAGCCGGGAAGGAGAGCGAGTAGCCCGATGGCGGGCTGGCCGTCTGTCGCAGTGTTGGCGTGCCGCTGACGTTGTACCAACCTCCACCAAAGACGCTTCCTGATCCAGCGGTGTACGTCGGTCCAGAGCCCCAAGTGAAACTGGTAATGGCGGTGGCGTCGAAGCTAAGCGGGCCGCTACTGGGCGCACCGGTCGTAGCGCTCGCCGAGGCGCTATTGGCGGAAGCGCCGACCGCGTTCACGGCGCGAACGCGGTAGTAGTACGTCGTTGAAGCGGCGAGACCGGCATTGCTGTAGCTGGTCGCGCCGGCAGACGTAGTGACGACGAGCGTCAGATTCTCGGTGAAAGCGGCGTCGGTTGCGCGCTCAATTTCGAATCCGGTTTCGTTGCTGCTGTTGTCGGTCCAGGCGAGGTTGATCTGACTGGACGACGCCGCCGTCGCCGACAGACCGGATGGCGCGGCGGGAATGGTGACGGCCGCGGGCGTCGTCGCGCTGGCGGTACTGGTGTTGGCAGAGTCGCCAGCGGAATTCGTGGCGCGAACGCGGTAGTAATACGTCGTCGAAGCAGCGAGCCCCGCATTGCTGTAGCTGGTGACGCCGGCCGCAGTAGTGGTGACGAGCGAGAGATTCTGCGTGAAGCTCGAATCGGTCGCGCGTTCGATCTTGAATCCGGTCTCATTGCTGCTGTT
>JBBCIV010000315.1:0-25234 GCA_037189665.1 Phycisphaerae bacterium | reverse complement strand
GCTGCGACGAAGTTGCCCTTGATTGCGCGGTTACAGCGACGCGCTTTTTGTTGTAGCTGCGACGCAGGCGTCGCCCATTCGAGACATTCAGAAAAACCAATGGGCGACGCAGGCGTCGCAGCTACAACATTTGGTTCGTCGCTCTAGAGCGCCGCAGCTTGCTGCGAGCTTCTGATCCGCGATCGTGACCTTTAAAAACGCGCAGCAAGCTGCGGCGCTAAACGGTCGGCGGGCGCAACGCGCCTCTACTCCACCGTAAACCACTGCACCTCAACGCGCCGGTTTTTCTCCGGGTCGCTTCCCGCAGGCTCTTCCCACCCGCGACCGATGCTCTCGAGGCGCGCATCTTCGATCTTGTAGGTTTCCGCCATCTTCTTGCGGACCGCATTGGCGCGATCCTTCGACAGTTGCATCGCCTTGAGCGCCATCTGCCGCACGAACGGTTCGCCGCCCTGCTTGCGAAACTGCTCGACGAGCGAGTTATCGACGTGACCCCTCAACAGGATCGTCGAACCGGGGCTCACCTTGAGCATCTTCGAGATGTTTTCCAGGTTCTCGGCATTCGAAGGGTTGGCCATGTCGAGGTTGGAACTGTTGGGCTCGAAGTAGAAACGGATGTCCTTGGTCAGCAGCGGATCGCCCTCGACGCCGCCGCCGGGCGAATTGCGGATCGGCGCGATCGCGATTTTCTGGCCTTTGAACTTGCCGGCCTTTTCGATCGTGTCGAGGAAGCTTGAATCGACAAAGCGATCGCTGTCGATCGGGTTCTTGATGATGTCGGCGCCGTACGCGAGCACTGCGCTCTGATAAATGCCGCCAAAGCTGCCCGCGGAATCGATCGAGCCGTTGAAGAACGCGATGTTCTCCGGCAGGTTCGACAGGTGCACCTTGCTCAGTTCGTCCTTCGTCTCCGCCTCCTCCCACCCGAACGCCTTGGCAATCGTGCCGATGTGGGCGGCGGGGTCGTCGCGGACCATCTTGTTGCCTTCGAGCAGCCCTTCGACCAGGCCCGCCACCACGTCCTTATGCCGCTCGGCAAAGCCCTTGTTGACGATCAGGATGTCGGCCACGATCAGCAGGTTGCGGTTGGTCGTCAGCACCGCCGCCTTCCCGCCGGATTCGTCCGCCACCTCCGTCGTTTTGGGAGCCCACGTCACACAGCCTGCCAGCCGGTTCCGCCCCGCCTTCAGGTCGCGGAGGAACAGGTCGCCGGCGCCGAACGCGTCGGCACAGTAGACGAGGTTGATCTTGTCCGGATCGGGCTTGGCCTGCAGGTCGGGCAACATGGCGACACCGATGCCCGCCTCCTGCGCCAGATAGCGAATGAAGAAGTCGGCCTCGGTGAACTGAGCCGTCGCGAGCACCTTACCCTTGAGCTGGTTGATGCGCTTGATGTCGGACCGAACGACGATCCCGTCGGCGCCGCGCGAATACCCGATCTGCGCCGGCACGACGACCTGAAACTGCCTTCCGTACGCCGCCAGCACGTCCGCCGTCGTCGCCGACGCTGCAATTCGGCCGCTGTTGAGCGCCGACCAGCTTTCCTCCTCGCTCAACGTCAGCTTGACCTTGAAGCCGAACTTCTTGAAGAAGACCGAACTCTCGTTCGGCGCAAGCCCGCCGTTCGCGATGATCAGCCCCGCGTAGCCGGCGTATTCCGACAGTTCGACTTCGATCGTGTTGTCCTTCACCTCGTAAGGCGTCGCCGCCGCAAGGCGCGGGATCTCGGTGCGCGTCTCGACCAGTTCCGCGTCCGCCGCCGCGCCGGAAAGCCCGTCTTGCGCGCGCACCCCGGCGACGAGAGACTGGAAGAACGCCACGAACAGTATCAACGCAAAGGCGATTGCTTTCATAGACATGACACTCCCTTCCGTAAGATCCGCCGAGAGGCGGATCACCCCGTTGTGTTTCGTCATTTTAGAATCGCATCGATATCGACGTTCGCCGTCCTGCTCGTGTTGGAGAGCACGGGCGTCTGCTCGTCGCTCATCTGGGCGAGCGTCTGCGACATCGATGCAAGCTGCGACTCGTTCTTTCGGAGTTGGTCAAGCTCGGCGTTGCCCAGGTTGAGCTTGACGCGTTCGATATCCAGCGCGATCCGCTCGCGAAGCTGGCCGAGGCTGCGGATGTCGCTGCGGAGCGCCTGCGTCGATTCGTCCATCTTCCGGAACGACGTCGCGTACGCGTCCGCCAGGGGCCTGCGGTCGTCGAGCCACAACTTCGTCTCAGCGAGGATCGCCTGCACGCGGTCGCGTTCGAACGTCCGCCCCGCCATCCGCACCGGCCAGCGATCTTCGTCGGCGGCGCGGCGATAGGCGGTTTCGAGTCGCGCGCGAAAGTTCGACACCTCGGCCATCTTCGTCGTCAGTTCGTCGCGCTTCTTCGACAGCTCTGCGCGGCGCGACGAGATCTGCCCCAGCCGTTTCTCGCGGGCCGCGATCTGCTCCTGCACCTGCTGGCCGGAGTAGACGAGATACCCTTCCGGATCCCCGGCGATCTCGTCCGCCGACCAGTCCTTCTTCTGACTGGCCGGCGGCTTGTCGTTGGGCGAATCGTGGGCGGCGGGCGCCTGCTTGTTCGACGAGGAACTGTGCAGGACGACCACCCCGAGAAACGCCGTGCTGGCGATCAGGAGCGCGAGGAGGATTACGGTGAGCTTCTTCAATGCGTAATCGATCAGTTCGTGCCTTGAAGGATCTTGTCAAACGCCGCGGTATCGACCGCCGTCTCCGACTCCGCCGCCAGTTGGTCGAGCGACATCACGCTGCTGGTGTCGCTCGCCGCGCCAACGGTCGCCGCGACCGCGCTCTGCATCGACACCAGCTTGTCCTTCAGGTCGTCGGTCAACGCCTGCACCTTCAACAGTTCGCGGTTCGCCTTGATCTCGGCGATCTGCGACTGGGCGTTGCCTTCGGCCTCGGCGATCTTGCTCTCCTGGGCGTCGAGCTTCTTCAGCCCCCCGTCCACCTTGTTGAGCAGGTTCTTCTGGATTTTCACTTCCTTGTCGAACGCCACCACCTGCTGCTGCGCCTTTTCCTTCTCGAGCGTGCGCCCGTTCCACGAGATCGGGAACGCCTTGGCGGTGTCGGCGGCCTTGTAGGCGTCGACCAGTTCCTTCACCGCCTTCTCGCCCGCCTTGATCTTGTTCTGGGCTTCGCCCTTCATCGTCTCGAGCTTCCCGCGGTTCTGCGCGACGGCGATGCGAGACGCCTTGAGCGCCTGCTGGGCCTTTGTCGTCTCGGCCTCGACGTAGTTGAGGTAGTTCTGCGGGTCTTTCGCGATGTTCTCCGGCGTCCACTTGGTCGCCTGGCTGAAACCGGCGTCAACCTTGGTCCGGAAAACGTCGCTCGTGAAATACCACACGCCCGCCCCGATCAACACCACGACCGCCACCGCGACGACCGCCTTGACCGCTGCCGAACCCGTCGTTCGCTGCATTCGTTTCATGTGGATTCTCCTTCGCAGATAGTGACGAGGTGAAGGGTTTTCCCCGCCGATCCCCGGCCCGATGCCTTCGAGCTTGCCGGAGATCATACTTTGCCCACCCTGTCCCGCAACAAAAACCGCCCCCGCTATAAACAATGTTCCGCCGCATAACGCCTTGACTGGCACCGCTTTGTGTTTCACACTCTGCCCGGTAAACACGAGGCGGAATCACACACATGGGCATCTCCACCACCGACCGCATTGTCATCACCGGCGGCGCCGGATTTCTGGGATCGTTCGTCGTCGATCAGCTGCGCGCCCGCGGGTTTGAGAACCTCTTCGTCCCCCGCCGCGCCGACTATGACCTGACGCGCGAGGCCGACGTCGAGCGACTCTACGTCCAGCATAAGCCCGCCGCCGTGCTGCATCTGGCGGCGGAGGTCGGCGGCATCGGCGCCAACCGCGACAACCCCGGCCGGTTCTTCTTCGCGAACATGGCGATGGGCATGCACCTCATCGAGGGCGCCCGCAAGCACGGCGTGAAGAAGTTCGTCCAGACCGGCACCATCTGCGCCTATCCGAAGTTCACGCCCATCCCCTTCCGCGAAGACGAACTGTGGAACGGCTTCCCCGAGGAAACCAACGCCCCCTACGGCATCGCCAAGAAGTCGCTCCTGACGATGTGCCAGGGCTACCGCCAGCAATACGGCCTCAACGCCGTCTTCCTGCTGCCGGTGAACCTGTTCGGCCCGCGCGACAACTTCCATCCGCACTCGTCGCACGTCATCCCGGCGCTGATCCGCAAGTGCGTCGAGGCCCGCAAGCGCGGCGACGCGTTCATCACCGCGTGGGGCACGGGCAGCGCGTCACGCGAATTTTTGTATGCCGAAGACTGCGCCGAAGGGCTGATCGAATCGATGCTCCGCTACGACAAGCCCGACCCGATGAACCTCGGCTCCGGCCGCGAGATCACGATCAAGGATTTGACCGAACTGGTCGCCAAGCTCGCCGGCTTCACCGGCGACATCCGCTGGGACACCACCAAGCCCGACGGCCAGCCTCGACGCTGCCTCGACGTCAGCCGCGCCAGGCAGGAGCTGAACTGGACCGCCAAAACGTCCCTCGAGGACGGCCTGAGGAAAACCATCGCCTTCTTCGAACAACACGCCGACGCCCCGCCGGAGCGGGTGTACTGACTTAGCCGTTCCCACAGAGGAAAAACCACGTCAAGACGTGGCGCTAAACGACATTTCGGATACACCATGGGCATGAAGGTTCTCATGGATACCGGCGGCATCGCGGGAACGAATTGTTTTCTGATCGTCGACGAGCCGTCGAAGGAATGCGTGCTGTTCGACGCCCCGGATCACACGGCGGCGGCGTTGATGGAGCAGGTGCGAATCAACGGATGGAAGCTCAAGGGCCTCTGGCTCACGCACGGCCATTTCGATCACGTGGCGGACCACAAGGTCGTTACCGACGCGTTTCCCGGCACGCCGATCCTCATTCACAAGCTTGACGAAGCGAAGCTCAACAACCCCAACACGCGACTGTTCCCCCTGCCGTTCACCATCCCGTCGGGCAAGGCGGATGGACATGTTGAGGACGGCCAGACGCTGTCGATCGGCGACCACCGTTGCCGCGTCATTCACACGCCCGGCCACGCGCCGGGACACGTGATGTATTACTTCGAAGAGGACGACCTCCTCGTCGGCGGCGACCTCATCATCGGCGGCGCGGTCGGCCGATACGACCTGCCCGATTCCAGCTACGACGACCTGCGCGCCAGCATCCGCAAGATCATGCAACTCCCGCCGGAGACGAACCTGCTGCCGGGACATGGCGACGTCTCGACGCTCGGCGAAGAGCTGGCGTCGAACCCGTACGTGCGGGAGATCGTCGAAGCAAAAGCGTGAAAAACTACCCCCGTTTAGCGTCGCGGCTTGCCGCGGGCTTTCTTGTATCGCGACGAAACCCGCGGCAAGCCGCGACGCTAAACGGGATGTTCACCGCGACGACGTCAGTTCGTCCAGCAGTTCATTCGGATCAAGCGTGACGCGGACGACCGCGCTGCCGTCGGCGTTGTAATCGACCTGGTAGACGCGGGCGCGTTCGACGGCGCGTTCGATGGCGGCGGAGATGCGCGGATCGCGGGAGGCGGCTTGCTTAAGCGTCAGACCCTGGGAGAGCGGTAGTTGCTCGATCACGCCGCGCAGCGCGACCTTGGCGGACCGCTCGGCAACGCGGGCGGTCCGCAGCTTGCTGTCGCTGCGCGGGGCGGACGACTCGGCGTTGATGGGATCGGACGCCCAGGCAGGCAAGCCTTGGAGGACGACCGGCGCGCCGCCCGCCGGCGCGTCTTCGGGAATCTGCACTGCCGCCCGGCCGACGACGATCGTCGGCATCGCGCGAACGCCGGCGTCCATCGCGTTCAACGTCTCGGAGTTCGACGCCAGATCGCTGCGAATGACGGCCCGTAGCTGTTCGCCAAGGCCCGTTTTGTCGACGAACACGCCGACTTCGACCTGCCGGTCGTCGCGGAGCATCACGCGCGTCGCGGGAAGCGAGGCGGCCCAGGCGGACAGCTTTTCGGTCGACCCCGGCCCCAGCGCGGGCTCCAGCGTTTCGTTCGGCCCGCCGATGCGGATGTTGGTCGTGTTGCTGACGATCGTTCCGACCGCCGACGCGCGGGCGCGCTCCGCGGCGTCAAGCCGGGCCGCCTGCGGAACGGTCTGCCAGTGCGGCGTCTGCACGCCGCCCACCAGCGACTCGATGCGCGACACGGGGATCGCCTGTCCGGTCGCCTGGAAGCTGCGCGTCCGCCACTCCTGCGAAAGCCGCTGCATCGCGGCGGGGGTCAGGCGCGGGTCGCGTTTCTCGGGCGGGATGGCCTCCAGCCGCTCGACGACGCGGGCGGCGGGCAACTGCATGCGGATCTGGACGATGTCCTTCTCCACCCAACGCGGCCCGCCGATCTGCTCGGCGGTGTCGAGCAGTTCTTCGACAGGAAAACTCGGGTCGTTGTCGATCAAGCTCCGGACCGACACGCCCGGCGCTACCGGCGAGGCAAGCAACTGGCCTTTCAGTTCAGCCCGCGCAGAAGCTTGTGCGGCCAGCACTTCCACGCGCCGCTGCGCGTCCGGCAGTGCGTCCTGGGCGACGGCAAGCGTCGCCAGGCCGAGCAGTGCTGCAAAGGGGAGCGTCGTTTTTCGGAGCATCGTCTGAATAGACCCCTTATCGGGATTGTCGTTAGCAGTTCGCCAATGCTGTCACGGTTCTCCGGCCTGCGCGGGCTGGGTAGCGGCGAGCTCGATAATAGTGGTCTGGGTGATGTCCCAGATGACGAGTTCGTATCCGTCCTTGAATTTCGCGTCGTGTCCGCCGTACGGTTGGATTTTGCCGGTCAGGCGGACTTTGGCGCCCGTGAGGGACTTCGCGTAGTCGCCGTTGAAGGCGGCGTCGAGTTTCTCGCGGCTCTTCTGAAACGCCGCTGCCATTACTTTGTTGGCGTTTTCGAACTGAATCACGAGCACCGCGCCCGACCTGCTCCACTCCGCCGACGCCACTTTCCCACGTAAAATGACCGTTTTTCCGTCGTTGGCCGCCACCGTGTCGAAGTCGGTCGCCTCTACGAGCCGAGGCCCTTCGTGTTGGGCGATCGCCAGACAACCTGCCATCAGCACGGCAGCAAGCCCTGTTTTGGAGCGATATCGCACGCGCGTCCCTTCTTTCGGTCGCCGGCCGGTCCGACGTGAGGGCAAGTGTCGGGGAGTTGACGGGAACATGCAAGCCGCAGAGTTTAAACCACCGTTTTCACCCGCAAAAATTTCATAACTCACTATTAATATTTAAGTTACATGCCGCAGGATCGCCGCAATCGGTGTAAATTCGGGAAGGTGTGATAACTTGGGAGAAACTTGCATTCGCGGTAGAATCAGGCAAGCTGTCTGTTCGTCGTCCCGTGTCCGACTGTGCGTTTAGCGGCCACGTGGCGTTTTTGTGTAAGAAGGCCCGTACGTCTATGGGACTGTTTCGCCAACTCGGTCACCGCAGGGCAGAGATTCGCAAGAATCGTCCGGACTTGGACGACACCTTGATGGGTCGCCTGCTTCGGCCGGAAAACCACGCGTCACTCCTGGTTGTGCTCGGGTTCGTCGTCGCTACGACGGCGATCCTCATGCTGCGCCCGAACGTGCTGGGCTGGCGCGTCGGCCAATACGTCCCGCACGACATCGTCTCCCGCGTCGATTTTACCTGGTCCGATCCCGACGCCCTGAACGAAGCCCGTTCCGCCGCCCGCCGCAACGAACCACGCGTGTATAAGCGGGCCGCCGTCGATCCGATCGATGTCATCGCCGACGAACTCAACCGCCTTCCCGATACCGTCAAGGACAAGCACCCCGATCAACTGCCCGAACCGCTGCGCGGCACGCTCGACGGCGCCTCGGTGGCCGAGCTGCGCGACTACCTCGATCCGTCGGAACGTAAAAATTGGAACGCGTCGGTCGAGACGTATATCGAGCAGCTTCGCCTGAACCGCCTGATCGTCCTCCCCACCGCCGACCGCGACGAGGATCGCGGGCGGCTGGTGCGCGTGCAGGGAATCGACACGGTTCGCGTTGAGGAGACCTATTCGCCTGCGATGCGGGACGAGCTTCAGGCCCGAATCTCGCGTCCGGCGCAGCAGAACTTCCGGGCGCTTCTATTCCCGCGCATCGTCGCGATCACGCTGGCGAAGCTGACGCCCAACTACGAGCTCGACCCCATCGCCACCGCCGAGGCGCAGAATCGCGCGGACGAGGCCGTCCCGTCGTCCGCCGGCGACGCCGCGATGCGGGCGAACATGATCATCGCCAAGAAAGGCGACATCAAGGCCGCCGACTTCGTCAAGCTGAAGGCCGAGCACGACGCGTTCCTGGAATCGCTGGGCACGCGTATATGGTGGCAACGCCTGGGCCTCGCCGCGGTGGTGGTGGTGCTGAGCGCGATCACCGTTGCGTACGTGGCGGCGTTCCAGCCGCGCATCCTCCGCAATCGCGCACGCGCTCTGGGTCTGGCGGCGCTGATGGCGTCGATGCTGCTCCTGGCTCAGCTAACGGGTTTGGGCAGCACGCGGTCTTACGTGTTCGGCATCGCCCCGACGATCATGGTAGCGATGATCCTGGCGATCGCGTACGACCAGCGGTTCGCCATGGGCATCGGCGCGATCCACGCCATCCTCGCCACGCTGGCGCTGGGCGAGGGGCTCGATTTCTTCTTCATCCTCATCACCGGCGTGGCGACGTGCTGCTTCCTGCTGGAAGACGTGCGCACGCGCAGCAAGCTGATCGAGGTGGGAGGCGGCACCGCGATCGCGATGATGTGCGCGACGTTCGCCGTCGGCTGGCTGGCGATGGACCCGTTCGCGTTCATCGTCCGCAACGCGATCTACTCCGGCGCCGCGGGGCTGGCGGTGGGCTTCCTGACGCTGGGCATCCTGCCGTTCATCGAGCGGGTGTTCCGCATCACCACGAGCATGACGCTGCTGGAGCTGGCCGACGCGTCGCACCCGCTGCTTCGCCGGCTGGCGCTGGAAGCGCCGGGCACGTACAACCACAGCCTTCAGGTCGCCACCCTCGCCGAGGAGGCCGCCGAGGCGATCGGCGGGAACTCGCTGCTGTGCCGCGTCGCGTCGTACTACCACGACGTCGGCAAGATCAACAAGGCCGAGTACTTCGTCGAGAACCAGCAACAGCCGGGCGAGAACCGCCACCTCAACCTGTCGCCGAGCGTCAGCCTGCTGATCATCATCGGCCACGTGAAGGACGGCGTCGAACTCGCCAAGGAATACAGCCTGCCCACCAGCGTGCTGCCGTTCATTCAGCAGCACCACGGAACGACGCTGGTCGAGTTCTTCTATCACCGGGCGCGCAAGGAACAGGACCGCAAAGACCCGCTGGAGCAGGAGATCGACGAGCATCAATACCGCTACCCCGGCCCCAAGCCGCGCAGCAAGGAAGTGGCGATCGTCATGCTCGCCGACGCCTGCGAGAGCGCCTGCCGCGCAATGGAAGATCCGAACGCCAACCGCATCGAAACGCTGGTGCACGACCTGGCGATGAAGCGCCTGCTCGACGGGCAGTTCGACGAAAGCGAATTGACCATGCGTGAGTTGGAACTGATCGAGCGCAGCCTGGTCAAGAGCCTTCTCGGCCTCTACCACGGCCGCATCGCTTACCCAAGCGACAACAAGGCCAAAGAGCCGGCCACCTTGTCCGCCGCTCAGGACCCACCGGCGGCAAAGACGGCATGAGCACCCGACGATCTCCAAAACCGTCCCGCCGCGACAAATCGGCTCGCGGCGAAGCTCGCGTTCTTTCCATCACCGCCACGGTCGGCGGCCGCTTTGTGCCGTTTATTGAGGATAAGCTGAACCAGGCGCTCGGCCTGATTCCCCGTGCGCCGCTGGAGGTCTCCCTCGCGCTGGTCAACGATGCCCGTATGAGCGAGTTACACGAGCAGGTCATGGGCATTCCCGGCCCGACCGACGTGCTCACGTTCGAACTTGACCACGGCCCGCGCGGCCATGTCATCAGTGGCGAAGTCGTCGTCTGTGTCCCCGAGGCCCGCCGGCGTGCGAAAGAATTGGGCCACAAACTGGAACACGAATTGCTCCTCTACGCCCTTCACGGAATATTGCATCTCTCCGGCCACGACGATAGAACGACGCCGGCATACCGCCGCATGCATAAGACCGAGGATCGCATTCTCACACGTCTGGGCGTCGGCGCGGTATTTGCCGCCAAGGAAGAAAAAGTCTGAAAGCCATGTCCCTTCCGCTCACCATTGTCGCGATCGTGCTGGCCGTCATGCTATCGTGCGTGTTCGCGACGCTGACGTTCTCCCTGCGCGACTTCTCCCGCGCCCGCCTCGAGGCCGCCCTCACGCGCCGACGGCAGGATAAATGGCTCGATTCAACGGTCGAATACTCGGGCGAACTGGCTTTCCTCACCGCGTCGATCCGCCTGTTTTTCAACATCAGTATCCTGCTGGCGTTGCTCCACCTGACTCGCCGATACGAGTGGGAGGAGTGGGTGGAATATCTCGTGGCCGCGGGATCGGCGCTGGTGCTGACGATCCTGGCGTCGGTCACGCTTCCACACGCGCTGGCGATCTACGCGGGCGAGCCGATCATCGCCTTTTTCGTCCGGCCGCTGCACGCGATGCGGATCGTCTTCAGGCCGTTGGCCAAGCTGCTGCACGTCACCGAGCACGTCGTCCGCCGCGCTACGACGTCGGGCGCTCAGGAAGCCGAGCAGGAGAAGGCGGGCGAAGAACTGCAATCCGAAATTCTCGCCGTCGTCGAAGAAGGCGAGAAGACCGGCGTCGTCGACGAGGCCGAGCGGGAGATGATCGAATCGGTCATCCAGTTCCGCGACACCGCCGTCGCGCAGGTGATGACCGCGCGGCCGGACATCATCGGCCTGGCCGTCGATTCGCCGCTCGACAAGATCCGTGGCCTCATCGAGGAATCCGGGCACTCGCGCGTGCCGGTGTACGAAGGCTCGCTCGACCACATCGTAGGCGTCCTCTACGCACGCGACCTGCTCCGCTTTGTGGGCGAAACCCCGCACGCCTTCGACATCCGCACCGCAATGCGGCCGCCGTTCTTCGTGCCCGAGTCCAAGCCGCTTCGCGACCTCCTACAGGATTTCCGCCTTCAGAAGGTCCACATCGCCATCGTCCTCGACGAATACGGCGGCACGGCGGGCCTGGTCACGATCGAAGACGTGCTCGAAGAGCTTGTCGGCGAGATCAGCGACGAGCACGAGCCGGTCGAGCCTGCGATCTTCAAGCGCATCGACGACTCGACGGCCGAGGTCGACGCGCGCATCCACATCGACGAACTGAATCGCCTGCTCGGCACACACCTGCCTGAAGACGCCGGCTACGACACGCTTGGCGGCTTCGTCAGCACTCACTTGGGACGAATCCCGCAGGCCGGCACGCAGTTTGAGCACGACGGCGCAAGCTACTATGTCCTTGACGCCGAACCTCAACGTGTCGGCCGCGTGAAAGTCCAGCTCTTCCCGCCGCCCGTCGCGGCGTGATCGCGCGCACCCGTTTAGAGCTTCGCGGCTTGCCGCGGGTTTTCCTCGCGGCCCAAAACCCGCGGCAAGCCGCGACGCTAAACAGAACGAGTATTCTCCCTCTTTCCTCCGTGTCTCTGTGGCCCATTCCACGCCTCAGGATGAAATCTCCCCTTCGTTCTGCTATCACATCCCGCGTGATTCTCCCCGGTCAAACCATCGGCATTCTCGGCGGCGGGCAGCTCGGGCGCATGTTTGCGATCGCGGCCCGGCGGATGGGGTATCGCGTGCACGCGTTCGATCCCACGCACGACTGTCCGACCGGCCAGGTGGCAGACGTGGAGGTCAACGCGCCTTACGACGACGTCGCCGTCGCCGTGCGGTTTGCGGAGTCGGTGGACGTCGTCACGTTCGAGTTCGAGAATGTCCCCTCGCAAACGCTGGCCGCCATCGAAAAGCTGCGGCCGGTGCGTCCGTCGCCGTTCGTGCTCGATACCACGCGCCACCGGCTGAAGGAAAAAGACTTCCTCTCCGGCGCCGGATTTCCCGTCGCGCCTTACCGCGCCGTTCGCAATGCCGACGATTTGAAGGCCGCCGTCGCCGATCTCGGAACCCCCTGCATCCTTAAAACGGCCGAGTTCGGGTATGACGGCAAGGGCCAGTCGCGCATCGACGCGCCCGATCAGGCTGACGCGGCCTGGGCGAAGCTCAACTGCCCGCTCGGCGTGCTCGAGGGGTTCGTGAAGTTCGACCGCGAGATTTCGGTGATCGTCGCGCGAAACGCCTCCGGCGACGTCCGCGCGTTCGACGTGTTCGAGAACGTCCACGTCAACCACATCCTCGACGTCACGACGGTGACCAACCAGCCCACGCCGGGTTTATCGGCGGCCCTCCGCGAGAAGGCGATCGTGCTGGCGCGCCAGATCGCGCAGAAGATCGACCTGCTTGGCCTGCTGTGCGTGGAACTGTTCGTGGCGGGGAATGACGTGATCGTGAACGAGCTCGCCCCGCGGCCGCACAACAGCGGGCACGTGACGTTCGACGCCTGCGTCACCAGCCAGTTTGAACAACAGCTCCGCGCCGTCTGCGGCCTTCCGCTCGGCGACACCACGCTCCTGAAACCTGCCGCGATGGCCAACCTCCTGGGTGACGTCTGGCTCGCCGCCGGCGGCGAGCCGAAGTGGGACCGGGCGCTGCGCGACCCCAGCGTCAAACTGCATCTCTACGGCAAGACCGACGCGAAAAAAGGCCGCAAGATGGGCCACCTCACCGCCACCGCCAACACCCCCGACGAAGCCCGATCCCGCGTGCTGGCGGCACGGGCAGCGCTGGTCTGAGCCTCTCACGTTTTGATTGTAATAAGAATGTTTGCCGCAGAGCGCGCGAAGATTGCCTTCACGCTGAGCGCATGCTCTGCATTTCCAATGGCCGCATATCTTTTTTCGCTGACCTGGGGCGATCTCCGTGCCCCTGCGTCTCTGCGGCCAAATTCTTGCTGAATCCCAATCGAAATCGGCGTTTCACGAGGCCAGCCGCGCTCGGAAGGACGGCGATCGAACGTCACACGACCTGTTTCAGTTCCAGCGCGTTGATCGTTCGCGGGTCGAAGTCGATGCGTTCTTCGAACGTGCCGGCGAGGCCGGATTTGGAGAGGGCGATGATCCAGCCTTGTTCGATGATGAGGTCCTCGATCACGCGGCCGCCGACGAGCGTCGCGCGGCAGACGGCGGTGTACTTGCGCTTCGGGCAGCCCTGCTCGACGAGGTACTTGCGCCATTCGTCGGGCAGCACCTTGGCCAGCCGGTTGCGTGGAGGATGACGGGAGTGCATGGGGCCGATTCTATGCGAAGGCACGCCGACGGCGAGCGTGCGCGGGCCTTTCGCGCGTTGCGGCCGGTGGGCTATCATCGCGCGGATGGAAGCATTTGTTGGTGCGCTCATCATCTTCTGTCTGCGGATTGGCGACGTGTCGGTGGGGACGCTCCGCGTGATGTTCCTCGTCAACGGCCGACGGGGACCGGCGATGGTGTTGGCGTTCGTGGAATCGACGATCTGGATTTTCGCGATCGCCAAGGTCTTCAAGGAACTGGAGGGCCATCCCGGCAACATGCTCGCCTATGCCGGCGGATATGCGTGCGGCACGCTGGTGGGGATGACGGTGGAACGGCTGCTGGCGTTCGGGCAGGTGATGGTGCGCGTCATTACGCGCGACGCGACCGTGCAGATGAAGGAACTGCTCGCAGGCGAGGGGTACGGCGTGACCGAGTTCTGCGGAAAGGGCGTGGGCGGCGAGGTGAAGGAACTGATGATGGTCATCCCGCGCCGCCGCCGGCCGTCGTTGCTCAAGCTGGTGCATCAGATCGATCCGAAGGCGTTCGTCGTCGTCGAGGCCGTCAGCCACAGCGTCGGCGGCTACGTACCGCGGACCGTTCAGCAGGCGGCATGACGCGTTTTTGCTCGCCGGCGAACGGGGGAGGGCCGGGTAAACTGGCGTATCGCGATGGCCGATCAGGAATACACCCTTCAGTGCATGGAAGTCTGGGGCGGCAACCAGGCCGTTGACAGTTCCGTCAACCTTGCCGGGCTGGACGCGTGGGTATACTCAAAGCCGTTTCAGGCCGCCGACAGTGGGGGAGACGTATATTACGTGTCGAGCTGCGCCACCGGGCGCATCACACGGCTGTTGGTGGCGGACGTGGCGGGACATGGGAACGCGGTCGCCGACCTGGCGCTTTCCCTGCGGCAACTGATGCGGCAGCACGTGAATCATCTCGACCAGGTGAAGTTCGTGCGGCGGATGAACGAGGCGCTAGTGCAGCAGTCGAAGGCCGGCTCGTTCGCGACGGCGGTGGTGACGACGTTTTTCGGGCCGACGCGCTCGCTCAGCCTCTGCAACGCCGGCCATCCGCCGCCCTTGCTGTATCGCGCGGCAGAGCGGACGTGGTCGTATATCGAGCACGCCGGCCGGCCGTCGGTGGACCTGGCGAACGTGCCGCTGGGGATCGTCGATCTGTGCGATTACCAGCAGTTCGAGGTTGAGCTCGGTCCGGATGACCTCGTCGTCTGCTATACCGACTCGCTGCCCGAAACGCGGCGCGGCGACGACCAATTACTGGGACAGGAGGGGCTGCTATCGGTGGTCGTGCAATTGGACGTGAGCGATCCCGCAACGCTGATCTCGCGGATCGTTACAGCCATCGAGTCTCATTGCGGCCGGCCCATCGAAGGAGATGACGTCACGCTGCTGCTGTTCAAGCCCAACACGGCGACGGTTCGCATCCGGCTGAGAGATCGCCTGCTCTCCCCGATGCGCGTGGCGGCAGGGGTGATCGGGTCGCTCGTTCGTGGCGAATGGAAGGTCCCACTGCCTGACCTGAGCGTGGCGAATCTGCTGGGAGCCGTGTTCCCCCGCCTCGAGCGCCGCGGGCGGCCTCGCGGTAAACCGTAATGCGTGACCGAACCGCGGTCCGTTCCCTCTGTAGTCACTTCGTGCCGTAGACCAGGAGCGGATTGTTTTGCCAGCTTGCGCCCATCAGCACGTTGGTGCCGAGGTTTCCGTTGCCGTCGGTCGGCGTTCCGACTGCGTCGCTCGGAGCCGCCATCGAGCCCGCCGGCGACCAGATGGCGCCGGTGATGATGACGAACGATTCCGTGGCGGTCGTATCCTTCGAAAAGGGATACCAGGCCACCGAGCCATCCGATCGGCCGACGTTTCCGCCGAAGACCTGGCCGGTTTTAGGATTGAGGTGCCCGGACTCGGTCGGCCCGCCGTTGTTGCCGGTGGTGAGGATCATCTGGCATCGGTCGGCCCACACCGCGACCCTGCCACTGCCGATCGAACTGCCCGCGGGGATGCCATTGCTGGCCAGACGCGGGGCACGTGACAGCGCTGCGAGCTTGGTCAGCTTGAGGTTCAGCGAGTGGAGTTGTCCGTCGCCCGCCGGTGCCCAGGGAAAGGCGCTGCCGGGGTAGTAGGCGTAGGACATGCGGTAGAACGTGCCCCCCGCGGTCGGTATCCCCGAACTCGGGCAGACCATGACTCCGGGGGTGTTGAACCGCACGTTGGCATTCACGGCGGCCTCGAACGTGGTCGCGCCGGGGTAGGTTCCTGGAACTTTCAGGTATGTGTTGAACAGCGCCTGCAATGATCCGTTGGAGGAGTTCTGGTAATCGCCGAACCGCATCGCCGAGGTGCGCGACATCGCGGGCATGACGCCTTTGTTGTCGTTGGCATACATGAACGTCACCTGCACGAGTTGCCGCACATTGGCGGCGCATTTGATGTTTCGGGCCGCGTTGCGCGCCTTGTTGAGCGCCGGCAGCAGGATCGAGATCAGGAGCGCGATGACGCCGATGACCACCAATAGCTCAACCAGGGTAAAGCCACGGTCGTTTGTTGCAGACCGCGAATCGATTCTGGTTCTGCCCGATCGGAATGCGCTGACTGACATGATTCCTCCATTGGCCGCAACGACGTGCCCTTGCTGGCATCGTCAGCGGAAATGACGGCTGTGCAGCTCTACCTCGCGCGACGCGGTTGCGCGCGTCGATTCAGAATCGATCGCGCATCCGACGCCTGCCGGCGAACGTCGCGGCAACGCCGAGCAATAACGCGCAGCTTGGCTCGGGAACCTGCGTGACGAGCACCTCGTCAAAGTACGCGGCGCCGCCCGTGCCATTGCGGTTGTAGATCTCGACGCGGTTGAAAATGCCGGTGTCGAGGTCAATCAGGCCGGCGATGGAACCGAGGCTGACGTAGCTGGACGAAGTCGTGTTGTAATAGAACGCCTGCGCCAGCGCGGGGCTGGCGATGCCGTCTGGCGCCGACAGTGAGAATTTGAACGTGTAGAACGTGCTGTTGCTGGTGATGATGCCGCTCGTGCCGGTCACGCTGCCCTGAACGCCCGTGCCGGCGGCGTTTCGGTACTCGATGTAGCTCCCGGTGCCGGGGCGGATGAGCAGGTCAACGAACCGGTTGCCGGTCGATTCGAGGAGCTTGAACGAAAAGCGGCTGCCGTCGCCGCCGTTGATCGTGTCGACACGAACATTCATGTAGAGCGAGATCGGGCCGTTCGCGATGTCGAGGGGGGCGGCCAACGTCTTCGTGCTGACGACCGCGCCGGCGTCGCCGGCGATCGACGGTTTGAGTTGGGAGGAGTCGATCGCCAGTTTCGTGGTGGCGGCGGTTCCGGTCCCGTTCACCACGTTGACGTTCGTCCACGCGCTGCTGTTACCCGCAAAGGTGTCGTTGAAGACGGTCGCCTCGCCGCTGGAGGCGATGATCGCCGCTTCGGCTTGGGATGCCCACAGGGCTGTTAGAAGGGTTCCGGTGAAAAGAATCGCCGAACGGTTTGCTCCAGACTGCATATCTACTCCTCCGCAGATCCGTGATTAAGACAAGGATATGATATGCTATCATTAAAATGTGTCAACGGAATTCTTTTGTCGCGGTTACCGATAGTGCTGTGTGTGGGGGGAGGGCCGAGTCAGGATGCCTTGACGATCTCGAACGGCAGGAGGATCTGTGATACCCGGACGTTGCGGACCTGGTCTTCGAGCTGGGACGCCAGCGCATCGGCCATCTGCGAGACGCTGGCCATCGCCCAGTTCGCCGGAAAGGGGCAGTGGATCGGGATCTCGCGGTTGCCGTGAAAAAGCACGTGCAATTGCTCGGGGACGCGAATTCTTTGTTCGAGGATGGCGGTGATGACGCCGGGGACGAGGCCGTCCGGAAAGACCATCAATCCCTCAGGCCGGTCGGATGAATCCCACAGCCGACGAAAGAGCGTATAGCCATGCTCTGCCTGGGTCGCGACGTGCGTGTCGGACAGCTCTGATTGGATGACCCGCAGGTCAATGCCGCAGTGCTCGGCGGCGGCAAGGCGGTCGGCGTCGTGGGACATCGTTGGCAGGGTCAGCATCGCGATTCGCCGGCAACCCTTTTGTTTGAGCAGGCCGAACGAATCCTCGTACATCTGTCGGGCGTCGTTTTTCACGCCATAGGCGAAATCGCCGGTCGTCAGCACGGCGACGGGCAGCGGCAATGAGTGAAGCCATTCGTGGTGTACCCGGCTTAGCATGCATCCCACCAGGCCTTGTACACCGCCCTTTTGGATCGTCTGCATCAGCACTGGGTACGGATCGTCCTGTCGATCGAGGGGGCGCGGATCGATGAACAGGCGCGGTTCGATCCCCAGTTCGGTCAGCCGCTTAAAAAGCGTGCTGCAGAGCGTGTGATAAAACGCCGCCCCCTCCCGGCTGATCTCCGACCCGCAAAAGATCGCGACCGCCGTCATCAGTGGCGTGTCGCGCATCACAAATGTGCCCAGCTTCGGCTTCCGTTCGATCAGCCCCTCGCGAACGAGCGGCGTGAGCGCCGTCTGTACCGTGAAGTAGTTGGTGCCCAGTTCTTTGGCCAGCTCGCGCAATCCGGGCAGTCGGGTTCCCGGCTTCAGCTTGCCGTGAAGGATCTGCTGACGTAATTCCCGCGTGATCTGCCGATGCGCGGCGTCGGTTGGGTCCAGGTGGAAGCGAAGAAAACCCTTCATGTGATCGCGTGTATTTCACCGCAAACGCATGCCGAAAACCAGCACGGCATCGGTGATCTCGCAGATCATCGATCATCTCTGCCATATATCGGCGAAAGCGACGCATGGCCGAACGGGGCCGGCGGCGTCATGGATGCGCGGGCCGCAGCCTGACGAGGGCGGCATCGTCAGAGCGGCTTCCGGAACTCCATCGCCATCTCGTACCGGCCGCCGGAGATCGGGCGGGAACGGACGATTTCGGCGAGGTATTTCCGGCCCGCGTGGCCGTTGGAGTCGAACTCGACGCGGCATTGCTGGCCGACGCTGAGGCTCTCCCTTAGCAGAAACGTGATGCCCGAGAGCGAGGCCTCCCGCGTCATGATGTCGTGCGCAGTCCCGTCGGCCGCATCATTGAGCACGATGAGCCGGGCCTTGGTCTGGACGGGGCCGCGATGTGAGGTGCGTCGCTCGCTGAGGCTTGAGCGGCCCGCTTCTGAACTGAATGACTGTGGCATAGGTCGAAGTGCTCGCGCGTCCACGCGCCGTATAGCGTTCATCCGTGATCGAATCCCTAAATTTAAGCAAGTGCGGGGGAGTACAGGCGTCCGTAGGAACAATCTATTAAACGCCTGCCGAGAGAGAGCCCCGATTGGGTAGCAGCCCAATAAAAAAATATCGTCGTCATTTAGTGGGAAACTTCAAGTTATTGCGTGTTCTCACAACAGGCCTTTCCACGCCGGGCCGACAGCGGTGTAGACAACGATGATGTCACGATTTGCATCATTTCGGTGGGACCGTAACTCCTGTTCACAGGCGCCGCGGTGCACGGCGTCGAAACGCTTGGGGGGCGAGCAGGCGAGCGGCGCAAAATTTTGGAATAAAAAGGCCATGGCCTCAACAGGTCGGCGGTTGGCATTTGAGGTGAATGTTGTGCAGAAACGGGCGGAAATGTGACGTGGCTTTACTTCCTCCGCAAAAAGGTTGATGGCATGCGCAAATGTGGCAAACGGCTTTTTGCAATTACGCGCTCAACCGCCATAATCGCCCGGCCCCGGCGCGGTTGGCGCGCGCCCGTTCGATGTTGTCGTCTTCCAGGTATTCGGATGCCCAAACGCCTCGCGAACTTTCTGTGGCCGATTCTCTTTGTCGGCCTGCTTCTCGTTTCGACGCCGTCGGTCGCCACGGCTGACCTGGATGTGAAGCAGTTTGAAGCGGATCTCAAGGCGCTCTCGAACGTCGAATCCCGGACGGTGGGCTCCAGCGGCTACGATGTCGCGCGCGATTACCTGAAGTCGCAGATTTCCTCGCTCCCCGGCGTTGAGTTGAAAGAGCATCGCTTTGACCTGATGGTGCCCCGCACCAGCGAAGCGACGATGACGATCGGCGGTCGTCCGGCCAGGATTTTTCCATTTTTTCCGGCCAACGTTCGTCTGAACGCGACGCCTGCCCAGGGCATTTCCGGCAAGCTGGTGTACTGCGGCAACGCGACGTACGCCGAGATTCCGCCAAAGTCGGTCTCCGGTAACATCGCGGTGATCGAGGCGTCGGCCGGGGATGACTGGAAGACGGTGGCGTACTTCGGGGCCAGCGCGGTGATCGTCCTGCCCGGCCCGACCGTCAACAACCACAATCTGCGGTCGCACGAGGTTGCGATCCCGATCAACATCCCTCGCTTTTATCTCGCCGACGTTGAGCTGGCGGAGCAGATCCGCAGGAAGGCCGTGACCGAAACCGCCACGCTGAAGGTGAAGGCCGACTGGGTGCGCGCCACCGCGAGCAACCTGTACGCCTACGTCGCCCCGAAAGACCCGCTTCCCGCGACCGACATGCGCGGCAACCGTTTCAAGCCGTGGGCCGCGATGTTGATCGTGACGCCGTACGACGCCGCGGGCCTCGTGCCCGACGCGTCGGAAGCTGCCGGTCAGGCGGTTCAGCCGGCGGCCGCGCTGGGGATGTTGCGCGACTTCGCCGCCAATCCTCCGAAGCGGCCGGTGCTCATCGCGTTCACCGGCGCCGATTCGTTCAACATGCTGGGCAGCCGTCATATGCTGATGGCGTTCGGCGACGCCCCGAAAAAGTGGCGAGACGCAATCAATGATGAGGTCGATCCGCAGATCAAGGACGTCGAGGCCGCCATCGCCGCCGCCAAGCGCTTGAACGGCGATCCCTCGCAGCTCGACATCGCGAAAGACCGCAAGCTGATCGAGCGCATCACCAAGATTATCGAGACCGACGTCGCGCTCGAACAGGACGACCTCTTCCGCCTCCGCGTGCTGCCCGTCGAACAGGTGGGAAAAGAGCAGGAAGACCAGATGAAGGCGCTGGAAGAGCGCCAGCTCCGCCTCGGCCAGTTGAAGTACCGCTTCGCGTCCAAGCCGAAGGAACTCGCCCAGTCTATCGACGAGGCGAAACGATATCTCGATCGCCTGCTCCTCCGCCTGGGCGACGTCGAAGGCGTTGAGGGCCTGCGGCAACAGTGGCAGCGTCGCAAGGACGCGATGCAGGCTCGCATCGACCTCTATAAGTGGCTTGCCGACCGCGTGAACGCCGGCACGCCCGATCAGCAGACCGCTCGCAGCGACGATCCGAACCCCCGCTATAACAACGACCGGCTCATCGAGGTGATGGTCGGCCTTGACCTGTCCGACCTCGGCTCGCGTTGCGGCCCGATGTACTGGGGCCGCTGGGCGTGGACGTCGTCGATCACCCAGATCCAGACGCACCGCGAATGGTTTGAAAAATACGCCACGCTTGCCCAAAAGAACGACCCGGCCGGCGAGTGGTTCAAGCCGCTGTCGAAGATCGTCGATTTCGAGCCGCTGAAGCTCAATCGCACGCCGATGACGTATTTGGCCTCGCCGATCGCGTTGTCGACGGAAATGGGCATGGCCTGGGGCGTGCCGGCGTTCAGCCTGACGACGCTGGAGGACTACCGCACCCGTCGCGATACCCCGAACGACACGCTGGCGAACCTCAACGTCGCCTCGGTCGCGGCGCAGGCAAAGGCGGTCCACGACCTGATGCGCGTCGCGTGGAATGACCCCGCCTTCCTCGGCGAGCCCGAGTACCGCCGCAACACCAATGAGTTTCAGGGGCAGGTCGTCTCAACCGCTGCGGGCAAGCCCATTCCCGACCTGCCGCGCGACGGCTTTCTGGCGACGTATATGTACATTCCGGGGGCGCGCAAGATCCCGCAGATCCGCTGGCTGCCCTATTCGGTCGGCGTGCGCCGCATTGAGGTGACCGACTGCGACGCCGAAGGGCGATACTTCTTCGACGGCCTTCCGCGGCTGGCAGACCTGAAGCAACTGCTCGTGAAGGTCTACCGTCCGCGGCCGGGCACGGGGGAGATCGTCGCGTGCACCGACTTGGGCAAGCAGGCCGGCGATATCAAGCAGAACGTGAACCTCGATCAGCAGGTCACGCCGGTGAAGTCGGTTGTGTTCAATTCGCAGGAGTTCACGCTTACCGGCCTGTACGACCCGCGTTTTCTTCAGGGCCTGGGCGAAGTGCAGTTGATGGACGCCCGGCGCAATGCCGAGCCGCAGCGGTTCGACGCGATGTTGGGCAGCCAATTGATGGCCGGCGCGTTGGAGCCCGGCTCGCGGGCCTACCTGCTGTTCCGCTACGGGCGCATCGGCAATCGCATCGTGCTTCTAAATATGCCCGAGGAGCAGACCCCGCAAAAACGCGCTGGCGTTCGCGGCGAGGGCGACGGTTACTCGGTCGAAGAGTTGAGCCGCCTGGGGCCGTTGGCGCTGGTGACGGCACGCGATTTCTGGTTCCTGAACAACTCCCGCATCGAGCAGTACCGCAAGGCAGGCGTCACCAGCGAGCTGATCGACACCATGCACCAAAGCGCGTGGAAGCAGCTCGAGACTGCCCGTTCCGAACTTGAAAAAGACGTCAACGCCGACGCGATGATGAAGAACGCCACCGGCGCCTGGGCCGACGAGGCCCGCGTCTACGACGCCACGCAGAAGATGGCCAACGACGTCATCTACGCCGCCATCTTCCTGCTGCTGCTGGCCGTGCCGTTCAGCTTCTGCATGGAGCGGCTGGTCGTCGGTTCGACCAACATCTACAAGCAGATCGGCTACACAGCGCTGATCTTCACGGTGATGGCGGCGGCGCTGTGGATGTTCCACCCGGCGTTCAAGATCAGCTCGAGCCCGCTGATCATCATCCTGGCGTTCGCGATCATCCTGATGTCGCTGGTGGTGATCAGCGTCGTCTACTCGCGTTTCGATACAGAGCTGAAGCGCCTCCGCTCCGGCCGCGGGACGGCGGAGGGGGCGAGCTTTGCGCGGGCCAGCGTGCTGATGAGCGCGGTCATGCTCGGCATCGCCAACATGCGCCGCCGTAAGTTCCGCACGGCGCTGACCAGCATCACGGTGGTGCTCATCACCTTCGCGGTGTTGTGCTTTACGTCGGCAAGCCGCTACCAGAGCACGATCTCGCTGCCGACCGGCGTTGACGCCGAGTATGCCGGCCTGCTGCTCCGCCAGCGCGGCTTCCGAAACATGCCTTACGAGGCGATCGACAGCCTGAAGTCGGTCTATCCCAACAAGACGTTCGTCGAACGCTGGTGGACGCTCGACGCCGGCGACACCAAGAGCCAGGTGAACCTCGTGGTCGGCGGCTTCGACGTTGACGGCACGCCGGCCCGCGTGGTGGCGCTCCAGGCGATGCTCGGCCTGTCGCCGGGCGAAGGCGAGCTGTCGCCGATCGAGAACGTGGTCACCAATTTTGACCGGCTCGAAAAAGGCGAGGCGAACATCATCTATCTGTCGCACTCGACCGCCGACCTGTTGAAGATCAAGGTAGGCGACAAGTTGCAGATCGCCGGCCAGACGCTGGAACTGGCAGGGTTGTACGATGGGAATGACTTCGATCAGCGGGTGACGATGCTGTCGGGCTCATCGCTGGCGCCGCTGAAGTACAGCTCCGGCGCCCTCGACGCCAGCGGCCGCCGGTTGACCGACAGCAACGTCGATACGCTCGACCTCGACGCCGACTCGTCCGCCGCCGAGGCTGATGCGAGCTACGAACACCTGCCTGCTACGCAGTTCGGCATTATTCCTGCCGCGATCGCGAGGAAGCTGGAGAGCACCACGCTCCGAACGGTGGGCGTGAAGTTGGCTTCCAGCGACGACAAGCCGCAGGATCGCGACGATAAGGTGCGCGAGGTGGTGGACGACATCACCAAGCGGTTCGCGCTGGCGACCTTCGCCGGCTACTCCGACGGCGTGAAGCTGGTGTCGGCCAGCAACCTGTCGTCGATCGGCGGCGGGGCGAACGTCGCCATCCCCCTGGCGATCGGCGGGCTGATCATCTTCAACACGATGATGGGATCGATCGCCGAGCGCCGGCGCGAGATCCACGTGTACACCTCGCTGGGCCTGGCGCCGCTGCACGTCGGCGCGCTGTTCGTGGCCGAGGCGATGACGTACGGGCTGATCGGGTCGGTGTTCGGCTACATCATCGGGCAGGGCGTCGGGACGGCGCTCCTCAAGATGGGGTGGCTGGGCAACGTGACGCTGAACTACTCCGGCACCAGCGCGATGATGACGATGGGCCTGATCCTGCTCATCGTGCTGCTCAGCGCCCTGGTCCCGGCGAGGCTGGCGAGCAAGATCGCGGCCCCGAGCATCGAACGCAGCTGGCGCGTGCCCGCGCCGCAGGGCGACCAGATTTTGGCCGGCCTTCCCTTCACCATCAACCGCACCGCCGCTGAGGGCGTGGTGGCATACCTGGCGGAGTTCTTCGAGGCTCACCAGGAAGGCAGTATCGGCAAATTCTCGGCCGGCAAGGTCGAGGCGTTTGCGGGGACGAACACCGACGGCAAGCCGACGCGCGGCATCAAAACCGTCGTCTGGCTTACCCCGTTCGACCTGGGCGTCCGCCAGCACCTGCTGCTGCTGATCCATCCCGGCGAGTTCGACGAGATCTACGAAGTGCAGGTCGTCCTCCAGCGCCTCAGCGGCGACGACGGCAGCTGGTGGCGCATGAACCGCAGCTTCCTGACCGAACTACGCAAGCAGTTCCTGCAATGGCGCAGCCTGTCGCCGCAACGGATGAAGGAATACGTTGAAGAAAGCCGAAAGCTGTTCGCCGAGGTGCCGAAGGACGTGGTGGCGACGGATACGAGCGAGGAAGTTCGGCTGGCGTGATGGGAAGTAAGGGAGCCACGGAGACACAGAGAGGAACAGGGTTCGTAGCACGGGCGTCCTCGCCCGTGAATCAATGTGAAGGCGACGGGCGGGGACGTCCGTGTTACTCGTTTCCTCCGTGTCTCCATGCCTCTGTGGCTAATGACAAGATTGCGATCGAACGATGCAGGTAGATAAAGAGCTCCAACAGTTTCGCGACCTGATGAAGCCGCCCGAATCGTGGGTGGATGCGTTCGGGCTGAAGGCGATGATCGGCGGGTTGTTCGTCGGGTTGATCATGACCCCGGCGAGCATGTACATGCAGCTGGTCGTCGGCTCGGACATCGGGTCGGCGGCGCAGTGGGTGACGATCATCCTGTTCATGGAAGTCGCCCGGCGTTCGTTCACGCAGTTGTCGCGGCCGGAAATTTACATCCTGTATTACATGGCCGGGGCGACGCTGGTGCACTCCGGATTGGGCCAGGGGCTGCTATGGCAGCAGTTCGTGGTGCAGTCGGAGGAGATGCGCAAATTCGGCATCGCCGACAAGATACCGGACTGGTACGCGCCGCAGTCACCGGATGTATTGGGTACCAGATCGTTCTTCCATCCCGGCTGGTACGTGCCGATCGGCCTGATGGCGCTGAGCATGTTGTTGAGCCGTCTGGATAACTTCGGGCTGGGCTACATCATGTTCCGCCTGACCAGCGATGTTGAAAAGCTGCCTTTCCCGCTGGCCCCGGTGGGCGCTGCGGGCGTGACGGCGCTGGCGGACGCGTCGAGCGGCCAGGAGACGTGGCGATGGCGCGTCTTCAGCTTCGGCGCGGTGCTGGGCATGGCGTTCGCCGTCGTTTACCTCGCCTTGCCGGCGGTCAGCAGTGCGTTCTTGCCGGAGAAGATCGCGATCTTCCCGATCCCGTTTAAAGACCTGACTGACAACACCGAGAGAATCCTCCCCGGCGTGCCGATGATGCTGAGCTTCGACATCGGCCTCATCATCCTCGGCATGGTGCTGCCGTTCTGGGCGATGGTGGGGAGCTTCATCGGCCTGCTGATCGGC
>JBBCIV010000314.1:0-16465 GCA_037189665.1 Phycisphaerae bacterium | reverse complement strand
CCAACGTGAATGTCGAGGGTTCGACCCCCTTCACCCGCTTTTGTAAACCCCGGTTCTGCCGGGGTTTACGTGTTTCTGGCTAAGGTGCGCGAGGGTCGATTTATCGCCCTGAGTTGCGCCGAATCATCCCCTTAAGTTGCGCATGCTTTTATTCCCCTGGCCTGCGCTCGCGTTGACCGGCCAAACATGGTTTAGAAAAGGCCAAGTCTACCCGTTTCTACGAAAGGGAGGCATGATGCCGAAGGCCGGAACTTCTCTCCGTCCGTAGTGATCCACCGCCGCCCTAAGGGCTGTCAGGTCGTTCACCTGTTCTTGGGATAACTCCTTCGTCATCCGCAAACAGTGGCGGCTCGACGCGACCCAGAAGTCGCAGTTGTGCCATCTGCTCGGCAAACTTCGCGGCCAGGTCCATGCCGATGCGCGTTGGCTCATCGGAAGAAAAGCGAACTGGTCGAGATGCTGGCGACGCTCTTCGCCGACGCCGGCAAGCTCGACGACGCCGACTTCGCCGCCCGCGTGAAACACATGGATGCCGGTGAACCTGCATCGTGAGACGGCGTAACGCGAATCGCGGCATTCAATGCAGATGACGTGGCCGGGCTGAGCGCCGGCTGCGTTGTTTTGGATGTCGGTCGCCGCCATGGGGGAGACATGGCCGGCAGGGAAGAATGCTCCTGGCATTTCGACGGACGTTCGCCGCCTCTGCTGCCGGGAATACCATTCGCGCCATCCAGTAGGTATAGTTACTCGTGGTTCAGGCGGCGTTTCACGCCGTGCTGGCCGACAATTTGAATTGACGCGCGCGCGTCAAGACGCTGCTTCAGAGAGAACCGGCAAGTTCAATGTACAGGAGCAGTGCCTTGTGTCCGCGCCCCGAAAGGGGCGTCGGCCAGGGCACGTTCTGTACGGGCTCTTGCCGGGCCTTCTCTGAGCGTACCTGGTTCGACGCTCTTCTTTTTTAGGGGCCGGCATGGGTGAACGCTCCGCACAAGACCTCTCCACACAGCCACCGCTCGGGTCACTCTTCACTACCACGATCCAGTCGCTTTCCCTCTCGCCGCAGCAGGCGAAAATCGTCGCGCTGATCATGGAAGGAAAGAAAGATGAGACCATCGCGTTCGAACTCGGCCTGAGCAAGCACACTGTTCGCGACTACCTGAACAAACGCATTTTCCCTCGCCTCGAAGTAGCGAATCGAGTGGAATTGATCCTCAAAATTGCCGCCCTGCGCTGCAGCGAATGCCCCCACGACCGCTGCCCTCGTAAATGATGGCACGAAGGATTGCGGCTTGAGCAGAACTCAACCGTTTGCGATCTTGCTAACCTCATTACAGGAAGGGAAGCGCAGATGGGTCGGGAGATCGTAATTTTTGAAAACCTTGAAAATCGCCTTTTTTTCGTTGTCGCTGATCCTCCAGCCTTCTTGTTTTCAGTTTATCCTGTCGCACATACCGAAGGTGTCAGTAAAGTCTGGGGCCGGAACCAGCCTCAAGAAACCGACCCACTAAATCGACAGTCATATACTCCCATTTACACCGATTCGGTATCCGTCGATCTGCAGGGCACTCATGTGTCTTCGCGACGGGGGGGAACTGCCGTCTATAGCGGCGATGCCGCACTCGACGTGAATGCCGAAGCATCGGGAACCACCGCATCGGTGTCGGTCGGGTTGAATCTGGGCCTCAGCGTTACCGAATCGCCAGCCTTCAGTGTCTTCGATTTTCGTTTCGCGCAACTGCGTGCCAGCGTCAGAGTCGAGGTCTGGGCATATGACGACCTGACGCTCAGTACTGATGGTGTGGAGGTCACCGCATCAAGCCAGATCGATCAAGCCGATTCATTTGTTTTTCGTTACAACTTGGGAAACACCAGCGGCGGTAGTTTTGCTATCGGATCTCTTGGCGGCTTTCGCTATGGAGGCAATTATCTCGAAGCTCCTGCAGCGCCCGCGTCAACGAGTTTTCTGCTGAGTAATCCTGGAATTCGTGCGCCCTGGACCGATCCACAAGGGAACACCTACAAACACGTTGGCGAGATCGAAGTGTGGGGAGATGTCAATGACATGATCAATGGCGACAGCGACTACGACTACACCGCTCGCATGTCAGGTACTTTTCATCTTGATGTTAAGCGGACAGGCTTATCTCAACAACCTCCCGTTGCCCAAATCGCTGGCCCAATAGAGGTGGTATTAGGCTCGACGGAGACACTGGTCAGCACCTCCTACGACCCCGACGACGGCACCGCCGCCAACCAAGGCATCGTCTCCTGGGCCTGGCGCGACATCACCGACCCCGCCACCCCCATCGACCTCGGCGCCGAACCTATTGCCATGCTCTCCGGCGTGCCGATCGGGGATCGCAAGATCGAACTCGCGGTGACGGACAACGAAGGGCAGACGCACTCAACCATTCATTCACTGATCGTCGATCCGAAGCCGGACGTCGAAGTGAAGTACGTCAAGACAATTGACCCGAAGACGATCGAAGTCAGCTACGAGGTGACGGGAAACCGCAAGGGCGAGGCATTTTCTCTCAACGTCTACCGCTCGGCCGACGCGCTGCCGCAAAGCGAACAGGACGCGCTCGTTTTCACAACGACAATCAGCGGCAGCGACGCGAAAGCAGGGCTTCATACGATCACGGTCGGCGACAACGGCGAATACTCCTTCTCGGAACAGCTCGCCCTTCGGCCCGACCCGTCTCATAGTTTCGTGATCGCCACCGCGGACGAAACAGGCGAACTGAGCGAGGAAAACAAGGATTCGGTGCCCAACGCGAACTTCAGAAAGTACCTGATCGGCGCCGTCACTCACGGATACACTTTCAGCCTGCCCAACGAACTCTTCGGAACCGGCGTTCCCTATCAGACCTGGGTTGACACATACGCGCAATTACTTGGAATCGCAGGCGGTTACGACGACTATCTGGGTTTCCACTGGGAGACGGCTTCGGTTGCGCCACAAATGAATGTAACGACCGTCGAGGGTGAACGCCTGGCAACTCACATCATTGGCCTGGTGAACATCTGGCGAGACGGCGATCGTCCGAACGACGTGTTCGATGTTCACCTCATCGGCCATAGTCGTGGCGGTGTGCTGATCGGCCAAGCCATGCAGTACATCGAGGAGTATGCGACGGACCCCGCCTTGGCGAACGGCTTCCATATGCTGACGATGCTGGACCCACATCCGGCCCGAAACGGCTGGAACTGGCACAGCAGGTTTGAGTTGTGGCGAGCGCTGTCGCTGTATGGAGAAAATCCGCTGCAATTGCTATACGCTGCTTCAGAGTTCGCCGTTTCTCGCACCGAAGAATTTCAGGAAAAGGCGAACGATCCCGATCCAATCGTGCCGTCCAACGTGCAGAAGGCGGTAGAGTATTTTCAGCGAACGCCGGCTGACCTCTTTCCGTTCGGTTCAGCGTCGTATCTTATGAATCTGCTCGGTTTTCCGATGCAGCCGACTTCCGTTCTGCAAGTGCATGAACTGAATGGCATGAGCCACTCGGGCGTCAACGACTGGTATGGAGATGCAGTCCTGAAAATAGGATGGTCTTTGCGGGCATTGGGTCTCACCCCGTTTTCATCCAACACGGGACTTTCGGTTAGTTCGAACGTCGCCGCCGCTTTGGCAGTGGGTAGCGGCGGTTACCAGGCCGTTGAAGCGCGGTCGTTGGCTGCGTTTGGAAACAGCGCGGAGAAGCTGGAGTTTATCGCTCCTCCGCCCGAAACTGTCACTGCGGGGACGCCGTTTTCGGTCAAAGTGAAAGCGGTAAGCGCCGACGGGTTGATCGACACGTCGTACGATGGGGTCGTCCAACTTATGCTGATTGACGGACATCGTGGCGCCGTTCGTGCGGAAGCAAATTTCGTGGGCGGCGTGGCCGAGTTCAACGATCTGATCCTGTATTCTTCGACCAACATTGCCTTCGGTAGTCTTGTTTCCGAAGGTCTGCCGGAACTTACGACATCGACGTTCGCCGTAACGCCCGGCAGCCCGGCCAGGTTGGAAGTTCTTTCTCCGCTTGCAACGGTAACGCGTGAAATGCCGGTTGACGTCATCGTCGCCGCCGTGGACGAGTACGGCAACATTGTTGATTCGTATTCCGGCCCGGTGTCGGCGGCGGTCGATCCCGACTTCGGCACGTGGGACACTGGTTCCAAAGCGGAGGCCCTTTTCGACCGGGGAGCTGTCATTTTCCGTGGGCTGCGCATTCACGCCGATCAACAGCAGGCGGAGTTGGAGATCACGGCTGAAGGATTGCAGACGTCGCTGGTGGTGCAACTGGTCGGGCACACACTTGTCCTGCGATCGATCGATGGGGAAGCAGAAACAAGCATCGAAATCGCTGTTTTTGACGAATCAGGCGAGGTCGATGCGGGCTACGACGGCGAGATTCAGGCCGAACTCTACCGAATCTCAAATGAAGGTATTGAGCGCGCAGGGGTCATCAAAGTTCAGGCAATAAAAGGCGTTGCTGTATTTAAAGACTTGCACGCTGCAGAAGCCGGCAAGTATGTCCTGGTCTTCACCGCGGCGGACGCGACTGCTACCGGTACTGACGTACTCGAGCTGAACGATGCTGTCGAAAGCGTGACAGGCACCATCGCCGGCTACACTTTCAACGACAGCGATCATGACGGCGTGCTGGATGCCAGCGAGGTGAAGGCAGGCGGTAAGCAGGTGTTTCTCGACCTGAACAACAACGGAAAACTGGATGCGAATGAGCCATCGATGTTCACTGACTCGACTGGTGCGTTCCGCTTCGACGGTCTCGCCGCCGGGACGTACCACGTGCGACGTGTATTCCCAAAGGGGTATACCTATAGCACGCCGCTGATCGATGTCGATCTCACCGCCGGAGAAGCGATAAGCAATTTAGCCATCGGATCGAAGACAACGATGTCAACCCAGCCCAAGACGGGAACGCTTGCAGGTTATACTTTCAACGACAGCGACCGCGACGGCGCGCTGGATGCCAGCGAGGTGAAGGCAGGCGGTAAGCAGGTGTTTCTCGACCTGAACAACAACGGAAAACTGGATGCGAACGAACCATCGGTGTTCACTGATTCGACTGGCGCGTTCCGCTTTGGAGGGCTGGACACGGGCACCTACCACGTGCGGCGAGTGTTCCCGAAGGGCTATACTTACAGCACGCCGCTGATCGACATTACCCTCGCTGCTGGCCAAACGGTAAACGGATTGGCGATCGGATCAAAATCGACGGCCTCGGCACTCGCCGGCTTTGCTTTCAACGATAGCGATCGCGATGGCGTATTCGATGCCAACGAGGTCAAAACCGGCGGCAAGCGTGTCTTCCTCGATCTGAACAGCAATGGCAAGTTGGATGCCAAGGAACCGTCGGTATTCACAGATGTGAAAGGGGCGTTCCGTTTCGACAATCTTACCACCGGCATCTATCACGTACGGCGGGTGTTCCCGAAGGGCTATACCTACAGCACGCCGCTGATCGACGTCACTCTGAACGCCGGGCAGACCGTGAGCGACTTGGCCATCGGATCGAAGCCGGTATAGATGTATCTAGAATGCTTATGCAACTTGATTGCAATTGCAGTGGCGGTAGGCTACTGTAGTACGATCTATGTTCTGCGCGCTGCGCATTTTCCAACTGGTCACTCTGTTTGCGATGATGTTTCTCATCACCGGGGCGGCGCGCTTTGCGCACGAGGTGATCGAACACGGCGCGGGCGAGCAGTGTTCGCTTGAGCACTGCGATGCGTCGTTCGGAACGCCGCTGCCTGCCGGCGCGGGTGAGCAGTGTTCCCTTGAATACTGTGATGGTATGGCTGGGGTTGCTCACGACGATCATGACCAGCCTTGTGACGACGAGCACCCAGCGGCACCGAAACAACGCGATCATCATTCCTGTACGACCTGCGTGACGCTTGCGGCAATTGGAAAAAACGCGCTTTCGCCGCCTTCCACATGCACAGTTTCCGTTTCTGATGCCGGTCAACCTGTGGCCGCGCAACGCGCGTCGATTTGCCCATCATCCGCTCCCGCTCTCACGAGCGCTTCTCCCCGCGGGCCGCCCGCCACCTGAGCCATTTCAGTTCCGTTTGTCTTCGATTGTTCCCGCGGTCGCGATCACACGTGCCCGTTTGGGCTGTCGTTGCCTGTTCCGCTCAAAGTTGGACTCTGAAGCGGGTCTATGCGCCCGTGGAGGGTTGAGCCAATGCGTCGTCGTCGTCGCGCCTTCACGCTGGTCGAACTGCTTATCGTCATCGGGATAATTGCAACCCTGATAGCCATCCTGTTGCCCGTTTTATCCAGGGTTCGGGTCGCGGCTAACCGCGCTGCTTGCGCCAGCAACATGAGGCAAATCGGCATTGCATTGGTGATGTATGCCAACGAGAACAAGGGGGCGATTCCTCCCACGGCGCACACTGCCCCGGCGGCACAGACATGGTTGCGCGTTCTGACACCGTACCTGGGCAGCAAGGAAGCCTTCGAGAACGTTCGCATCAGCCCGGCTGACCCGAAAGGCAATGATCGCCGTGCCGCTGGCGGCACGAGCTACATCCTCAACGATTACCTCGTCGATCCCGATGACGGGGTCGAGCTTCGATGGTTTCGTCTGAGGAACCCGACTGAAACATTCGTGATGTTTGTCGTTTCTGACAAACGCGGCTTTGCGTTTTCCAATGATCACACCCACGCACGCGAGTGGTTCGTCGATGACGCCGCGCTTCGTTGGACCAATGTGTTGGCCGACATCACGCCAGACCGTTTCACCACCCGGCAGACGGCGGAGCGCACCCAGGGCAATGCCAATTACCTCTTCGCCGATACGCACGTTGAAACGCTTCAAGCGGACCAAATCCGCAAATGGGTGGAAGTCGGCGCGAACTTCGCCAAGCCGAAAAAGTAGGTTTTCATTCCGTTGTACTTTTTTTGAAAGGAACTTTGAATATGAAGTCATTCAATCCAGCCAATCGTTCATTCCAATTCGCAATCGTCATGATTGGCACGGCTGCCGTCGTGCCGGCGTTCACCCATGCCGCCACGCCCGGCCAGGCATTGGTCAGCAGTCCGTACTACCTGATCGACGAGCACACCGATCTCTCCACCAATGTCACAGCAGGCGGTGCATGGGACGTGGAATGGGAAACGGACTCCGCGATCTATAGTTCCGGCAACGCCATTGCCTATTTCGGTCCGAATACCGGCGTGACACGTCCTACTGCGGCGGGATGGAGTTTCACCGGTGCCGGCAGCGGCCAGAAAATCTACTTCAGTTCTGCCTCGAAGCTTCAGCGCACCCCTTACCTTGGCCTGGGCGCTGAGGCGACCGCTTTTGGCACGGTGCAGGAGCATTTGAATAGTGATCCGCGGCTCGGCTTTGAGGCCGCGTTCATCTACGTCGGCGTTGTCGGTGTTTATGGAGACAGTTCCGCATTGCCGGACACGCAGCGGGCGGCGGCCCCCGGCTCCTACTCCTCCTTCACGGGTATCTCCACCGGCAACCGAACGCTTCCCGTCACAACACCCGCACCGGGGGCCGATTCACAGTGGGTTACCAATGCTATCGGCAACAGCGTCGACGCCGGTGATTTCGCCGTGACGTATGAAGGTGGTCACGATCACTACTACCAAGCCTTCACAAATCCGGGTTTCTATGAATTGGACGTGCAGGCGAGAACCGTGCTCACCGGCGGAGCGCCCAGCGTCAGCGACGTGAAGACGTTTTACTACTATGTCAACGACAAGCCCGCGGCTTTACGCGAGAAGGGCTACTTGCAGGACCGCGGCACGGCCACGCTCGGGGAGACGCTTCCGCTGGCGAACGTCGACATGGGCCGGGTGGATTTCGACAACACGGATGCCGCTCCCCTGAAGGTATTGCTTTCGGTGATCAGCACCACGCCGTCCGACCTTTCGACGCTTAGGACCTACCTCACGGCCAATGGCCAGACGATCGATGACACGCTGTTGCCCGGCGATGGCTCGTTCGACATCGCGTTGCGGTTTGACACCACCGCCGGCCTTTCGTCGTTCGAGTGGGATTTCTATGGCGGTGCGTACCAGTTCGAGGGTACGACCCGTAACTGGAAACTCGATGCGATCCAAATCGCCGCCGTCCCCGAGCCGACCTTGTTAGGTCTGGCTGCGATCGCCGGCGTGGGTCTTCTTCGACGGACGCTGCGGGCATGATCTCCCGCTGGCGACAACCTCGCTTCGGCATTTCGATGCCCCGGCCGGTGGGAGGGGACCGACCGGGGCTTGTCGCAACTGATAAACGGCGGCTGCAGGATCTCACTGCATCAGCAGATGTGGTGTCGGGGACGGGCGTGCAGGCTCTGGCGTCGCTCGCAGGTTGTCTCGAACGGGCGGTCTTTGAAAGGCGGCAAACTAAACATGTCAAATCGCATTGACTCCCGTCTGCCTGTGAGGGTCCTGTCCTGTTGGCGCCCATTCATCCATTCATAATGAGACGTTCGATCTTGAATTCTCGTCCGACCTGGCGCGCCGCGATCCTCATCGTGGTCGTGGTGATCTGCGTTGCCATCGGACGAGTGGCCCAACATGCTTACGTCGCGGCGGTGACGGCTGGATTCACGTTGGTCTTGGGCCTCGTCTGGCCTTGGTTGATCCTGCGATTGATTTCTGCGTCTTCGCAAGTCTCTTTTGTTCGGTGCCGAGTGCGGGAACACCTGGAACTGAAGGTTGATGTGACAAGTCGATGGCCGTTGGTGTTGCCGGAGATTGAATTAACCGGCGGTCCCGAAAGTCATGTGTTGATCGACGTGTCGCCAATGATGATCCGTCGCGGGCGACAGACGATTTCGGTGGGAATGGCGGCACAGCGGCGCGGCGTGTTCAACCTTTACGACCTCACGATCGGCACATCGTTTCCCTTCGGACTACGGCATGCACGGTGCGCCATCGCGGGAAATGGGCGATTGATCGTCTGGCCGATCGCCGAGCCGATTGACGTGGTGGTGTTACGCGGTGCAACCCGCACTTTGGCGGCTGATTTGGCCAGTTCGCGCATTGCAGCAGAAGGAGAGTTGGCCGGCGTTCGCGGCTATCGCCGTGGTGATGCCATGCGCAGCATCCACTGGCAACAGACGGCTCGCCATGACCGTTTGATCGTTCGCGAGCGTGCCGGTGGCGAGCGGCGGTGCTGCACGGTTTGCCTTGATACCCGACGAGCATCTTATGAAACCGAGGCGTTGTTTGAACGCGCTGTTTCCATCGCGACCGGCATCATCGAACAGGGATTGCGCGAAGGATTGGCCGTGGAATTGAGGACGGAACATTCACGCTACTCGGTTCATAGTGAACGCGACCTGCCTGACGTGCTGGATGTGCTTGCGGCGATCTCTTGGACCGATGTGATGGATGTGCCGGCCGGCTTCCGCGGCATCCGTGCCTTGTTGGTCACCACCGTTGCCGGTTCAGTCTCTGCCGCTACAGGAGGGCTTCGGCCTTGCCTCGTCAATGGAGGATCGCCATGACGTTCGCAACGGCGCTCTTACTACTGCTGGCGATAACAGCCTTACAACTATCACGATCATCTGACTCCGCCGTTGGAGCATCGGCAACGGCAGGATTAATCGCGTTTGCGATCCTGCTCGCCGCGCGTCGTGCGCTTCATCAACCACTTGCGCGGATTACGCCCAGAACCCGAAACCGGGTAACGATCGGCGTCGGCGCGATTTTGGTCGGGACAATTGTCCTTTGCTCGTCGTTATCGATCCTCTCGCTCGCAGGCGAAGAAATTGTCTTGGCGGAACTATTGGCTTTGGCGGCGGCGCTCTTCACCTGTCGCGACGACGGAAAGTCGTTGCAGCAAACCGCATTGCTATCGGCAGTCGTTGTTCTGTTTTCGCTTCCTGGGATTAGTGAGTCTTTTCGATTGCCGGTAATCCTGGCCGCAACAGCGTGCGGCGGCCTCTGGTTCATGGTTTCAGCGACCGTAACGCCGAAGGAACGATGGACCTGGACGTACGCCAGCGTCATTATTGTGGCGCTCATCGGCGTCGGCCTGCTGGCACATCACCGGATCCAGCCGGCCGGCGAGGAAAATCCGTGGTATGCGGCATGGGTTCCTACGTCCGGTGGAGACGGCGCAGGCGACGACGATGCACGGCGCGGCACCGGCGACGGGCCCGACGAGATCAGCGGCGGTTCTGCCGATTCTCTCGGCTTCGATAAGAGCGACACGTTCTCGGAATCCGGCCGCGATGGATTATACGACTTGTGGGTCGAGAGCTATGGGAAACCCACCACGTCGTCGGACCAGCAAAAAATGGTTGGCCTGAAGCCGAACGATGTGCGCGTGGTTCAGGGGAACGACCGCGAGAACCTCCGCGTGGGCCGCTCATTCGAACTACGCCGCGAGCCTGCACGTCGGCCGCCTGTAAACGGCGATGTGGCGGCGGGCGCTCGCGCGTGGATCAAGGGGCCGATGCCGGCGTACATCCCGCTGGCGGTCTTCACGGATTACGACGGCACGGCGTGGCAGGTCATGGACCACGGCAAGCCGAGCGTGCCCGCCCGGAAAACGGACGGAAACTGGATGGAAATTCTGCACCGTCCGATCTCACCGTCGTTCGAGGGGACCGACACCTACGAAATAAGGGCCGGTGATTTGGGAGGGGAGGTGTTGCCATTGCCGTCCCTGGTCGAGCGATTCCGAATGGGCCGTGTCGGCCGTCCCGACTTTTTCGCCTTGACGCGGTCGGGCCTGCTGCGGCTGTCGCGCCGGAACTTGCCCCCCGGGGCGACCTTGGAAGTGGTCGTGAAGCGGATCGCACCGTCGCGGCTCGTCAACGTCGAGATCGCTCTGCCGAAGCACTCCGACAGCAGTCTGCTGGATGTGGATTCGGTAGGTGAGGACGTTCGTGCCCTGGCGGCGGAATGGGGCGACGGCCGCAAACGCGGCTGGCGACAGGTCGAGCAGGTCGTGCGGCGGTTGCGGGATCACATCGCACTCGACCGAACGCCCGTTCCCTCGACTTCGGTGGAACCGGTGCGCGAGTTGCTGCTCGTGAGCCGCCGGGGACCGGACCATCAAATCGCTTCCGCATCCGTAATGCTGTTGCGATCGCTCGGCTATCCGACGCGCTTGGTGAGCGGGTTCTTCGCAGCTACAGAAGACGTGGACCCGCGCAGCGGTTTCGTGCCGCTCGACGCGGACGACGTGCATTTCTGGATTGAAGTTCGGCTGGCTGACGGAACGTGGGTCACCGTAGATCCGACGCCCGGATACCCGATGCTCAATCTCCCCACGCCCCCCGGTGAATGGTTGGCCAGTTTTTGGCACGAAGGGCAGGTGATGGTCGCTGCCAATCGTGTGGCAGCCGGGTTGGTCGTTACCGCAGTCGTACTAGGGTTTGTCCTCCGTTACCAGTGGATTGACGCGCTGGCAACGTTGTTCTGTCGGTTGCGAGGATATCCGCCGCGCCTGACCCTGCGCGTGCTTGAGTTGCGTGGGCGGATGGCCCGTCGTCCCCGGCCCACCTCCATGCCACCGGGCCAATGGGTCGCGTCGTTGAACGCGGGGCTGGCCGGCCAGTCATTCATCGTCGAATTAAACCGCGTTTTGTATCGCGAAGGCGCGGATCGGGCCGGCATGACAGCCGTTGCCGGCAAAGCAGCGTTGTCCGCGATCTCGCTTCGGAAACTGATGAAAGAGAGAAAAGAGATCCCATGGCGATCGTGAATGCTCATCCTGCCGTTGTTCACTGTGATGCCATCACCGCGCATCACATTGCCGTTGCACGTATTCGGACGGCTTTGAACGACGCGTTACGCGGCAAGCCGCAAGTCGTCGAGCACGTTTTGGCGTGCTTGCTGGCACGCGGTCACCTGCTCATCGAAGACCTGCCGGGTTTGGGTAAGACCACGCTTGCCAAGGCGCTCGCCGCGAGCGTCGGCGGGCGGTTCAACCGGCTGCAATGCACGCCCGATCTGCTGCCCGGCGACGTCACGGGATTCAGCGTTTTCAACCAGAAGACGCGTGAATTCGAGTTCCTGCCCGGCCCGGTCTTCGCCGACGTGCTGCTCGTCGATGAAATCAACCGCACCACGCCGCGCACGCAAAGCGCCTTGCTGGAGGCAATGGCCGAAAACCAGGTGACGGTCGACAATGCGCAGCACAAGCTGGCCGAGACGTTTTTCGTCATCGCGACGCAGAACCCGACCGATCATCACGGCACATATCCGTTACCCGAAGCGCAACTCGATCGTTTCGCGATGAAGTTGAAGATCGGTTATCCGCAGCGCGAGCACGAGATGGACATCCTCGCCGCCGCCGTCGGGCCGTGCTGTGCTGGCGACACGCCTGCCGTGGAATCGGTCGTCCATACGCCGGACCTGCACCACTTGCAGCAGCACGTCGCTGCCGTTTCCGTAAGCGAGATCATTCGCGGCTATCTGGTCGATCTGGCGGCGGCCACCCGGTCGCACCGTGGCGTCACGCTTGGTCTCAGCCCTCGCGGTCTGTTGACCTGGCAGCGCGTTGCCCAGGCCTGGGCATTCTTGAACGACCGCGACTTCGTGATTCCTGAGGACATCCAGGCCGTCGCCGGCCCCGTCCTCGGGGTGCGGCTTGCCCAGGGTGACGCGCCGCACATCGTCGGGGAAGTCATCGCCGCCGTTTCTGTGCCGGTAGGAGGACGACGGTGAACGCGGCCCTCGAACTGGTCGCGGTCTTTGCCCTTCGCGCCATACAAGCGGCGGTGTTGTGCTTGCCTACGCTCTTAAGTGGTATGGTCGTTGCGGGCGTACTGCGCGCCATTGTCGGCCGGCAGAATGTGAACCGTTGGATTGGACGGGGGGCGGCCTCGGACCTGCTGCGGGCGTGGGTGGCGGCATTCTTCTTGCCGGTCTGTTCGTTCGGCGTGCTGCCGATCATCGTTACGCTCCGCGCGATGGGAACGCGATGGGGACCGCTTGTCGTGATCGCGATCGCTGGGCCATGGATAACACCGTGGACGCTCGGCTATCTGATCGATCGAACCGGCCCGGCAGCGTTCTTACTGTTACTCACGAGCAATGCGATGATTGCCTTGGCGGCGGGGGGCATCGTCGATCGGCTCGATTCGTCCGCTACGCCGGTCGAGGGTGACGCGCCAGACGTGTTGCCGACGCACTCGACGTTGCTGAACACGCTTTGGTCGACCGCCGTCGCTTTGAACAGGCACGCTCTTGTGCTGATCGGCATAGGTCTGTTTGGCGTAGGGGCTATCGCGGTCTGTATTCCGCCGAATGCCGTCGGTGATTGGCTGGTGGAACGCAGTGTTTTTCACGCCGGCATCCTCACGGCGATTCCGCTCTTCACTTACGTTACGCCCGAGGTGGCCGCGATGCAGGCGGGCGAAGTCGTGCGATCGAGCCTGATGCCCGGATTGATCGTGCCGTTGATCGGGTTGGGGGCAACGATTCATCTGGGCATGCTGGCCGGCTTTGGCCGCGCTGTGGGAGTCCGGCGTCTGCTTCCCGTCCTCGGCGTGGTCGTCGTTGTCGTTGCTGTATGGGGCGTCGTGACGGACTTAGCCTTGTATGACGGCAGCTATTCGCCGGAAGACTCACACGCATTCGAAGATTACGGTCGGCCGTTCCATCTGCTGGATCATCCAGACGGACGGGCAACGGGGTTCTTCGGCCGTCTCCGCCGCCCGCTTGGCATGAATGCCTTGACGGCTGGAGCGGCAATCGCGTTGATCCTGGCTGCTCGTGTTTTGATCGGCCGACTAAACAATGTGGTTCCGGAAGTAGAACTTGCCTTCGTCTCGCCCTCGCGAGCGAGACTGGCAATGCGCATTATCGTTCTGATGACGGTCGTGCTGGCCATTTACACCTATTATCCTCCGCCATCGGCGCTCAAACGTGAACTTCAAGCGGCGTCGGCGGAACTAAGCATCGCCTGTCAAACAGGCGAGCAAGTGCACGTACGTCGGCTGGCGCAACAAATGGACCGAAGGCTCGCTCAGTTTACGAAATCGGCGATGCTTCATGGTCGGTTTCCGACAGCGGAGCAGCGCGCCGCGATTAACGACGTTCGCCAATACCTGACGGAGTTGATGACCGCCATGGACAACTCGAAAGACAACCGCAATGCAGGGGTGTCGTTTCACCTGAAAATTCGAGAATTTCTACGAACGATGCATTGAACATTTTTCCATAAGGGCAGGGGAGCAACAAACTGCTGGCTGCCTTCGACGACCGAGTTTCTCGAACGGTGCCACATCGGCGGCCGAACTTTCTCATGCCAGCGATCAAGCTTTCGGTATGCGAGGCTAGGCGTTCAGATAAAAATACTGCCTGATGGTCGATCCCATCACTGGGTACGGAATTCGCAGCCGATAAACATCGAATTCTCGCAAGTTCCAGTCTGCGGAAGCAGCGGCATATTGGAGCATTTCCGCGTAGCGTGGCACTTCGGCGAGATCCACCTCGTCGGCCGGGCCGATCATGACGACCGATTCGTCCAGCGGGAACGGCTGGATGCCGGCGGCCGAGTCGAGGAAAGCGTGTCCTTCGTGGTAGGGGTGCATCGCTCGTTCCGGCTGGACGACGCCGAACGACGGGCGATGAACGACGAGGTCCATGACCAGCAGCGCCGCCGGACGACGGATGTAAGAATGCGTGAACTGAACCAGCGATCGATTGTTGGCGTCCCGGATGTAGGGCTGATCTTTCACCGTGTATCCGAAAGCACAGTTAAAGTTCGCGACACGTCCGATCGCCTGCCCGGCGAGGTTGTGCAAGATCCAACCCGAAGGGAGCGCCTGGCGTTCAATCCTGGGCATTGGCTTGGAGCAGAACTCGGGCAGAAAGGGTGCCTGATATTGCTCGGCCGCGAGCTTGTCCATCGGCTCGCGGTGGACCGGATGATTGTCGCTGCCGGTGTGGTATCCCATCAGGGTGACCTGCACGTCGGGCCGGAGCCGACGAATCCCGCGATGGATGAAGAGCCCTGCGCCGTCGAGCAGGTCGTTCGCGTTGCGCCGAACGATCATTGTCATGCAATTCATGTCGGTTTGGATGCCCCAGACATGACTGGTCGCGTTGTAGGCGGCGCGGCGGCGCTGGATCAGGATCTTTTCGGCGCGGTCGTCGGGGACCGAGGAGACGAGCATCGAATCGAACGACGCCAGGTCATCGGCGTGCCGCTTCACGAAACGACGGAATTCCTCGCTAGCACTTTGAACGGATTCGGCGGTATGCTGGGAAACCGAACTCGCCTGCGGCAAGGCCAGAAGGCGCTTCAGCCCCTCCGGGGAGGGCGTGTGCTGCGCTGCGGCCGCGGCATCGCTTACCTTTGTGATCTGGAAGATCTGCCAACAGATAGTATATCCAACGCCAAGCCGGCGCTGCAGAAGGCTGGGCGTGCGCGGGCTACCCAATTCCTCCAAGAGCATCAGCAACGCCCGACGCAGCGATAAAAAATGCCGGCCCAGCTCTTCCTCGAAGCGTTTCACCGGATCGACTGCAGGGGTTTCCAGATCAATCATCGCGTCCATTCTGACGTCCTAACCAAAACTTCCAAAGTTTGCGTGTGCATTATTCTATACTTTATCATATAATAAATTGCATGGGAATCTTCTGTTGGCTAGTATTGTCCTTATAGACGATAGGTTTTGTAGCCTTTCAGGGAAGCATACAAATGATTCCGATGCATTTGAGTCGACGTTTTGCACGTCGCCAGCGAGCGTTCACGCTGGTAGAGCTCTTGGTCGTAATTGGCATTATCGCGGTATTGATATCAATTCTGCTTCCCGTGCTGAACAAGGTTCGCGGGCGGGCAAGGGGGGTGGTCTGCCAATCTCAACTGCGGCAGATCGGAATCGCATTTCAGATGTATGCTCAGGACAGTCGCGGCATGGGCACCATCGGCACTTTTGTGCAATCGCCTCCACCGGATGGCTATACGTCGTACCGTAAATATTGGTTTGCCAGCCACACAACAATGTCGTCCGGTTTGCCGGCGACGACCTTCTCATTCGAAGAAGGGTACCTGTCGCCGTACTTCAAAGTCCCCGCATTGATGGATTGCCCCGGACTTCCTCCGGAACAACCGAACATCTCAACCATTGTAACCGTCAGCCCTGAAATGCCTCGGGTTACGTATACCTACAACAATACTGTCGCTTCTGGGGCAAAGAGGGCCTCGCAGATCAGGAAGCCTGCCGAGACCATGGCGCTGCTTGACGGCGCAACGATTGGCCGGGGCACCGGTGCATTGAAACTGACGATGAGCAGTCAACCTCCTCAGACGCGCTTCGCATCCCTCCACGGGCGTCATTCGGGAAGGGGGGCCGTGCTGTGGTACGACGGACACGTCACGCTGGAAGCACCGCTCGTTCCGACGCTGTCGATCAGCGTCTACCTGTCCCCGATCGCAAGGCATCGGCTGCACAACGTCGGTTATCTTACGCCCTACTCGACGGCGGCGATGCCTGAAGCGGACATTTTTAATGCATCCCGACT
>JBBCIV010000313.1:0-18883 GCA_037189665.1 Phycisphaerae bacterium | reverse complement strand
AGCAAACTCTCAATCACGTACCCCAGAATTTCGCGTCAATGACGCGTTTAATGTGGAAGTCAAATTCGTGTCAGGTATCGGTAGTAATGCTGTCGGTCAAGTTGCTCGTGGCGTTGATCAAGCAAAACCAATAGGCGTTGTCTACGTGGTTCGATCCACGAATAGCAAGACACCGTTCGAGAAATATACTGAGAGTCTCCTTCCCCCCACGAATCCGAACCCGACGTATGGGGGTCGTGGTTTCACGCCTAAAGTGCCTGAAGTTCGGGTAAAGATCCTCGATCAGCACCTAATTCAGGATTAATGAGGTACTTCATGTTCGCAAAAGCACACATTTTTTGTAGCGATGCGTCAATTTCGGTCGAGAATGCTGATTTATCCGCAATGGAATCGCTCGCGAAACGATTTGTTTCAACAGGATCCTCTCCTGGAGGTTTCCTAGGCTTGGGCTATGAAATTTTCGATGCTTCTGACGCTTTTAAACAGTTCGATGATTCTTACGCCATCCAACAACGGGAACAGGCAAGAATGGGTAGACCAATTAATAGTCGCGGTCGCTTCGACATTGAATTCGATTGCAGGCCATTCGCGGTCAGTATCCTGCTAGATGCAAGATCAAACCCCTACATGCAGGCAGCGCTTCCTTATCTTGCGGAATGGCTTGGACGTGAAATCGCTCAGTATACGAAACTTCGAACGCTCATCATGTTCAACGAATGGGAAATACCCTACCGGCTCTATGCGGGAAGCTACTTGGTAGCGGACTTCGCCAAGTATTATGTTCCAGTGTTTGGTGAGCGCATGGCGCTCGACCGAAATCACTAGCGGTACTCTGGCCCTAATTGGTTCGGCTGCAGAGACCATCGCGGGGGTTGCGTTGACCAAGACGGGTATCGGAGCCCCGGTGGGAATAGCGATAATCCTCTTGGATCACCGTCTGCCAGCGCAACATCCAGCGGAGGGGATGAAATCGCTCTGCGACCTCAAAAGGCTCCTCCTGAAAGCAGCGTGTCGGAAAGCGGCAGTGGCGGGGCTAAAGCGGCAGACGATAGCCGGCCGCAGACGCAGTCCGGAAGTGCCGCCGAAGGAAATTCTGAGTGTCTCCCGGGGGCTCGTGATGCAAACAGCAATTTCCAGTACGACAAAAAGATCTATAAAGATATAGAAGTTCGTGGATGGACGGACTCTTTGATTGACGACGTTATTACGAATCCTCACGCTACTAGCCCTGCGGCCAATAAGGCAACTGGAGGTGATGCGACAGCGTATTTCCGCAGTGATGGAGCCTATGTTGTTAGAGACAATGCCACAGGAAAGATCATTCAGGTCAGTAAGATCGGTGACCCTGGCTGGATTCCTGATGTGACAATCCAGAATCCATATCGCCCCCAATAAAAGGATATTTCTATGATAACTGTTGAGGAAGAGTTCAGACATAAGGGAGTTATCCGCGGTGGCGAGCTTATGTTGCGCCCTCTAGATGCGATTGATTTTGTGCGACGTTGTCGGGACCGTGACATTGAAGTACTGGGTGTTGATGGATTCCACCTTACGCCAACGACGATCCAGCCCGATCTTAATCAGAGCATTGATTTATCGCGGCTAGAGGATTGGCGATCAGATGTCACGAGTTGGGATCGTGCCGAGGCATTCCTTGCTCAGCGAGTCGCGAGTGATCTGTTCTACAAAGTAATTGCGGATGAGGTTTAAATGCGGCAACTTGCGGTGATATTCAGGTTCCTATTCGAGCCAACGTGAGGCATTGGAGTAAAGCCAAGCCAAATCAAGGATTTGGAAGCAAGAAGGGACTACGCTCGCTCTTTTAACTTTAAGAGGTAAGCACCATGACTTACGAAATAGAAAAATACAAATATCTCTGGGATGGGTCAGCTCCGGGCTGGGTACTATTGAAAGCTCCTGACCTCGCCGGCGAGTACTGCATCTTCAATGAACACACCAGCACATTGCTCCACACCGAGGACGATCAACTGAACTTGCTACTGTGCCAGCGTATGCGGGAGAGCGGCTGCAAGACCATTGACAAGCTGCCGTCTACGGGGCCGCTAAATATCGAAACGAGAAAGTAGACGCGGTCAGCAGCGATTACCGAGCGTCGTTCCGGCGGCCCGCCGGGACTTTCTTCGCGGTGACGTACACGTACGACGCGGTGGGGAGCTACGAACGTCAACAGGCGTCCTACGCGATGATGCTTGCCGCTGAACCGCCATCAAGCGTCAATCCTTTCCGCATTTCCCGAGCAAGGCGCAACTGGCTGGTTCTCCAAGAAAGCCGTTTCGATGGCCGACCTCCGCGCCGTTGGTAGAGTGACCGGGGACGAGTTTTCAATGTACACAGTTGGCGGACAGCGGTTTATCATTCGAGGATTCGGCAACGAGATTCGCGTTGCACCGGATGTTGCGGAAGCCATCGCTGGTGGCCGGTACGGGCGGTGGTCTGGGCATACCCATCCGCCATAGCATAACACCCTCCGTTGTTGATCGTGCAAGCATCCCGGCCGGTCAGACACGCAGCGCACTGTGGGGTGATAAACCTTTTCACGAACAGTTGCATTCAGATGTAGAACGGCTTTGTCGAGATGGAACGTGGGCATACGATCCCAAAGCCAGAGACGGTATCTGGCGAGAACTTTTTTGGGGTGGCTTTAATGAGAGTCAAGACGAGTTATCAGAAGAAGAGGTAGGGAGGCTCTTTCAAGAATGGTCAACGATTGGATGGCCAAGTCGCGAGTAAATTAAACGACCACCGGTTGCGGCCAAGGCAATGAAGAGGGCGAACTCCATGATAAGTTCCGGCACTTGGCTGGAACAGCGTAGCGAGGAATTGTCTACTGAACCAAAATTATGGCGATTTAGGTAGAGACCGGCCCACTGGTCCGAGAACAAGGTGCCGGAGGGTGTCGCGACATCTGAGATGGATTTGCCATTGTTGGAGCGAATCCCTAACAGGTTTTTTGAAGGTCGCTGGGAACCAGCATTGATAGCGGCCGCAGCGAAGCACAAACCTTGAAGATGCCAGTTCAGATTTAAAACGCGGTATCCAGCGAGAGAACGAGTCTGCCGACTTGCTTGCAAGCAAAGGCTATCGAGTGGAACAAAATCCTCGCGTAGAAGGTATGAGGAACCCTGATTATCGAATTGAAGAGCGCGTATTTGACAATTATGCACCTACCACGAAAGATGCACGGCAGATTGTAGAAGGAATAAATACTAAAGTGGGAAGTGCTCAGGCAGATCGAATCGTATTGAATCTTCAGGACACTCCGGTGAAACTACACCAAGTTCGGCAAGCACTTAATGATAACGGTTCGAAGAACTTTAAAGAAATTATAGTTATTGCGAAGGATGGCAGTATTAGTCGCTACCCGTGAGCGGAGATTAGGTTGCAATATGGCGCTCGATTGCACTCTCACATGTTATCTCAATACCACTGAAAGCGAACTTGATCGCACACTATCACGGGAGTATTCCGTGATAATTGTCAAGGAAGATGAGGTTCGTCGCTTTAGTATGCCCGGCTTGCATTGCGCGATAATCTCTGCATCACCTTTGACTAAAGAACTGACCGCGGAGACCTTTGGTTTCCTCTCGACTGTTAAATTAGTTTTTCGTTTTGATAAGTTCGATCACTACTCTATTGGGGTTAGAAATTTTTGTGCAATTTGCATCAATTTGATGCGTGTGTACGTTGGAGACTGCGTCCTGTCGGTTGAGGATATCCCACATTTGATACGTAAAGATGCAAGAATCATCATTAAATCGCAGCATGGGGATGCTTGGGAAGGTGTATTGCTATCAATTGCGAAAGGTGTTGGTGGTCCCTTCGAAGTTGTAAGTCAAATTTAATTTCGTTAATGAATATCGATATATTGGGAAGACGTAGGAGGCGCAGTTCAAGTACACGGCGTTCGGCGAGGTGGCCGCGGCGAGCATTGTTGGGGATGCGTGGTCGAGCCTGACTGCGGACCAGTGGAGGGCGACGCGTGGCAGTCCCTGACGGCGGCCCAGTGGGGGACGTTGACGGCGGACGGTTGGGCGGGCCTTCCTGTGGAGCTGAGCACGCGGATGCTGGCGGGAGGGCAGAAGCAGTACTACTTCGACAGCGAGACGGAGCTGTACCTGCTGGGGACGGGGAACGGCAGTGGTGGCGGTCGTTACTACGACGCGACGGTGGGCCGTTTCGTGAGCGAGGACGTGAAGCGTCAGGGTGCGGGCAATCCCAACCTGTTCGGTTACGTGGAGAACAACCCGGTGGACGGCCTGAAGATAAGCGGCAACGACATAAGTCGTGCGAACGTTGAGAAACGGAAACCCCAGACGACAACAAAACAGTCCAAGGGACGTTCATCGAAACTGAACAAGGGCGACCGCGTGACGTTTCAGCAATACGTGGGCGTCGTTTTCAATGGTCCAGCCTGAAGACGCGTCACCCCCGCTGATCTGTGCCTCGTTTTCCATTTGATACACCTGCTGGACCGATTTGACGTTATTCAGTCCGGTGTGCTTAATCGAGACATCGAATTCATTTGCACTGAAGTTAGCGATCAACATCGCGCCGCTACTGCCGCCAACGGAACGTGCGGCGAGCAGATCGACGGTAGGAACATCACACGCTACTGCGGCTCGAACAGGATAGTTCAGCAACTCGCGGAAGGCTTTGAAGGCGTAGAACGTAGGTTGGGGCATGCCGTAGTGGTCGAACAGGCCGCAGAACCATGTCATTGCCTGGCCGTCGTAATAGTTCATTATGTCAATCGGCGCATCCTGCATTTGGATAAGCAGGCTGGCGCAGAAAGCGGCTCCTTCTTCATTTTTGAGTTTTTCAAAACCTTCCCGGCGAAGCAACTCGTTCTGCGAACACAGCACCTCCCAGGGAGCCGGCAGATAGTTCCACTCAGTAAGGAATGTGGGCGTTTGGGCGTAACCGTGATCGTCCAGCCGCCGGCGAATGTCGTGGGCACGTGTGACAAACTCGGCGGGCGTCGGGGCGTAAAGATGCCACGAGTAAAAATCGAGCGGCAGCCGATGCCCCCGGCAGTAAGTGAAGAACTGTGGATAGGACGGCTTATCAAACACACAAGCTGCTGGGCCACCGATTTTCAAACGGGGATTGTGCTCCTTTAATGCCAGCGAAGTAACGCGGTAAAGTTCAAGGTAGTCGTCGTAACTGCCCGACCACATCTTCGCGCCCAGGTCCGGCTCATTCCAGATTTCCCAGTATTCGACTGCATTAGGAATGCCGTCAGCCCAACCCTCGGTGTAATGTCGCGCGATGCCGCGGCAAATGCGGGCCCACTGAACATAGTCGGCTGGTTTGAAGACGTATCGCCGACGCGCGTAATGCTCGATGCTCGTTCCCAGGCGGTAAACGATTTTAGCGCCGGTATCGAGAATGGATTTGAGATAATCGTCCGTCGGCCCGAAGTTGTAGTTGGCGGGGTCATCCGGGTCGGCGTTGAAATTGGGAAAGATCTGCGGCACATCCACTTCGCGCGGGTGCGGCCAATTGGTGTCATGTAAACGCACCCAGGGGACGCCCAGCTCGCGAAAACGATGGGAATTGTTCAACATCCCGCCAAAACTGATCGGCCCGTTATTCACGCCGTGCAACGGCTTTAGTGCGCCGACGGGATTAGCAAAATCAACCGTGATGTTCACGCAAATCGTTCCTTTAAAACTCGTTGGAAAGATCGGCAGGGAGGATGACCTTAGGATCACGCCGTAATTCTTCTATTACAAACGCAGCCGTCGCACGGCAATCGAGCAACCTAACTGGGCAATCGCCCAAATGCCCTATACGCATCGCGCCGCATGCCAGTAGGCCCGGCTCAAAGTTCGGATACTGATCCCACGTATTGACGAAGTGCGTTCGCGTTGGCACTTCAATTGCACATCCGTCTGCGGTGATGCTAAACAATGGCCATGCTTCCTCGCGCACTGCCCATGTCATGCCTGCCCATTGCTCGCAGCCGTGAAAGAACGTGCAGCAACGCAGGTCGGCCCCGATGATGAGAATCTTCCCGCCCCAATCGCGCAGCCGACCGTATGGGCTTGTCGGCGAACAAGGCGTGTCATCGTGTTCATGTCCCTGCACCAGTTCCGTCGCTCGTGGCCCGATCGCGGCAACACTGTGCGTGGGGTGCAGGCTGCGGATCGCGCCGGCACGTTTGCGGAAGACGTTCGTCAGCACGCCTACATTCGACGGCGTAAGCGTCTGATGAAAGACCGGCTGTTCCGTGTTGACGACTTTCCAAGTATGGGTCGGAACCGCGATCGTCCCATTTGGCGCAACGGCTTCCAACAACGCGTCGATCACCGTGTCCGCGCCGCCTGCGATTGCTCCGAGCTTACGCAATGCGCTATGGACAAATACGATGTCGCCATCGCAAAGCCCAATCTCGCGGAATGATGCAGCCAGATCGATTGGCATCATTGCTTACCGAATACGTACGGCGTCGCCATATCCGCCAAAGGCGTGTATTTCAGGGCAAACGAGGCATCCAGAAATCGGATTCATCGATACCCGGGACAGTCCACAACGGATTCTCCAACGAAGGCGTTGTAAAAAATGCAACAGTCCCTTTGATGTTTTCGGGTCGGCGATGATAGGTCCAGAACACGCCAGCGAAAGACGTCGCGATCTTCGCGCGAGCGTCAAACGAATGGTGCGGACCAGTGGGTTGATCGCGGTAATACGCGTCGATGTACTCCCATGCGATGGATTGCAGCGACTGGGCGGCTTGATCGGAGATGTCAGCCGGGCGTGCTGCGCCAACCGGTGTTTGCCCAGTAATAGCCGCGTAGACCACGCAGGCGATGTAGTATTTCCCAAGGTCCGTCAGGTGAACGTTGTCACTGAAGAGTCGGTCGACAGTTTGACGCACAGTCCCTGCGGTAATGCCCGAAACGCGACCCGTGGTAGCGCGATCGACAAGATCGGCCAGCGCCCCCGACGCGGGGAGTGTAATCAGACGATCGGCGCGATTTTCGTTGGCGAGCGAATCGTTGATGCGCGACGTAATGCATTCCCACAGTTTCAGTTGTTCGCGTTCAAACTTCACCCAGCCGGCCGGGTCGTCGCGCGTGCTGCCCGGGCCCACGATGTCGTACCAGGTCGTGTAGAAATAACCTCGCACCTGAGGTGATCCTTCGCGAGCCAATTCGTAGAAATGCCTGAGCAGTGGCACGGTCATCTCCCACTGAAGCGGGCCGAACGAGTCGTGCCGTTCGGCGATGACGACGTGCGTGTAAGGTTTTCCGCCGAACGCGGTGGGGTCGCGCAATTCGCTGACAAGGTTGGCTGGTTTCCCGTCGATGTCGACGCCCGACGCGTAGCCGCGCCAAGGGAAACGCGCGGGCTGGCGCGGATCGTCGCGATGACCGACGGTACGCATCGAAATGGGCGAACCGGGGAGGTTGTGCCGAACCCAGCCGGCCGACCGGCCTTTGCTGACGGCGATATCGCGCACCATCTGGCCGATCGGTTCGTCAGTCAGCGAGTGCCCGCTGAGCAGCAAGCCGATTCGGTCATGATCGTCGGCACGGGCGATCGTCGAACAAAGGTTCAGGCCAAGAGCAACAATAGTGAGAGCAAGTATTCGCATCAATTTTGACTGGGTTTAGCCGGCGTCGGTGAGGTCGTACGTCGCCATGAAATAGGGGCAATCGGGATCAAAGGTCGTAAGCGGGCGCGGGTCGTCCACACGGCCAATCGGACGACGGTTGCGGCCAGCGGTATGGGTGGCAGCGTCACCGAGGTCGTCGCGTGAGCGGTCGAGTTGGGCCATCAATGCGCGGACGATAGGCATGTTCTGGTTGGCGATGTCGGTCGTCTCGCCTGGGTCGTTTTGAAGATCATACAGTTCGCAGAGATTCCGGTCGTTGCTCGTCCATGTCTGGCGGCCGACGTGCAGTTTCCAACGGTCATCGCGAATGGCGTCGATCGACGACATGCCGTAGTAAAGATAGTGACGCATCGCAGGCGAGATCGGTCCGCCGCGCATCAAAGGCATGAGCGATTGGCCGTCGAGCGCGCGATCGTCGGGGACCTTCGCGCCGGCGAGTTCGGCGAAGGTCGGCAGCAAATCCATGCCGGTGGTGAGGTCGTCTCGCACGACGCCCGCGGGAATGACGCCCGGCCAGCGTGCGAGCAAAGGCACGCGCGCACCACCCTCCCAGGTCGATCCCTTCTTGCCACGCAGGTGGCCATTGCTCGCGCCGAAATCGCAGCGGGAACCGTTGTCGCTGGTAAACATCACGAGCGTGTTTTGTTCAAGGCCGAGTTGGCGCAGCGTGTGGAGGATGACACCGGTGGACCAATCGACACATTCGACGGATGCACCGTAGCGACCGTTGGCCGAATCCCGCAGGAATCGATCGGGAACGTACAACGGTAGATGCACGTGCATGTGCGCAAGGTAGACGATGAACGGTTCGCCACGATGTCGCCGCATGAATCGCACCGCATGCTCGGTGTATCGCTGGGTCAGCGACGCCTGGTCCGGCTGGGCCTCAATGACGGTTTCACCGTCGAGCAATGGAAGCGGCGGGGGGTTCCACTTCTGCCCCTGCCTGCCCATATCATTGCTGTACGGCAAGCCGAAGTACTCGTCGAAGCCGTGGCGCGTGGGAAGGAATTCGGGCTGGTCCCCGCAGTGCCATTTGCCCAACATCTGCGTCGCGTAACCTTGCGACTGAAGTAGTTTGGCAAACGTGATTTCGGTTGTCGCCAAACCGACTCTTTGGCCGGGAAAAAGAACGTGTTTTCCTTCAAAGTTGTCGAAACCGATCCGCCTCGGATAGCACCCGGTCAACATCCCACCTCGTGACGGACTGCACACCGCAGACGGTTGATAGAAGTTGGTGAAACGCGCTCCCTCGCGTGCCAGGCGATCGAGATACGGCGTCTGATGCAGGGGATGGCCGGTGCATGCCAGATCGCCCCAGCCAAGGTCATCACAGTTAATCAAAACGATGTTAGGACGGTCTAGAGGATCGCGCATGGCAAGTTATTGACAAACAAAGAGTCTAACTCCTATTACTCCGACATTATTTGGTGATTAACCGATTCATTTTTTTTCTTGACGAACCTCAATTGCGACTTATAGTTTAATGAACCAGTTAGTTCCAGAGAAAAATGGGATAATGGCATTTCTGCGCGATGGGTGAGCAAAATGAGCGGTGCGGTAGCAAAAAGGTTCACGCTGGCCGAGATCGCCCGGATATCCGGGTGCTCCAAGGCGGTTGTATCCACCGTGCTGAACGGATCGCGCGGGAACACCGTAGTCGGTCAGTCCCTCCGCGCGCGGGTCGAGCAGGTGGCGCGCGAGGTCGGATACGTCCCCAATCATGCCAGCCGAACCCTGGCGATCGGGTCGCCTCAGACGGTGGGCGTTTATATCAGCCCGATGCAGTGGGCGAGCGTCGGCGCGGAATACGAAAGCGCCATCCTTCGCGGCGTGGAGTTGGGATGCCAGGAGGCCGGTTACGACATGTTGATCCTCAACATTGTCGGCGGCCGGAGCGCGGAGGATTGCGTTCGGAAGGTGGCGGGTAAGCGGATCGATGGATTGATCGTCGTTCGCGCGCGGTCCGGTTCGGACGACCTTCGGCGGCTGCTCGACGCCTGCGACAACATTGTCGCCGCCGACTATAACGAACCGGATCCGATTCCCCTGCGCGCGACCAGTTTCGACAACGCCGCCGCGATGCGCCTGGCGGTCGAACACCTGGTCGAACTCGGGCATCGTCGAATCGGATACATCGGCGGCGGTGTCGTCGGCCCCGTCCCTGACGACCTTGCCCGCCGCGCCGGTTTCCGCGCCGCACTGGAGGACATCGGCCTTTCACTCGATCCGGCGTGGATGATCTGCCCTCGACAAAGTTCAGACCCCCCAAGCGCCTCTTCCCCCGCCCGGTCATGGGCCTGGGAAGCGGTCGATCAGGCGATGGCGTTGCCCGGTCCAAGGCCGACCGCATACGTCGCGTTCGGGGATTCCATCGCCGTCATGGCAATGCAGCGATTCAACCAGCGAGGCATCCGCCTGCCCGACGACCTCAGCCTGATCGGGGTCGATAATTCATATTCGTGCCAGATCGTCTGGCCTGGCCTGACGTCCATCGAACATCCACTGGTCGACATCGGCGCCCAGGCAACTCGCATGTTGATCCGTCGAAGCCTCGAACACATGGGACTGGCCGAAGGCCCGTCGTTGCGTGACCGTTATTGGTTCGAGCCAAGACTGGTCGTTCGTGGAACGACCGGTCGATGTCGTGGCGATAATACGAGCGAATCGTTTGCTTAACTGTTGGCCCGCTTCAGCCACGCTGAGGAACGAAATTGAAGGTTGGAGCTTCTCAAACTGCCGCGGAGGATTACGATGACTTCTGCCCGTCAACTGGCCACGTCGCGCCGTCGCTCGGCCTTTACGCTTGTCGAACTGCTGGTGGTGATCGGCATCATCGCCATTCTAATTTCAGTACTGCTGCCGGCGTTGAATAAGGCGAGGGAGTCCGCGCGGACCCTCCGTTGTGCGGCGAACCTGCGTCAGATCGGTTTGGCCGCAACGGGGTATGTCGCGGCCAATAATGGGCGCCTGCCCCCTTCGGGGGCAACGGGGACGTATTACCTGGAAAATCCTGGCGCTTCCAGAGGAGCTTGGCCGCAGTTTTTGAGTGGTTACCTTGTCGGAAAAGCACCGAATGATCCAGCCGTCTCTTCTTGCTTGCCCATTTTTCGTTGCCCAAGTGTGAAGATCGACGCGGGCATCTGGCACTATTCCGCTCCCGGGCGCGTCATGATTTACCTCGGGGTGCCGAAGCCGGCGCAAACTTACAAGCCGACCATGACCCGTCGTTCCACCGAAGTCATGCTGGCGGTGGACGGCGTGCAGAACCTGACCGGCATTGATACGGTCTACGCTCGCGCGGGCGAGCGTCTTAATACCGGCGTGGTCGCGCCGGTCGGCACGACCGCCGGCGCTTATGTGAGTTCCAACCCTACCAACGACAACCCAATTGTGGGAAGCAACTCTCCGAACTTTGAAAACGCCGCCGGCACGACCAACGGGTATGTTCGATGGCGCCACAATAGGAACACGTCCGCCAACGTGTTGTTCCTGGATGGCCACGTCGAAACCATGCGCATGGGCGAGATTCGAATGAAGAATGTCCGAACGGAGCGAAATACCATCCTGGACTAGCGCTCGATCATTACGTTATCCGTAGGCCGCCGCGGATCGCGGTGGAAAGCGGCCGTGTTGTACCTCATCGATATCGTTTTGCTGGATACACAATGAATTGTTTTCGCTCCAAAAATATAGCCGGTCCCACTCTCGCCGCCGTGGTTGCCTTCGCGGGCATCGCATCTGCCGACGAGGCGCTGGTCATGCAGGACTTTGACGGCGACCTCAATGGCCTCTATCAGTCGCTCGACAGCACGGTGCAGATCGTCGATCAGGGCGGAGGCAAGGCGCTGGCAATCACCAGCGGCACTCGGGCGCCGTATCCCAACGTGCGCGTCAAACCGCGCACGGGGGTGTGGGACCTGTCGAAATACACGCAGGTGGAGTTGGACATCACCAATACCAGCGCCGATTCAGTGAAGTTTGGGATGCGCGTAGACAATGAAGGCGCGACCGGTCAGAAAGGGAATAACACCGGCAGCGTCACGCTCGATCCCGGTGAAACCGGCACGCTCGTCGTTCGCCTTCAACGCCCGGCCCCGGACAACCTCGACGAAAAGCTCATCGGGATGGACCGCACGCCCTGGGGCAAACGCGGTACAATGGGCGGTTCGATCGACGTCTCCAAAGTCGTCGAAGTCAACATCTTTCTGAACAAGCCCGATCGCAGTTACACCTTCACCATCGACAACCTTCGCGCTGCCGGGTCGTTCGATCCCGCGAGCATGACCGTCCCCGAGCCGTTTTTCCCGTTCGTGGACACTTACGGGCAATACGTCCACGCCGACTGGCCTGGCAAGACCAAGTCTGACGACGATCTGAAGCGGGATCTGGCCGCCGAGGAAAAATCCATCCACGATTTTCCGCGTCCAGAGAATTGGAACAAGTTCGGCGGCTGGGCGACCGGACCTCAAATGAAAGCCACCGGGCACTTCACCACCACCAAGCACGACGGCAAGTGGTACTTGGTCGATCCCGAAGGCAAGCTGTTCTTTTCGATGGGTATCGATGTCGTGCAGTTCGGTGGCACGACGCCGATCGATCAGCGCGAGGGCTGGTTTCAGGACGAACTCTGGAACAAGCCCGAATACGCGAACCTCGTCACCGAGGCTAAGGAAAACAACAAGCGAGGCGATTTCAAAGGTGAATCCATCCGGGCCTTCCCCTTCATGACGACCAATCTCATGCGTAAGTTCGGCCCGAATTATGAAGAAGCCTGGCGTGGGTTGATCTCGAAGCGCATGCTGAACTGGGGCTTCAACACCCTCGGCTGCTGGAGCGATCCCAAGCTCCTTCCCACAAGCAGTATTCCTTACACGCACTGGGTATTCAACGACGGTCCGAAACTGCCGTGGCGCCAAGGCGTGGCCAAGCGCATTCCCGACCCGTTTGCGCCGAAGTTCGCCGAGGTCATTCGCCGCCGCGCGGGGGTCATGATCAAGGGAACCGTCGATGATCCCAACTGCATCGGTTACTTCGTGGACAACGAGATCATGTGGGGCACCACCGAGTCGATCGCCGAGACGACGCTGCTCGGCGATGCCACCTCTCCCGCGAAGGTCGTTTTCGTCGAGGACCTCAAGGCGAAATACTCGGAGATCTCCAAGCTCAACACCGCCTGGAACGCGCAGTTTGAATCGTGGGACGCGCTGCTGAACACGAAGCTCGCCGACGCCAGGCAAATCCCGCGTGGACCGGGCACCAAGGCCGACTTTGAGGCCTTCACCGAGAAGGCGGCGCACAGCTACTTCTCACAGGTCAGAGACATCCTGAAGGAGATCGCGCCAAACAAGCTGTATCTGGGTTGCCGCTTTGCCGAATACAACACGATCGTCGTCCGCGTGGCGGCGGAGTATTGCGACGTGGTGTCGTTCAACCTCTACCGCGACACCGTCGCCAACTGGCGCCCGCCGGTCGAGATCGACAAGCCGATCATGATTGGCGAGTTCCACTTCGGCGCGACCGATCGCGGCGTCTTCGGCAGCGGACTCATTCCCGCCACTGATGCCGCCGACCGCGCCGTCAAGTTCGCCCGCTACATGGCCGGTGCCGCTCGCAACCCGCTGCTGGTGGGGGCCCACTGGTTCCAGTTGTACGACCAGCCGACGACCGGCCGAACTCAGGACGGCGAAAACCACAACATCGGCTTCCTGAGCATTACCGATCGCCCGTACCAGGAAATGATCGACGCCTCGCGCGATCTGGCAAACAAACTGTATGACTTACGTTCCACGGTGAAGACAGAGGGTAAATCGCGGTAGACGAGTTGATTGCTCTCATGGCTCATCTCATTTTATTGGAGGAAGAATGAATCGTTTTGCACTCACTGCCGTCGCCATTGTCGCGGCACTTACGACTGCCTCGTCGGGCGCGGTTTTAGTAGATGATAAATTCAATGACGGGTCCATCGCCAACGGAACCGACGCCACCGAAACCGACACCACATGGTCGGCTTATAATAGTTCTGGAGCCATCTCGGTCGTCGGTGCCGGTGACGCCTCGGCGATCGATGGAAACACGCTGCGTTTCGGCGTTTCGGGGAATACCCGACTCATCGGCGCTATGCCCACCGTAACGCTCGCCAATGCCGGTGATTCCGTGACGCTGGCCGCCAGCTATCGTTTTGACTCGACCTATACCGGTCAGCGAGGTGTTCGGTTCGGCTTGGAAAGTTTTACCGCGCCGCTGGCTGGTTATGCGTTCAGCTTCATCCCCGGCGGTGCCAGTACTATCGGCGGAGAGATCTTCCGCTACAAGACATTGGAAGGCGGCGCCAACGAAAACGGTGTCGAAGGTGGGAATGCTACCCGTTTCGAGACGACCAATCCCAGTGACGGTGTGCAGCAAATATCGTTGACGATCACCCGCCTGGAGAACAACGCCCTGGAACTTACTGCCGCGGGAAGTTTCATCGTTGGCGGCAGTGCGACGGTGACGACTTCGACCACACCGGCCACGTACTCGTTCGATCGGATCAGCGTTCGCTTCGATAACGCCGCCCAGGGCAACACCGGCGTGGCTTATTTCGATAACATCACCCTTACGACCACCTCGGTTCCCGAACCGGCTTCGCTCGGGTTGGCAATGGTCGCCGGTGGGCTGATGCTCGCGCGTCGGCGCAGCCGGAAATGATCGACACCTCGCGCCAGATGGCCAATAAGTTGTATGAAGAACGGGGCTCACAAAAGCAACCCTTTTTTCCCTTCAGAGGAGGATAAAATGTTCCGTAAATCGTTCCAGGTTTCGCCCCTTACCCCTTTAGCGCTCGCCGCCGGCGTCGTCATGGCGATGCCCGGTCAGTCCGATGCGGCGACTATTTCTCAGTGGACGTTCGAGTCCGCGACCGCAACCGCCAACAATGTCGCTGTCAGTCCGACGTATTCCCCGGAAACGGGCACCGGCAGCCTGTTCGGGGTGCATACCAATGCCGGTAGCGGATGGTCACTTCCAGAAGGCAACGGCTCCCTGCGATCGTTCCAAGGCACGCGGTGGGAAACCGGTAGTTCTGCTGCGTTGATGGATGAAAACGGCAACTATCGGAACTATTTCCAGTTTTCAACGGACGCATCCAACTACGAGGGAATCCAGGTTTCCTTCGATCATGGCAGCCAACCTACGGGACCGCGCGACTTCGTATTCCAGTACAGCACAGACAACGTCACTTACACGACCTTTGCAAGCTATTCCGCACCGAGTGCTGCCCAGAGCGGCGCTGCATTGCCCTGGGAGACTGGCGCCGGCGTCCAGGATCGATTCCATTTTAGCTTTGACCTGAGTTCGATTACGTCTCTGAATAACGATTCGAGCATTTACTTCAGGTTGTCGCAGTCATCGTTGATCGCAGTTAATAATGGAGTCATCGGTGGCGGTGCATATAGCCGTCTGGACAACGTCACCATCTCCGGAACGCCTGTCCCCGAACCCGCTTCGCTCGGGTTGACGGCGATGTTGGGAACACTGTTCTTGCGGCGGCGTCGCTGACCGGGCATCCTGCTTCGCTGAACGCGCCGTTCCGGCGGGGCCTGGGCGACCGATCCATCTCCAGAACCGAGCCATGTTCGAATTGTGCAGATTGCCCGGTTGCTCAGGCTTCCGCCGGAATGCCCTTTCACTTTCCTGAACCATGCCGTCTCGTCCTGACATCATTCTGTTCAACCCCGATCAATGGCGTGGCGATGTGCTGGGACACATGGGCAACCCCGCCGCGGTCACGCCGACGCTCGATGATGCCGCGGCGCGCGATTTCGTCAGCTTCCGGTCGGCGTTTTGCCAGAACTCGGTCTGCACGCCCAGCCGGTGCAGTTTCATGACCGGATGGTATCCGCACGTGCGCGGCCACCGCAGTCTGTTCCACATGCTTCAGCCGACCGACCCGTGTCTGCTCAAGGTGTTGAAGGACGACGGCTACCACGTCTGGTGGGGTGGTAAGAACGATCTGGTGCCAGCGCAGAACGGCTTCGATGCCTACTGCAACGTTAAACACACGCCACGAGAAAAGACGGAGCCTGGCGTTCATGAGCTGCATCGCCGGCAATGGGAAACTCATTCGCCGGACTACTACGCGATGTATGTTGGGCGGCTTACGCCCACATTGCCGATCAGTGTCGAAACGGACGTGTACTATGACGGTGACTGGGCGCAGGTCTTGGCCGCCGCAGATCACATTCGTACTGCCCCGCGTGATAAACCGCTGTGCGTTTATCTGCCGCTGAATCATCCGCACCCACCCTATGGTGTGGAAGAGCCGTACTATTCGCAGGTCGACCGGTCCAAACTTCCGCCGCGGGTGCCCGCACCTGCCGGCTGGGCTGGCAAACCATCGTTGCTGCGAGGCATTCACGAACGACAGGCACTTCAGCATTACACCGAAGCGCAATGGGACGAACTGCGCGCCACTTATTACGGGATGTGCGCGCGAGCCGACGCCCAGTTTGGCGTCATTTTACAAGCCTTGCGCGACAGTGGCCGTTACGACAACGCCGCGGTCTTCTTCTTCTCCGACCACGGCGATTTCACCGGTGATTACGGTTTGGTTGAAAAGACCCAGAACACGTTCGAGGACTGTCTTACACGTGTGCCATTTTTTATCAAACCGCCTGGCGGCGCAAAGGGGCGCATCAGCGAAGCGCTGGTCGAACTGATCGACATGCCCGCAACGGTGTACGACTATTGCGGCATTACGCCTGCTTACACCCACTTCGGGCGGTCGCTTCGACCGATTCTGGAAAGTTCGTCCGACACCCACCGCGACGCAGTCTTCTGCGAAGGTGGCCGCCTTGAAAATGAGATGCACGCGTCGGAGGGTCAAAGCAACATCCAGTACGACCAATCATCCCCTTACTGGCCCCGGGTTGGGCTGCAACAACGCATCCCAGAACACAGCAAAGCGGTGATGGTGCGCACGCACCGGTACAAATACGTTCGTCGGCTGTACGAGAATGACGAACTTTACGATTTGCAGATCGATCCGCACGAACAGGCGAACCACATCGACGACAACACTTACGCGGCGGTGCTTGGCGAATTACGTTCGCGGTTGCTCGACTGGTATCAGCAGACTTGCGACGTAGTGCCCCACACCGCGGATCGGCGGACCTGAGCGATGAATCGTGTCGAATCCTATGTCACCCGCCAAGGATTGGAACTGACGATTCACGTCAATGTTTCCGACGAGCTACCATCCCACGCAGCCGGTCGACCGGCGGTGATGTTCTTCCACGGTGGTGGTTGGCGCAACGGCGTGCCCGAACAGTTCAAACCATTCGCCCAGCAACTCACCGAGATGGGCTGGTTTACCGGCCTGGTGCAATATCGCCTGTTGGGAAAAACCGCATCGTCCGTACAGGATTGCGTTGATGACGCGCTGGCGGCCTGGGATTGGCTTCACTCGCAGGCGGCGCGTTTCGCGATCGACCCAAGACGATGCTGTTGTTCGGGTGGGTCGGCTGGCGGGCATCTGGCGATCATGGTGGCGGTCGAATCGCATCGCACGTTGCGACCGATTCCGGCACAGTTACTGTTGTTCAACCCCGTCGTTTCCACCGATTCCCCTCGGTTCAGCGAAGATTTCAAATACCTCCCGCAATTAAACCCTATGCGCCGCCTAACACCGGCACTACCACCCATGACCGTCCTGCACGGGCAGAATGACGAAATCGTTCTACTATCGGAAGTCGAAACGTTTACCAATGCTGTTCGCGCAACCGGCACACAGATCGATTTGCATGTTTATCCTGATCAGACACACGGTTTTTTTAACCTCGGGCGTGCAAGCGAACAGCTCTACGCTGATATCAATCAGAAAGTGGCTTCATGGGCATCCCGCATAATTTTATCGCGTGAATAACCTTGGCAGCGGGCGCTCCAGTATGAAGAATGGCCATGCAAGGGATCCATGAAAACCGGCTGAAAGCAGGTGCCGAGCATGACTCGGGCCGTTTGTGCGATGGCATTTCATGTCATGTCCAAGCCGACCGGGCCGATCTGCAACTTGCAAATATTGCTTCTATCTTAAAAAAGAACGCCTCTATCCCACCGGCGAGCGATGGAAAATGCCGGATGATGTCCTTGAGTCCTACATCAGGCAGTACATCGAACATCAGAGCGTTCCAGACATTTCATTCGCATGGCAAGGTGGTGCCGACGCTTCCCGGTGTCGACTATTTCCGCAGAGTTGCCGAATTGCAGAAAAAGCACGTCAACGGCAAGCGCATTCATAACGCTTTTCAGACCAATGGCGTGCTGACCGACAACGAATGGGTTTCGTTCTTTGCCAAAAGCAGGTTTCTTGTCGGATTGTCCATTGGTGGCCCACAATCACTGCACGACACCTATCGTGTGTGAATAAGCAACAGAAACCGACGTTCGACACAGTGGTGACCCGACTGAGCCTGCTGAAAAGCACGGCGTCGAATTCAACACATTAACGGTCGTGAATCGCGCCGATTCTAAGAAGCCTTTGAACGTCTACCGCTTTCTGCGCGAGATTGGCTCCGAGTTCATGCAGTTCATCGCGATGGTGGAACGCAAACCATCGCCGGCCCGCGTAACAGTAAACGATTTAGACTTTGCTGAACCACCCATACCAGATTCGCCAGGCGGGAAGGACGAACCCGTCACCGACTAGAACGTTCGCGCGCAGGACTACGGGCGATTCCTGTGTAGCATTTTTGATGAATGGGGTCGGCGTGATGTCGGCAGAACATTTGTGCAGTTGTTCGACGTCGCGCTGAGTATCTGGGCCGGCCGAGGTTCCCCCCTTATGCCTGTTCACCGAAAGGTGCGGCTGCGCCATGGCGTTGGAACACAACGGCGACATTTATTCGTACGACCATTTCGTCTACCCACGCTATAAGCTTGGCAACCTGATGAACCAATCACTGGGTGAGATGGTGACATCTGTACAACAGATGCAGTTCGGCAACAACAAAGCCGACACGCTTCCCCAGTGTTGCCGCAACTGTGGCGTTCGGTTCGCCTGCAATGGTGAATGCCCCAACCATCGTTTCATTTGCACGCCAGATGGTGCTACCGGCCTGAATTATCACGACGCCGGCGAACGACACCCAGGCGGCGTACGGGGGGACGAACTGGGCGGTGCCGGGGGTGATCGAGGCCGAGGCGTACGACTTCGGGCTGAACGGCCAGGCGTACAGCGACGTCACCGCCGCCAACGCCGGGGGG
>JBBCIV010000312.1:0-4369 GCA_037189665.1 Phycisphaerae bacterium | reverse complement strand
GAGGCACGAGGAGCAGAGAAAAAAAGAACGAACTCGCTCGTTTTTTACTTCAGCGCAAAAAAAGCGTGTCGGCGTGATCGCGCGTGCGAGAACGCATATGGGAAAATCCGTTCGCTTTTTCTTCTTGGCCCCTTGGCGTCTCGGCGATCATCAATACCTCAGCCAAACATCTCGCGCATCTTCCCGCCGATGTCCGCCGAGCGCATCAGGGATTCGCCGACGAGGACGGATCGCACGCCGCCGGCGGCGAGCTTGTCGACGTGTTCGCGGGTGTGGATGCCGCTCTCGCTTACCAGCACGCTGGGGTCTTCCACCAGTTCCAGCATGCGCAGCGTGTTGCCCAGGTCGGTCTTGAACGTCCGCAGGTCGCGGTTATTGATGCCCAGCAGCGAGTACGACTTATGCGGAAAGCCGATCACCGTATCGCGCACGCGGATGAGGTTTTCCATGTCGTGTACCTCGATCAGCACGGTCATGCGCAGCTCGGTCGCGAGGATCTGCAGGTCGATCATCGTGTTGGTCGGCAGACACTCGGCGATGAGCAGGATCGCGTCCGCGCCGGCGGCGCGGGCCTCGAGGACCTGGTACGAGTCGATGATGAAGTCCTTCCGCAACACCGGCAGGTCGACGGCCGCCCGTACCTGGCGGAGGTAGTCGAGGGAGCCGAGGAAGTATTTCTCGTCGGTCAGCACGCTCAGGGCGTCGGCGCCGTTTTCCTGGTAGATCTTCGCGATCGCGACGGGGTCGAAGTCGTCGCGGATGACGCCGGCGCTGGGCGACGCCTTCTTCACCTCGGCGATGACGTTCACCGGCTTGGCTTTCGGCTCCTTCGACACCGCCTGAAAGAAGTTTCGCGGCGGTCCCTGGGCGGCGATCAGCTCGCGCAGCTTGTCGGGCGGGGTCTGGATCGACCGTTCGGCGACTTCGAATTTCTTCGTGGCGATGATTTTGTCGAGGATCGTCTGCATTCAAAAAATCACTAAGATGGCGAACTCTAGAACCTGAGGAAGGCTTGTCAATCGGATCGCTCGCTTCGCCGGATAACCTTTTGCTCCCCGTCTGGCTCATCTGGACCGGGATTTCCCTACTGCTGATGCAGTTTACCTTCGCTGGGCGGCGGCACGCGCTGGCGATCCGGGAGCCGGAATCGGCCGGGATCAGCATGTTCCTGGTGCCGGTGGGGATGGGGCTGTTCGTGCTGTGGTTCAGCGTCATTGCGCTCTGGAACGGGCTGGCCCAGAAGGCGGGGGTGACGAAGTTATCAACCGAGCAGACCGCGCTCCTGGCGCTGATCGCCCCGACCATCCCAGCGGCGGTGGGGCTGATCCTGCTTCGGGGCAGGGCGGCGAGGGAGGCGATCGGCCTCGATGGCGGGCGGGTGGCGTCCGGCGTGCTGTGGGGGCTGCTGGGCATCACCATCGCCATTCCGGTGGTATGGTGGACGCTCGAAGGCTCGCTCCGACTCTGGGAGTGGCTCGATTACAAGCACGAGGACAAGCATACCCTTCTGAGTGAACTCGAAAAGGCCGGCGCCACCTTGGTTCGCGTCGCCATCATTGTGGCGGCGGTGATCGCGACGCCGATCTTCGAGGAATTGCTGTTCCGCGGGCTGCTTCAAACGAGTTTGCGCCGCATCAGCGGGTCGCCGGTCGTCGCGATTTTCCTCGCGAGCTTTGCCTTCGCGATCGTGCATCCAGATTGGACCGTGCCGGCGATCTTCGTGCTGTCGCTGGGGATCGGCCTGTGCTATGAGCTGTCGCGCAACCTCATCGCGGCGGTGGTGATGCACGCGGCTTTCAACGCTTTCACGATTGCCACCAGCGGCTCTCTGTAGAATTGTTCGGATCGCGTTATCAGGACGGCTTTGAGGCGTTGCCAGAACGATCAACTTCGTCCACAATGCTCGTCCGTTTTTCGATAAAGGGTCAACAAGAAAGGATTTTCCTCATGGCGGACGAACAACAAGTCACCCCCCCGGCCGGCGAGCAGCAGAACGTTCAACTCGTGGTCGACGACCGCGAGCTGCGCACGTGCTACAGCAACGGCTACTTCATCAACCAGACCGCCGAAGAAGTGGTGCTGGACTTCGGCTTCAACCTCCCGCGTCCGGCCCAGCCTGGGCAGCAGCCGCAGGTGCTGTTCAAGCTGACCGATCGCGTGATCCTGAGCTATCCCAACGCCAAGCGTCTGGCCGGCTCGTTGTTGCAGCTGATCAAGCGGTACGAACAGCAGTTCGGTGAAATCCCGACGCAGCCGGGCGCGCGTCGCTAAGCGACGGCGGCTCGCCGATTTCGAAGAGATCGATCACAGGACGATCCTGCGCTAACCGCCACTGGTCCCGACGCGCCGCCGCGTGAACCGGCGACAGGTTGGAGACGACCACGGCGTCGTAGCGCAGCGATCGTCCTGTTGCGTCGTCAACGATCCGAATGCCCCGATATCGCCTGCTCGGATGATGCAGGTTGCGATCGGCGATGGCGACGATCTCGATCCCTAAGTCGTGGCAGGCACGCCAGTAAGCGTGGATGTTCTTGCCGCAGTCCACTAGCAGCACGCGCGCCTTTTTTCCTCCCCCTCTGGGGGAGGTCAGGTGGGGGCCTTCGGAACTCGAAGGCAATTCGACCGCGCCAGGCGTCCTCTTAACCTCCCCCGGAGGGGAAGGAATAAGACGGGCGAGTCGGTCGCGGATGTCGGCAATCTTGGCGAAGCGTTCGAAGGCCTCGTCGGAGACCGGTTCGCGTTTCAGGCCGCCGGTGAGGGTGTGGAGCGAGAAGTCGATCACGCCATACAGAAACGCCCCGGCCGCGCCTTTCGACGACGCGATCCACCAATACCGCTTCATCCAGTCCCACCCCATCGGCCACGCCCACTTCGCCGGAAAGCGGCGGGCGATCAGGAACAGGTTATTACGGACGTCCAGCCGCATCGTGCGAGCGGAAACGCGCGCCTGCGGCGTCTTCAGGTGGGCGACGTGGAGGTCGTCGAACGCGCGGACGGCGTAGCCCGCGTCGAGCAGGCGCAGCGAGAGGTCGTATTCTTCCGCCTGCATGAAAAAGTCGTCCGGCAGCCCGCCGACCGCGCGGAGGGCGCGCCGGCGAATGCCGACGCCACAGCCGATGAAGACGTCGGGGTAGGCCGAGCACTCGCGCTGGCCGTTGGGAAGGGTCACGGTGAAAGTGGCGGCGCCGAGTTTTCCGTCCGCCTCGAAGTGCCGCATCATGCGCTGGACCGCGCCGGGCAGCGGATACGAATCGTCATCGAGAAACACGATGTATCGGCCGAGCGCGCGCTCGAGGGCTTCATTCTTGGCGACCGAACCTTTGTTCTTCTCCAGCGTGATGAGCTTTACCTTCGGAAACGCGTCGCGCACGCGGGCGGAGGTGTCGTCGGTGGAGGCGTTATCGACGACGTGGACGTCGAAATCGGGGCGCTCGAGGCCGCAACGCTCGACCTGCGCGAGCGTGTTCAGCAGCACCTCGCAGCGGTTGCGGGTGGAAATGATGAAGCTGACCTGGGGAAACTTCTGGAGCATGACACATCCTCACGCCGCCTCGCGGAGCCCTTCGTTCATCCCGCGCAGCGTGCAGGGAAAGGCCGGATCAAAGTCGTTTTTCAGCGGATTGCGAGGCGGCAGGTTCCACTTGGCGAACAACCGCTCGTTGTCGGCGGTCATGCGGGGCAGGTCTTCCGTCCGGCGGTCGTCCTGGTGTTCGTCGTGATCGAGGCAGACGCCCCAGGCGGGCTCGACGCGATAACCGTTGAGCCACGCCTTGAGCGACAGGTCCGGGTCGGCGGCACAGAAGGCGTAGCGTTCGTCGAAGTAGCCCAGCCGGTCGTACAGTTCGCGCCGGCCGATGGGAAAGTTGGCGTATAGGGTGCCGCGGATGTGGCAGAGGCTGTATTGCTGGCCGGCGACGGTGGTCTGATACGCGACGTTTCGCGGCGAATGCCAACGGTGGAACATCGCCAGGAACCCGACGTCCGCCGGCGCGCGGTCGATCTGCCGGACGGCCTCATCGAGCGCCCCGGGCAATGGTCGGGCGTCGTCGTTGATCCACATCATGTTTCGGCCGCGGGCGTGGAGGAAACCCTGGTTCATCGCCTTGACGAACCCGCGACGCTCCTCCTCACGGATCACCCTCATCCGTCCGCCCAACTCACGCTGGCGCCGCACCAGCAGGTCCCACGTATCATCCCTGCTCGCGCCGTCGATGACGATCAACTCCCAGTTGCACTTCACGGTGCCGGCGATGCTCTCAATGCAGCGGGATAGCAGGCCGGCGCGATTACAGGTGGGGAGGATGATGGAGAGATCGATCATTTGTATCCTTCGAACGGATGTTGCGTGACGAGCGTGTCGTGAAAGGGT
>JBBCIV010000311.1:0-5503 GCA_037189665.1 Phycisphaerae bacterium | reverse complement strand
CGGCGCCGACGTCTGCCACCTCAACCTCCACCAGACCTTCTGCATCCCCCACGGCGGCGGTGGCCCCGGCGTGGGGCCGATCTGCATGGCTGCGCACCTGGCGCCGTTTATCCCCAGTTGCGAGTTGCCGGATGCGAGTTGCGAGAAGAGCCTCGCAACTGGCAACTCGCAACTGGCAACGTCTGGCTGGGTCAGCGCCGCTCCCTACGGCAGCGCCTCTATCCTTCCCATCAGCTACGCCTACATCGCGATGATGGGGTCCGCGGGCCTCCGGCGTGCCACCGAGTTCGCGATCCTGAACGCCAACTACATGGCCAAGCGCCTCGAGCCGCACTACCCGATCCTCTATCGCGGCAAGAACGGCACGTGCGCGCACGAGTTCATCGTCGATTGCCGCGCCTTCGAGCGGTCCGCCGGCGTCAAGGTGGAGGACATCGCCAAGCGCCTGATGGACTTCGGCTTCCACGCCCCCACGATGAGCTGGCCGGTGCCCGGCACGCTGATGATCGAGCCGACGGAGAGCGAATCCAAGGCCGAGCTCGACCGCCTCGCCGACGCCCTGATCCTCATCCGCCAGGAGATCGCCGACATCGAATCCGGCAAGCTCGACAAGCTCGATAACCCCCTGAAAAATGCCCCACACACCGCCGCCGCCGTGTCAAGCGACGAGTGGAATCATCAATACCCGCGCAAGCTCGCCGCCTACCCCGCGCCATGGCTGAGCCAGTTCAAGTTCTGGCCCCCCGTCGCCCGCGTCGACAACGTCTACGGCGACCGCAACCTGGTCTGCACCTGCGCCCCGATGAGCAGCTACGCCTGATCTCCCCTTTGTCGCAATCGGCTTGCCGTGTTACATTATCAAACCGCTTCACGGGGCGTAGCTCAGCTTGGCTAGAGCGCCTGGTTTGGGTCCAGGAGGTCGCATGTTCAAATCATGTCGCCCCGATTTTTATAAAAACTGTAAGGACAGCAAGTTAGATTCATTCAATATGTGTTGAGCGGCTGTGACTGAAAAGGCTCGATCGTATCACCAACCACGCTGGAACGGCAGAGCCTGATGAATTCTCACCGCCAGAGGCGGTGGATTAGCTAGGATTTAGTAATAGATATGGCTGCGCGACCGGGCGTCTTGCTCAATTCTTTCTGAGTTACCCGCGTTTATCTGCGGCCATCTGCGGCTAATATCTCCGCTTCAAATGCCGCAAACCCTGCTATTGCCCACGATCTCCCTCACTCGGCGCGAACTGGTCCGTTTCCTGCGCCAACGCAACCGTGTGATCGGCGCGTTCGCCACCCCCATCGTCTTCTGGCTGCTCATCGGCGGCGGGATGGGTCGCAGCTTTGCGGGGCCGGACGGTGGGAATGAGGGGTACCTCGGCTATTTCTTCCCCGGCACGATCCTGATGATCCTGCTGTTCACCGCCATCTTTTCAACGATTTCCATCATTGAAGATCGTCGAGAGGGATTTCTGCAGGGCGTGCTGGTCGCGCCGGTCGGCCGAACCGCCATCGTGCTGGGCAAAATCATCGGCGGTGCGATCCTGGCGACGGGGCAGGCGATGTTGTTCCTCATCCTCGGCTGGCTGACGGGCGTCAGCACGTTCGCGCTTGGGTCGTTTCTGGTCACGCTCGTGTTAATGTTCGTCGTATCGCTGGCGCTCACCGGGCTGGGGCTGTGCATCGCATGGCGGATGAGTTCGACGCAGGGCTTTCATGCGATCATGAACTTATTCCTGATGCCGATGTGGTTTTTGTCGGGAGCGCTCTTCCCGCTCCGCGACGATACGCCGCAGGCTTTGAAGGTGCTGATGCTCGCCAACCCGCTGCACTATGCGCTAACATCCCTCCGCGGCGCGCTGGCGTCGCCGGTGACGATCGACAGGATGTCGGTCGTGCTGACGGCCTTGTTCATGGCATTGATGCTCGGACTGGCGATCGTCGTCGCTAAGCGTAGAACGAAGGCCGATTCCCAGTAGCGCGGGCGTCTCGCCCGTGATCGATATTGTCCAATAGAAGGAACACGGGCGAGACGCCCGTGCTACTTACTTATTATGCGATTTGGAATCCCCCTCTTGATCGTCATGGCAACGCTCACCGGCTGCGGCAATGCCGAGCCGGAGGAACCGCGCCTCGAAAAGCTCTGGGACGTTCCGACCTTCTCCCTCACCAACCAGCACGGCCAGCCGTTCGGCAACGAACAGGTGGCGGGCAAGACGTGGATCGCCACGCTCTTCTTCAGCACCTGCGGCGGCCCCTGCCCCATGATGACCGAGCGACTCAAGGAAATTCAGGCCGCCGTCAACGATCCTAACCTGCTCCTGGTTTCCATCAGCTGCGATCCCGAGCTTGATACGGTCGACGTCCTTCGCCAGTACGCCGAAAATCGCAACGCCGATCCCAAGCGGTGGTTCTTCCTCACCGGCAAGTGGGAAGACGCATACAACCTTGCCCGCGGGTTGAAACTCGATTTCGACCGGCGAGATCCGCAGACCAACGACATCACCCACAGCACGCAGTTCCTGCTGATCGACAAGAAGGGACAGGTCCGCGGCATTTACAGGCACGATGACGAAGACTCGATCCGACAGCTAAAGCTCGACGCCCCGGTTCTGGCGGCAGAGGGATGAGTTCGAATCTCGGTTGAAACAATGTGAACGGGAGCACCGACTTGGAAGGCAAGGAACTCTTCGCGGCCGTCAATTCCGGGCTGAATGCCCTCAGCACCGTGCTGCTCATCCTGGCGTACGTTTTCGTTCGCCAACGCAAGCTCACCGCCCACGGCGTGACGATGACGATTGCGCTGATCAGCAGCGCCGTCTTTCTGGCGTGCTATCTCTACAGCAAGTATGCCTACGGCGAAATCTCTACCGGCATCCCGGCGGGATGGTTTCGCACGTTTTATCTCATCGTGCTCATCCCGCACGTCATCCTCGCGATCGTGATGCTTCCGGGCATCATCGCCGCCGTTATTTTTGCTGCCATGCGGAAGTGGCCGGCCCACGTGAAGGTCGTCAAATACACTTGGCCGGTCTGGGTTTACGTATCGATCACCGGGGTTTTGATCTATTTCATTCTCTACCAGTGGTATCCGGCGTTGTACCCCGACGCGTTCAAGGCATCGCCTCTATTCACACCGGCCGGTTCATGAGTACACTTCCGAGGCTTATTCGGAGGTGATGTATCGCAACCGCGACCCGTAAGTCTGTGAAAACCGACGCCCGCCAGTCCGCGATTAACGCTGCCAAGGTGGCCGCGGACACGCGCTGCTCCAATGTGGTGGTGCTGGACGTGCGCGGGCTCTCGCCCGTGACGGATTATTTCGTCATCGGCACCGGCACCAGCGACCGCCAGATGCGCGCCGTCGCCGATGCCGTCGAGGAGGCCGCCCGCGAAACCACGGGCGAGCGCCCCATCAGCCGGTCCGTCGACGAACACTGGATCCTGCTCGACTTCGTCGACGTCGTCGTCCATATTTTCTCCGACGAATCCCGTCATTTTTATGACCTTGAATCCCTGTGGGGCGAGGCCAAGCGGGTAGACTGGAAATGAGGAAAGGACTGAGTGACAAGGACTGTGAGTACTGAGGAAAACGCGGTTCACTCAGTCCTCGTCACTCAGCGCTCAGTGCTGCGCTCCCCCATGCCGGAAACACTCGAACAATTCCGTGCCCGCCGCCGACTGCGAATTCGCCGCCGAAGCAGGCGCGCGTATATCCGGTCGGTTTACTTCCTGCCAAGCCTGGCGACGCTCGGCAACGCGATCTGCGGGTTTGCCGCCATGTACGTCGTACTGATGGATCCGGTCACCAGCGGCGGCGACCCGGTCGCACAACTGATGGCCAAGCACCGCTTTTTGGCGGCGAGCTATCTCATCCTGCTGGCGATGATCTTCGACGCCCTCGACGGCCGGCTGGCGCGGTGGACGCGGCACACCACCGATTTCGGCGGGCAGCTCGACAGCCTGGCCGACGTTATCAGTTTCGGCGCCGCCCCGGCGATGATCGCGCTGGCTCTATTTAAAGAGCAGGTCAGCGAGGCGCCGTTCATGATCTCGCGATTCGTCTGGGCGATCGGCGCCGTCTACATGGCCTGCGCCGCTATCCGACTCGCCCGGTTCAACACTTCCAATGAACACGGCGAACAGCACCACATGTCTTTCCTCGGCCTCCCCAGCCCCGGCGCGGCGGCAGGCGTGATTGGCGTGGTGCTGCTTCAACAGGAGCTCGTGCTCAACGGGCTGCCAACCTTCGCCCGCGTTGTCGCCGGCGTCCTGCCCGCGTTCCTGCTGGCAACGGGGCTGCTGATGGTTTCCGGGTTCCGCTACAGCCACCTAGTGAACCGCCATCTCCGCGGCCGCCAATCCATCGGCCGACTCGTCGCCGCGGTCGCGCTGATCGGCCTGCTCATCACTGCTCACCGATATACCATCGGCGTCATCTGCGCCATCTATGCCTTGAGCGCCCCCGTGTCCTTCCTCTGGCTCAAATACGCCAGGCGAGAACCGTTGGCAGGTTCAACGTCCGAGCAAGGATGAGAAAAGGTGCAGGGCCACCCGCTCTTGTGCGGAAGCCCTTCAGGCTATATCCGCGATTTTCGCTGTCGCCGCCTATCCATATCGTTACAGGATTTCGACCGCGCGAGGATAGCTGCCCAGCACCGTAAGCTGGAGGCAATGCTTGCTGGCCGCTTCGACGGCCTCGCGCATCTGGGGGTCGTCGGCGTGGCCCTGGGCGTCGATGAAGAAGTAGTATTCCCAGTTCACCTTCTGGCTGGGGCGTTTTTCGATGTCGGTAAGGTTGATGCCCTTATCGCGGAAGACATCGAGCACCTCGGCCAGCGCGCCAGGCTTGTGAGCGGTGGTGAACATGATCCCGGTCTTGTCGTCGCCGGTACGCTTGGCCGGCTCCCGGGAAATGACGAAGAAGCGGGTGACGTTGTCGGGATTATCCTCGATGTTTTCGAACAGGATCGACAGCCCGTACATCTCCGCCAGCTTGCGCGAGCCGATGCATGCGCCGCCGACGCCCAACTTCGGGTCGGCCACGAGTTGGGCGGCACCGGACGTGCTGTCGAACGGGATCGGCATCCGGTCGGAGGCGGTCGAGCCAAGCCACTTCCGACATTGGCTGAAGACCTGCGCCTTGGAATAGATTTTCTTGACGTCAGCCCACTTATGGACGGACATCAGGTTGTGATGGATGTTGACCAGCACTTCGGCACAGATGCGAGCCGATGATGACAGGAATGCGTCGAGCGTATCCACCACCCCGCCGCCAATGGAATTTTCGACGGGGACAAGGCCGTAGTCGATGTGCCCGCGGACGATTTCCTCGAACACCGCCGGAATGTCCGCCAGCGGGGTGTAGTCGACGCTGGCGCCGAACTTCAACATCGCCGCCTCGTGGCTGAACGTGCCCTCGGGCCCGAGAAAGCCAATCCGCAGCGGCCGCTCGAGCGCGAACGATCCGCTCATCAATTCGCGATACACCGCCTCCAGACAGCGG
>JBBCIV010000310.1:0-39284 GCA_037189665.1 Phycisphaerae bacterium | reverse complement strand
AACTATCCGTTTACGAAACGTGGCTCGAACCCGCGAAACGCAACGGCAAGCCGGTGCGGCAGACGGTGACGACGACGTATTCGATCTATTAACTATTCATGCTTGCGGGGTTCGCCGTGCGAACCATCCTCGCAAAGCGCGTGGCTCGTGGTGAGGCAATATTTCCACGCGCTACATGCCACTCACTATCCGCGACTGATGAAACGATCATATTCGTCGTACAGGTAATCGATGCCTGAGCCGCCGGAGAAATCGTCATCGTCGTAGTCGCCGAAGAGGGTGTCATTGCCGTCTTCGCCGCGCATGGTATCGCCGCGTCCGTCGACACCGTCGAGGATATCGTCGCCCGGGCCGCCAAGCATGGTGTCGCGGCCGGCGTCGCCGAGCAGCGTGTCGTCATCTTCATTGCCGTCGAGGTAGTCGTTCCCCCGGCCGCCGCGGAGCGAATCATCGTCGTCGCCGCCGTAGAGCGCATCATCGCCGTTGTCGCCGTAGAGCGTGTCATTACCGCCGTCGCCATAGAGGGTGTCGTCGCCGTCGTCACCGTAGAGGATGTCGCGGCCGCTGCCGCCGATCAGGATGTCGTTTCCGGCGAAGCCCGACAACACGTCTGCGCCGCTGCCGCCGTCGAGCGAATCGTCGCCCGAACCGCCGAACAGGTCGTCCGCGCCGCTGCCGCCCAGAATGGTGTTGTTGCCCGATCGACCGGCGGACAGGTCGTCGTCGCCATCGCCACCGTCGATGTAGTCGTTGCCGTCACCACCATCGATGTCGTCTTCGCCTTCTTCACCGTAGAGCAGGTCGGACCCGCCTTGGCCATAGATGACGTCGTTGCCCGCCCCGCCGTAGATGTAATCGCCTCGCGAGTTGCCGCGGATGTAGTCGTTGCCCGCGCCCCCGACGATCGAATCCGTCCCGTTTCCACCAGAAATGGTGTCGTTTCCGGCGCCACCCCAAATAGTGGTGCGAAGTTTGAGCCCGCGCGAAACGTTGATCGCGTCATGCCCGCCGAACGCGTCGATCCAGATGTTGATCACGTCGACGGGATTGTAGGTCGCGGTCGCCCTGCCAGCCTCGAACACGATGATCTGGCCGTTCAATATGCCCACGCCGAGCTCGTCGTTGCCATTCGTGCCCGCGACCACGAGCTGGCCGTTCACAAGGGTTGACGACAGCAACACGCGCCGATCGAGTGCCTCGATCACCGCACGACGAACCGCATTCTGAATCGCATTCATTCGACAACACTCCGTTACTCGATAGTAGACGTCGCCGATCGGGCAAAGGTTAGTGGCCGGACAGAATTGGCAGGTTTTTTGAGAAAAACGATTCGAAAACGTGAACCCATTATCATATCAGTCAATTTTTTAACTGAGATGATAATCCCCAGCGCGGTCATCCCCGCGCGATTCAGGCGGCGGATCGCACAACGGGCAATAAAAAGACACAGGGAGGGCACGACGAGTGCCCTCCCTGCGCGCGTGAATACTGTGCGTGGAATCCCGCGTGCGTCTACTTCCGCAAACGCGCGCCGGAAGCCCGGATTACTCCGGCTTGCCGCCGGTGGTGTCGTAGACCCATTCCTGGATCGTGGGCTTCCAGTCGACCAATTCTTCCTTCTTGAAGAACAGGCCCAGTTCCTTCTCGGCCGCCTCGGGCGAGTCGGAGCCGTGGATGAGGTTATAAGCATTGGAGACGCCGAAGTCGCCGCGGATGGTGCCCGGGGCGGCCTTGGAGCCGAACGTTGCGCCCATCAGGTTACGGGCGATCGTGATCGCGTTCACGCCCTGCAGCGCCAGCACCACCACCGGGCCGCTGGTCATGAAGCGGACGAGGCCGGCGTAGAACGGGCGTTCCTTGTGCGGCGCGTAGTGGGTCTCGGCGGTGGCCTTGGGGATCACCATCAGCTTCATGCCGGCGATCTGAAGGCCCTTGTTCTCGATGCGGGTGACGATCTGGCCGACAAGGCCCCGCTGCACGGCGTCGGGCTTAAGGATGATGAGCGTACGTTCCATGGGTCGATTCTCCTGCGTTCTTCTAGTCCAATCGCGACGAATGTAATCGCGAACCGCGCATCCTCTATGCCGGATGGCGTCGTGTCAATCCGTTCCCGACATCTCGCGGCACGTCACGATGCCACGCTCCACCGCCCACCGCGTTCGGACCACCCGCTTGAGCAGCCGTTCGTCATGGCTCACCAGCACGACCGCGCAGCGACAGTCCGACAGCGCGGCCTCCAGGCATTCGACCGACGGCACATCGAGGTGGTTCGTCGGCTCGTCCATCACGACCAGGTGCGGCCGGCGCGAAAGACCGAGGCCTAACAACAGCTTTCGCAGCTCGCCCGGGCTGGGCGTGTCGGTCGTCAGCACGCGCGACGGCTCAGATCCGAGCGATGCCACGACGCTCATCACCGCGCCCAGCCGCTTCGGGTCCAGGTGCTTCACTTCCGCCAGGATTCGCGCCCCCTCCGCTGCGCCGATCTCCTGCGGCACGTAAACCAGCCGATCGGCGGGCAGCGTGCATGCCACAAGCAGATGACGCACGAGCGTGCTCTTGCCCGCGCCGTTGGGCCCGGTGATGCCGATGCGATCGTCGGCGGTCACCTGAAGCCGCGGGACGACGAGCGACCGCGCCGACGACAGTTCGATCGCCTGCTCGTCCATCCGCAGCACCACCCCCTGCCGCGCCGGCTCGCCCAACAAATCGATGCTCAGCCGCGGCTGCTTGGGCAAGTGCAGCGATTCGGCGCGTTCCGTTGCCTGTTCTACCCGACCCTGCAACTGCCGAAGCTGCCGGCCGGCGATCGCATCCTTATTGGTGAGGCGGGCAAGGTTGATCCGCCCTCGCGCATCGTTATCTCCGGGCGCGATGTGCCGCCGCGATCGACGCGCGTCGGCAGCCGACGCCTCGCGTCGCCTATCGCTGGCGGTGGAGACGAGGGCCTTCATCGCTTGCACGGCGTTCGCCTTGCGGCGTTTGAGGTCTTCCACCTCGCGCCGCGCGTCCTCCATCGCCTGCGAATACCCGCCCGGCCGATGCACGATTCGGCCGGACTCGAAGACGACGCACGAGTTGCATATCTCGTCGAGCAACTCGCGATCGTGGCTCACGAGCAGCCCGATCCCTCGATATTGCCGCAATGCGTTCATCAACAGACGACGCGTGGCGGAATCAACGTGATTGGTCGGCTCGTCGATCGCCAGGACATTCGGCTCGCGCCACAGCGCGCAGGCGATCTGCGACCGCTTGCGTTCGCCGTGGCTGAGGGTCTGCCAGCGCTCCGCCCAATCGGGCTGAAGTCCAAGCCGGCCCGCCAGCCGCGCGGCGAGGCTGTCGGACCGGGCGAGCAGCGCGGGCAGATCATCGGAAAGATCATCTGTTCGCTGATCGCAGTACATGACTGATCCTACCGATGACATCATTCCTGACGTTGGCTTCAACCTCCCGACGGCCAACAACAGGAGCGTGGTTTTGCCGCAGCCATTCGGGCCAACAACGCCGGTAAACCCGGGTGAAAACCGCAATGTCAGGCCGTCGATCAACGGCTGGGGCTGGGCGTCGAATTGGAACGACACGGAATTGAAATCAAGTTGCATGAAACGTCATCCAGGCTCGCCATCGGCCGAGGAAAAACCTCCGTCGACGATCCTGCGCGCGGCCAAGGCCTGGTGGATGAACAGGGAAACAACAATGTCGCGCGATCGCCGAACTGAAAGCACCCGCACGCGAGGAAACACCGCGCATACCACACGCGTTCATACTCGATGGGACACGGCGGCGCAGCGTCTGCTTAACTCGTGACGCGGGTGATGCTCAGGCGAACCAAGTCATGCGACCTCTGGTGAAACGCCCCCTTGAACGACGTCTACTCTAGATCGCCCCGCCGCACAGGGCAACTCAAAAATCGGCCGGCGCGCGTTCACATTCACGCCGGCCGCGTGCGACGATAGTCGCTCGGCGTGCAGCCGATGATCCGCCTGAACTGGCGGTTGAAGTGCGAGAGGTTGTCGAACCCGCTGTCGATCGCGACGGCGGTGATCGGGTCGTCGGTTTCGAGCAGCGATCGGCACGCCAGGCCCACGCGCCACTCGTTCACGTAGCCGACGAACGTCTTGCCCACCTGCCGCTTGAAGAACCGGCTGAACGCCTGCGGCGACATGCCGACGGACTCGGCCAGTTCCGCCTGCGTCGGCAGTTCGACGATGTCGGCATGCACGCGGTCCAGCACCGTTCGCACGCGCCGGCCGACCTGCTCGCTGACGACCGCGTTGGTGGCGGTGCGGCAGAGCGTGCGAACGTTGGCGTCACGGCATAATTCCGCGAGCGCCGAGATCAACGACAATAGCTTGTCGATCGGCGATGATCGCGACGCGCTCAGATCCGTCATGATCTTCTCTGCCCGCTGTCGTGCCCGGCCGGCGAAGACAAGACCGCGAGCGCTCCGTTCGATCAGGTCGCTCACGCGGCGCATCTCCGGCAGCGAGCCGAACTCGCCACCCCAGAAGGCCGGCAGAAATTGGACGACAACCGACCGGTGATTTCGACTCTTCGCATCGCTCGCCCAGGTGTGCGGCAAGCCGCTGCCGAGGAGGACGAGGTCGCCGGCATCAAACCGCTCGATCGAGTCGCCGACGAACCGCAATCCCCGGCCGTACGTGATGAGCGTCAGTTCCACCTCCGGATGGTAATGCCAGTGAAATGGAAACCCGTTGGCGACCGTAAAGCTTCGCCACACGAACGACGCCGTCGCCGGGGGCGTGATGCGCTCGAACCGAATCTGCCTGTTCCGTATCCGCACACCGATACTTTACCATCATTTCATTTTCTAAAAATCGTGTTTATGTGTTAATTTCGTATTACTCATACCGCAATTGGCGCTCAGCATCCGGTCGGGGCACGCGGGTAAGGTGTTCCGCAGTTCTTACACGAGGAAGGCAACACAATGACCGCACTGGACGCGCCCGCTCGCGGCGCCATCGATCTGGATTCACATTACCCGCTCACCGACGAGCAGATCCGCCTCTTTCGCGAGCGGGGCTACGTGAAGCTGAAGGAGGTGCTTTCGCCCGAGGCGATCGCGTACTACGGCGACGAGATCACGCGAAAGGTGATCGAGCTGAACACGATGAACATCCCCATGGAGAAGCGCAACACCTACCAGAAAGCGTTCCTCCAGATCATGAACCTTTGGACCAAGAGCGAGGTCGTGAAAGAGTTCGTGATGTCCAGGCGCCTCGCCCGCATCGCGGCCGAGCTGATGGGCGTGCGCGGGGTGCGGCTGTATCACGATCAGGCGCTGTACAAGGAGCCGTCGGGCGGCATCACGCCTTGGCACGCGGACCAGTACTACTGGCCGCTCAGCAACCCGAACACAGTTACCGCCTGGATTCCGCTTCAGGAAACGCCGATGAACATGGGTCCGCTCGGCTTCGCCGAGAAGAGCCACCACATGGAGTTCGGCCGCGACCTTGAGATCAGCGATACGTCGGAACAGCAACTGCAGGACGCGCTGAAGCGAGAAGGCTACGCGCTGAACGACACCCCCTTCGACCTCGGCGAGGTCAGCTATCACCTCGGCTGGACGTATCACCGCGCCGGCCCGAACACGAGCGACAAGCCGCGCAAGGTGATGACGATCATCTACATGGAAGACGGCATCCGGGTCATCGAGCCGAAGCACAACGCGCACAAGAGCGACCTGCGCGGCTGGCTGCCCGGCTGCAAGCCCGGCGATCTCGCGGCGAGCGAGATCAACCCGGTGATCTACAGCGCGTAATCGCGCGTCGCGCGACCGTCCATCGCAAGCCCCGGCCAAGCATGGCCGGGGCTTGTTGATATCGGTCAGACCGCAGGCGTCTCTTGGACGGCAGGCTTGACGGCGCCCGGAACGGGCCTTTCCCGCTTCACCTTCGGCGGCGGCGGGGTCCACTCGGGGATCTTGCTCCACGCGCGCAGCTCGTCGATCGAAATACGGTCGATGAAGTCGCGGAAGGTTTCCGGGTCGTCGTCGGTCACCGGATCGACGCGATGCGACATGTACGCCTGCATCACGCCCTCGATCTGGCGATGGATGATCGGCGTCGGCACCTTCTCGAACAGCGTCCGCACGAACTCCGGGTTCTCGCCGAAGCGGCCGCCGACGCACAGGTCGTAGGCGTCGACCTTCTGACCTTCCCACTGTGATTTCGTGCCGGTCAGGCCGATATCGGCGACCTGGTACTGGGCGCAGCTGTTCGGACAGCCGCTGATGCTCAGCATCACCGGCGAATCGAGGTTCACCTTCTCTTCCAGGTACTTCAGGATTTCGTACGCGCGCTGCTTGGTTTCCACCACGGCCAGGTTGCAGAACTGGATGCCCGTGCACGAGATCAGGTTGTGCCGCCACAGCGGCGCCTCGGGATCAAGCCCGAACTGCTGCAGTTCCCTCACCAGTTCCGCGACGTTGGCCTTCGGCACGCCGGTGATGATGACGTTCTGCTTCTGCGAGAGTCGCACTTCGGAGTTGGGCGTGCCGAAGCGCTCGGTGAGATCGGCGACGGCGTGCATCTGCGTCGCGGTCCAGCGGCCGCGCTCGATCGGGATGCCGACGTAGAACGAGCCGTCCTTCAACTCGCCGATGCCCATGTGATCGGTGTGCAACGCGCCGCGCGGCGAGACGATCTCGTCGTCGTGCTCCAGCTCAAAGCCGATGCGCTGTTCAAGTTCATCGCGAATCCACTTCCATCCGCGATCGGCGACGAGGAACTTCAGGCGGGCGCGGATGCGCTTGTAGCGAAGCTCGTCGGCGTCGCGGAAGATCTCGCACATGCCGCGCCAGATGGCGGGGATTTGCTCCTGGATCTTCGCTTCGGGGACGAACACGCGCAGGCCCTGTCCGAAGTGCGGCGTGGACGACAACCCGCCGCCCACCACGATGCCGAGGCCGCGCTCTTCGATGCCGTTGCGCTTCCGGCGAACGCCGAAGGCGCTGACGTCGTTGATCTGCGGCTGGTTGCAGTGAAGCGGGCAGCCGCTGATGGTGGTCTTGAACTTGCGCGGCAGATTGCTGAACTCGTGCCCGGCAGCCTTGAACATGTCGGACAGTTGCTTGGGCAGATTGCCGACGTCGAGAATCTCGTTTTTCAGCAGGCCCGAGAGCGGGCATGAGCAGACGTTGCGCGGGGTGTCGCCGCAGGCGAACTGGGTGTAGAGGCCGGCCTTGTTGCCGATGCGTTCGAGGGCGTCGGGGAACGACTCGATGGTCAGCCAGTGCAACTGGATGCATTGTCGCGTGGTGACGTCACCGAACCCCCGGCCGTGGTCGTTCGCGACGTGGGCGATCTCGCGCAGCTGCCACGGTTTCAGGCGTCCGCCGGAGATGCGGATGCGCCACATGAAATGGCCTTCGTTCGGCTTCTGTTGATAGATGCCGTACCAGCGCATGCGCGGGAAGTCATCCTCGGCGATCGCGCTGAAGCCCTCCTTCGCGTAGCGCAGGATGTCGTTCCACACGTCCAGGCCGTCTTTGGCCCGCTTGACGTGCTCGTTCTTCGTCATTTTCTCATCGAAATTCATCGGCTCTTTCTTCGCGAATGAGCGAAACACTATAGAGAATCGGAAGCCGGCATTGCAAGCGTTGTCTACAATTCCTAGCTGGATGTAGCAAATACGGAAATTTGGGTTCGTTTGTTCAAACCACTTCCGTGCGGCGCCCGGCGCGATGCGTACCGTAGCATTGCTTATAAACCTAATCCATTCCGATACTTACAGCCAAATTGGGTTCGTTCGGCCATTTTTGTACGCGTTCAGCCGTGGGCAACCTGCTTCGGCAAATCGCGCGCAACGTCCGTGATGGATACTGCCGCCATCGGACGGCGTTGGCCGTCGGGTGCGACTATTTGCCGGGGGCGATTTTGTAGAAGTTTCCGCCGTCGGGTTGCAGGTAGCCCTTGTCGACCAGCTCCTGCCACACCTCGCGCGGAAACCCGAACGGCGGCTGGATCGCCACGATGCTGTTCCGCGCCCCCGTCGTCTTCGCCCGGCCGAGGCGCGAGTCCTCCTCCAACTGCTGCATCTTCAACTTCTTCCGAAACGCCTTCAGGGCATGCTTCTGCGGATCGCTCAGGTCGTTCATGTCGCTCATAAGGGCATTATGCGCGAAACCACGACCGAACCAGATAGCGGCCGCAGATTTCACGAATAGCATCCCCCATCGTGATGCGGTATGGTTGGCAAAATGACGCACGAGAACCTTTTACGCTCGATGGATGAGCTCGAGGCGCGGATGACAAGCATCCGCGACTCTCTTTGACTTGGCGGGAAAGAAAGTCCGCAAGCAGGAATTGGATGACAAGATGGGCTCGCCGGGCTTCTGGGACAACCCGGAGGCGGCCAAGCCTGTGATCTCGGAGATGAAGGTGCTCAAGGCAACGATCGACCCGGTCGAGGCCATGCTGGCCGGGCTTTCCGATTGTCGCACCATGTACGAACTGGGCACCGAAGCCGGCGACGAGGCGACGCTCCTCGAAGCCGACGCGATGCTCACCGATCTCGAAAGCAAGGCTGAGCGCATCGAACTGCAGTCGCTGCTCGACGCCCGCGTCGATCCGTACAACTGTTTCGTCACGATTCAGGCCGGCGAAGGCGGCACCGAGGCCCAGGACTGGACCGAGATGCTCAGCCGCATGTACCTGCACTTCTGGGAACACCGCGGCTGGGACGTTTCCGAGGTCGACCTCCAGTACGGCGAGCAGGCCGGCTTCAAATCCGTGACTTACCTGGTTCAAGGCGAATACGCCTTCGGCTACATGAAAACCGAGGCCGGCACGCATCGGCTGGTGCGCATCAGCCCGTTCAATAGCCAGGGCAAGCGCATGACCAGCTTCTCCGGCGTGGACGTGACTCCGGAGTTTCCCGAGTCCGATCAGGACACCGGCGAAATCCCCGAGACCGACCTCGACATTGTCGCCTTCGTCCGCGCCAGCGGTCCCGGCGGGCAAAACGTCAACAAGGTGGCGTCGGCGGTGCGCATCACGCACAAGCCAACGGGCATCACCGTCACCTGTTCGGTCGAACGATCGCAGCAGCAAAACCGCCGGCTGGCGATGAGCATCCTGAAGGGCAAAGTCGAACTGTTGGAACGCGCCAAACGCGACGCCGAACTGCGCGACATCGTCGGCGATAAGGGCCGCATCGGCTTCGGCACGCAGATCCGGTCCTACGTGCTCGACGACCGGCGGGTAAAGGACCATCGCACCAACCACGAAACCAGTCAGGTCGAACGCGTTCTCGACAACGGTGAACTCGATCCGTTCATCGACGCCGAATTACGCCGCCGGCGCTCGAAGAAGACGGCGTAGAGGCGCGGGTCGTCTTATCTCGACGCCACGTATCCCCTCGTTTAGCGTCGCGGCTTGCCGCGGGTTTCTCTCCGTCAAACAGAAAACCCGCGGCAAGTCGCGACGCTAAACGGGGTCAGTTCAATCCGATTTTCCGCCCCTGCGCGTCGGCGGGGATTTCCGGGTGGGATCGTTGCAGCAGCGCCACTGCGCGTTCGACCCGCCGTTTTACGTCGCCTTCGGCCAGGATCGCCTGCTTCACCTTCGCCTCGGGAATGAGCGTGAACGACAGCACGTCCACCAGGTCGGCGGTGGACACGGGAGAGTCGAACAGCTTCATCAAATGCTTGGCGAGGTCGGTCATCTGCACCCGGCCGTCCTCGAAAAGCTTCTTGAGTTGCCGGCGATGGTCGGCAAGGTCGATTTCCATCACCTCGGTTTCCTCGACCGGCTCCAGCATCGCGCGGCGGTAAGCCAGCGAGTCGTCGATCTCGATAACGCCTGCGCGCGCGACGCCCTGCAGCAGCAGGTTATACCTTCCGTCATCGAGGCGTTCATGTTGAAGGATTCGACCGACGCAGACGATCGGCTCGATCTCCGGGCGGCCATGATAGTCCTTTTCCCAGCCGGGCCTGAGCAGCGCCATCGCGATCTGCCGCGACGACGTCAACGCATCTGCGATCATCGCGCGGTAGCGATCTTCGAAAATGTGCAACGGCAAGATCGCGCGCGGCAGGAGCACAACGTTGGGCAGCGGAAACAGCCCGACGGGCTCGCTCAGATCGACATCGGCATTGAAAGCCATCGCGATCAATCATAGCACTCCCGCCCCCGGAAGGCGCATCCCCAGCGTGCCCCGCGGCGAGAAACATCCACGCGAAAACAACGCGACCGGACAATCGAGCGCGGCGGGGCAAAAGCCCTGATGGTGTGAGAAAAGACCCGTGCGTCAGGCGAGATCAGACGCCGCGTTCGCCCTTCAGCTCGGCTTCGGCGCGATACCAGTTGTCGGCCTCACTGCCGCCGGTGCCCGAGATGGAGATGAAGTAGGCGCGCTGGGCGATCAATTCATGCGTGATCGGCGCCGGCGCCGCATCGAGCGACGCGACTACAGGCACGGCGGCCTTCTTGGCGGTTTTCCGAGGCGTGACGGTCTTGCGAACCGGAGAGACGGCCGCGACTTCGTCCGTGGACGCGACGGTGGACTTCTTCGACGTTGAGGTGGCACGCTTTGCCATGGCAGAACACTCCTTCACGCCGGCAGGCTCGCCGGCTTAACCAAAGCTGCGGTGGTGCGGTTCTCGCAGGTGGGCGCGACCTTCCCTGTCGCGCCGTGCCCCACGATCGCTTCTCATCTAGCAGAATCTCCGCGAACGCACAATCCGAAAAAATCAGTCATTTTGCGTTCTTGAGATAATCTAACACTTCCTGATCATGTCCCTCGGGTTTCACCTTCTCAAATATGTGCGACACTTTGCCATCCTTCACGACGAAGGTCGATCGCGCGGCGCCCCAGTACTTTCGTCCGTACATGCTCTTCTCCTGCCATACGCCGTACGCCTCGCAAACGGCGTGATCCTCGTCGGCCAGCAGTGGGAAGGTGAGGTCGAACTTCCTTGCGAACTTCGTCACGTCCTTCACCGGATCGGGACTGACGCCGAACACCGGCACGCTCAGCTTCTCGTACGCCGCGATCGCATCTCGAAACCCGCACGCCTCCTTGGTGCAGCCGGGCGTGTCGGCCCGCGGATAGAAATAGAGGACATACGTTCCCTTCTTCAACTTCGACGAATCGACGATGTCTCCGTCCGACGAAGGCAGCTTAAATGCCGGCGCAGGTTTGCCGAGAAGCGAGTGAGTGCCAGGGGCTTCAGACATGAAATCGGCCTCCTTCAAGGAATTGCGGGGTGCTGCAATCCGTGCCGCCAACGGCCGATCACGTTCAGCATCACGCGTGCTCAGCGAAGAGAGTAGGCGATCCGTCACACGCGATCCACTGGCGCGGGTTCCCTCGTCGTCGGCCAGAGCAGGATCGTTTGGCAAAACTGATCGCCGCCGAGCAGCGACGGGCGTAGTTCCATCCCCAGCTTGCGTGCGTAGGCGACCGCCAGCGCCAGGCCCAGCCCGGCGTCGCGGCTGGCGCGGGCCTCGGACTTGGTCCAAAACGGGTCGAACATCACCGCCAAGTCATCTCGGGTCAGGCCGTTTGTCGCATTGATGATGTTCAGAGTCGCACTGGCAGGGTCGGCGTGGATGACGATCGTGCTCCCCTCGATCGCGTGCTTGGCGGCGTTGCCGACGAGGTTGTCGATCAACATCTGAAATACTTCTGCGTCGGTCTCCACTACAAAGGAAGGCGGCGTCTTCGCCTCAACCGTTACCGAGCGTTTGTCGATTAGCGGCCGGACCGAGTCGAGCGACTGCTCGACCGCCGCCTTCACGTCGACGCGCGTCGGGTTGAGCAACGACGGATCGTCCGCCCGCGCCAATTGAAGCAGCCGATTGATCAACAACTGCAATCGTTGCGACGACGTCACGATCGCGTCAAGCGAGGGCTCCAGATCCTGCGGATTACGGTATTTCAGCAGCAGTTCGGCATTGGCGCGGATGCCGGCCAGCGGCGTTCGCAATTCGTGGGCGGCGGCCGACACGAAGCGGCGTTCGCGCTGAAGCGTTTCGGCAAACCGGACGATCGACCGGTCCAACTGCGTTGCGATCGGCTGCAGTTCCGCCGGCAATCCGTCCTGCGAGAACTGCGCCGCTGGCGCTCGCGGATCGATAAGCTCGGCCTGCCTCGCCATGCGCGCCAGCGGCCGAAGCCCGCGCGTGATCAATCGCGGCAGCAGCGCCGCCAGAAGCGCCAGCCCGCCGATCAGGCAGGCCGACATGACGATCACCGCATTCCAGATCGCCTGCGAGATTTCATGCGTGCTTGACGCGATGAGGACCCATGCGGTCGGCATCTCGTCGATGTCGGCATCGCGCGTGGGCCGGATGGTCGTCCCCTCGACCTGCGCGACGATGATGGGCAACACCCCCACCCGCCCGCGCCGGCCGTCGGGAAGGATCATCGATTCGGTATAGAAGGTCGCCCGCTCGGGCAACGTGACGTCCAGCGGAGCATCGAGATAGATGGAGCGATCGACCGTCTGGCGAAACTCGTCCCGCAACTCGAAGTAGGAGGGATCGGCGCGGTTCTGGAAATCGCCGAGCGCCTCGTCGCGGTCGTCCAGTTCGAGCGGCGCGGGATCGTCTTCCTCTTCCGGTTCGACCAGGCTCGCGATGGCCTCGGCCTTGGTGCGCAGGCCGCGGTCGAAATCGGCGTTCATCCGCTGCCACAGGAGCAGCGTGGCGGCCCCAAGCGTCAACACGCCCGTCACGCCGACCGCCGCCAGCACCGAGAGGACGATGGACGAACGGATGGATTTCATTCGTCGTCCGCAGGAATGATGTAGCCCTGGCCGCGACGGGTGACGATGAGCGATTCCCCGTCCGACGCGTCGATCTCGCGCCGCAGCCGGCAGATCGCCGAATCGACGACGTTGCTCATCGGCTCGACGTAATCGTCGTAGATGCGCCGCTCGATTTCAGTCCGCGTGACGAGCCGGCCACGATTGCGGAGCAAGTATTCGAGGATCGCGTACTCGCGCGGCGCAAGCCGGATCGATTCGCCGTCCGCCGCCCGGCGCACCGTCTTGGCCGCCGTGTTGACGACGATCGATCCGGCGCACAATTCGTCGCCTGGCGATAGTGTCAGGCTTCGCCGCTGGAGCGTTTCCACGCGCGCCAGCAGTTCCTCCAGCGCGAACGGTTTAACCAAATAATCATCCGCCCCCTGCTGTAGGCCGGCCACGCGATCGGCGATGGCGTCCTTTGCGGTCAGCAGCATCACGCGGCTGACCGATCCCCCTTCGCGGAGCGCCCGCAGCACCGAAAGCCCGTCGAGGCCGGGCAACATGATGTCGAGCACAATCAGGTCGAACGCGCCCTCCAGCGCCATTCGTAACGCGGCGCGTCCGTCGGTGGCCTGGTGGACATCGTGGCCTTCGCGCTGAAGGCCGACGGTGACGGGACGAAGGATTTCGGGCGTGTCCTCGACGACCAGGATCTTCATTTCGATCGCTCCCACAACGTCGAACGGCGGCGCATGACGTTCGATGCCGGCGGCGCGGGCCGGCATCGAAAGCTTAGGCAACGTCATACCGGCCGCCAACCACGCGTGCCGGCGGGGATGGTCATGAGTAGCGGATGTCGCGCGAGGCGACGAAATCGATGATTTCGCGGTCGGCGTCGTCTTCATCAAAGTAATCGCGCCCGCCTTCGCCACGGATGAAATCACGGCCGGCGCCGCCTTCGAGCGTATCGACGCCATCGCCGCCAAAGAGGTAGTCGGTTCCAGCGCCGCCGTCGAGTTCATCGCGGCCGGCGTTGCCGTAGAGCGAATCGTTCCCGGCGCCGCCATCGATGTCATCCGGGCCCGATCCGCCCGACACCCAGTCGTTGCCGGCGCCGGCGTCGATATCGGTGGCAACGAAGACCGTGCTGTGGATGTTGATCCGATCGTTGCCGGCGAACGTATCAACGTCGATCTCCCTGACCTTGCGGGCCGGGAAGCTCTGCTCCAAGCCGTTGACCATCGTGATCACGCGCGTGCCGGCGCGGTTCACCCACACCTCGACCCCATCGTTCCCGGCCGTGCCGTCGATGTTCAACTCGCCGTCCGGCGCCAGGGTCGCGGACAACAGCCGACGCGATTCAATCGCCTCCATGTGCAACATAATGCGGCTCCTTACATTACAGGTGCTTCTATCTGATCCACCGGCGGGCAACATCGCCTCACAGGTGATTTACAGCACCATAGAAACCGCTTCATTACGCGAACATGACGGCCGGCGATTTTTTTGATCGGCCCGCGTCGCTTATTTTCCTGCCAGCTTCGCCCGCAGGATCGGGTTCACGACTCCGCCGTCGACATTGCCGGCATGCAGCTTGAGGAAGGCGCCCATGGCCTTACCGACATCCTTTTCCGTAAAGCTGTTCTCGGCCAGGAAGGCGTCGACGAGCTTTTCGGTCTCCTCTTTGCTGAGCTTCCTGGGCAGGTATTCCTCGACGACCGCGATTTCCGACTTCAGCTTTGCGACCTCATCGGCCCGGCCGATTTTTTCGTATTCTTCGAGGCTTTTCTTCAGCTTCTTGTTGTACGCCTCGACCGCCTGCTGGGCGGTGGGCTTGTTGGGAAGCAGATCGATGTTCTTCACATCGCTGATGAGCATGCGGATGACCTGCAGCCGGTCCTTTTGGCCGGCCTTCATTGCGGTCTTCATGTCGTCCTGGAGCTTGGCGAGCAGTTCCATTCTGTTTGTTCTCCGTTTGGGTTTCGTGTAGAGTGCAATTCTACGCGTTGTTCGGGGCTCCGTTAACACCCGCCGGCGAGTAGAAATCCCTGACAAGTTGGTTTTTGCCATGCCAGAACCCCTGGTCGAAGGTCTAATCCAGACCAAAGACGAGCGTAAAGATTCCGAGCTGCGCGACGTCGCGGTTCCCCTTCGTGCCGCCCGTCCGGGTGGCGTGGTGGTGCCGCGTCGGATGGTGGTGGAATTGCAGTTGCGTCCCGGCACGCTGATCGAAGGCGAGCTGCGCGGCCGTGCGCTGCACCGGGTCACCAAGATCGAAGGCACGCCCATCGCCGAATATCAGCCTCGCACCGCCATCTACGACGCCACCGCGCTCGATCCGGCCCCGCAGATCAAGCTGGAGCACAACCCGCAGGAACTGACCACCCGCATCATCGACCTGCTGACCCCCGACGGCTTCGGCCAGCGCGGGCTCATCGTCGCCCCGCCGCGAACGGGCAAGACGATCCTCATCCAGAACATCGCCCGCGGCATCCACGCCAACCACCCCACCGCCGAGCTGATCCTCCTGCTGATCGACGAACGGCCGGAGGAGGTCACCGACATGAAGCGCAACGTGCCCGGCACGGTCTACGCTTCCAGCAACGACAACACCCTCGACAAACACCTCGACCTCTCGCAGTTGATCATCGAACGCTGCAAGCGAAAAGTGGAGCACGGCAAAGACGTGATCGTGCTGCTGGATTCGCTCACGCGCATGGGCCGGGCGTTCAACACCGACTCGCGCTCCGGCAAAACGTTGTCCGGCGGCGTCGATTCCCGCGCGCTCGAGATCCCCAAGCGCCTCTTCGGCGCCGCCCGGCGAATCGAGGAAGGCGGCTCGCTCACCATCCTCGCCACCTGCCTCATCGAAACCGGCAGCCAGATGGACAAGGTCATCTTCGAAGAGTTCAAGGGCACCGGCAACATGGAGCTGACCCTCGACCGCGGCCTGGTCAACCAGCGCATCTTCCCCGCCATCAACATCCCGGCGTCGGGCACGCGCAAGGAAGAGCTCCTCCTCGACCCCCAAACCCTCGCCGCCGCCCGCAACATCCGCAAACATCTGGTGACGATGCAGCCGGCGCAGGCGCTCAAGTCGCTGATCGACGCGATGTCGAAGGTAAAGACGAACCGGGAACTGGTCGGGGCAATCAAGGTATAATTTGAAATCGATTCTCTATCGGCACAGGGAGAACGCTTTGGGGTTTGGCAAAACAATTCGACTATATCTTCCAGATGGCACCGCCGGCGGCGCCATCGTTGCGGAAATCATCAACTGGACAGGCCAGATCATGGTCGTTCCGCGCGCTCAACTTTACGAACTGGCCAAACGCGAAGAACTCCAGCGAACCGGCGTTTACCTGTTGATAGGAACCGACTCCCGTACCGGTCAGGAAAAAATCTATATCGGCGAAGGTGACGACGTTTTTGCCCGCCTTCGAATGCACGACAAAGATGAATCGAAGGAATTCTGGACCCGTGCTATTTCCGTGACCAGTAAAGACTTCAATTTCACAAAGGCGCATGGGCGATACCTCGAAAGCCGATTAATCGAATCGGCGACGAAAGCTCGGCGTGCCATAGTGGTCAACGGCACCTCACCAATTGTCAAGGTCCTCCCTGAATCTGACGTCGCAGACATGGAGTATTTCCTCGAGCAAGTGGAATTGATCCTTCCTGTGTTAGGCGTTGATGCTCTGCGTCCACCAGCAACGTTATCGAAGCCACTTGAGGCAGCCGCTGCCCCGCTCCTGTTGATGAACGACGTAGGCGCGTCGGCAACGGCAAAGGAAATCGACGGGCGTTTTGTGGTGCTCCGCGGGTCAACCGCTCGCCGAAATGCCGCACCATCATGGGACTCTTATGTCGAGTGGCGTGACGGACTTGTTGCTGAAGGCAAGCTCGCCATCAAGGACGAAAAGTACTTCGAGTTCACCGAAGACGTGGAATTTTCGAGTCCGAGTGCAGCAGCCGCAGTGGTCGCTGCCGCGAACAGGAATGGCCGCATAACATGGCGACTCGAAGATGGCCGAACATACGCTGCATGGAAAGAGTCACAACTGAACGCCGCAGAACATAGCGAGAACTAGTCACATTGTGATACATCACAGCGCCCGACACGAAATGTATCGTCGCTTGGTGATCTGCTGTGCGCAGCATCTCCATCCGTTCGGCCAATGTTCAGATTCAGTCGGCCAGTACGATCATCATGCCCTGCCAGTTCGAACCGTCCATCCTCCTATCGATCCTGCGCAAGCCGCTGACAACGTATCTCACCGGCATCATCCGCGCCGGCCCCGGCGGGACGTATGGGCCGGGCGCGGTGCGACATCCGAAGGTGCTTTTGGTGACCGAAGGCGGCCTGGAATACGCCATCGGCGGGCACGTGGCGCGATTGAAGGCGGGATCGATGTTCTTTCGGCCGACGCTCAGCACGGCGTCGTGGCGAGCGGACGAGAAGGCGGGGATGTCGCTCATCTTCGCCGAGTTCGAAGTCCAGACGACGCCCATGCCTGACCACGCACTCTGGACCGACGAGCTCGACCTCGCCGTCGAACACGCCGCCCTCTCGCGAGTGCGGCGGGCGTCGCTCGACCCGGACCGCGGCGCACTGCTCGAAGCCGAGGCGGAGATGAAAGCGATCTTCACCCGCTTTTTCCGCAAGGCGATCCGCATCCCCGCCACGCCATCCGCGACGCGCAACGGCGGCGAACGGGCAGTGCGTGAAGCGATGGCGATCCTGAACGAACGCTTTGCCGATGCGGGCGTGGTCGCCGACCTGCACGAGCGCGTCCGCATGAGCCGCGACCACTTCCGCCGGGTCTTCAAGCGAACCACCGGCCATAGCCCGCAGCAGTACCTGCTGCGCGTGCGAATCGAATCTGCCCGCGCCTATCTCCACAACAGCAACCTGTCCGTCAAGGAAGTCGCCCGCGCGGTGGGCTATGACGATCCGCTCTACTTCTCACGTCTCTACAGCACACGTGTCGGCCGAGCTCCAAGCGAAGAACGCGCCCGTCGCCCGGCGACAACGGAAAACAAAGACCGGTAGACGACGCAACCCGTCACGACAACCCGTAAAAAACGGGCCATCCGAAACGATCCCGAGCGGCCGTCAATCTTTACACTTTACAGGCCCACGATGTTAAAGCCGCTGTCGACGTAGATGTTTTCGCCCGTGACGCCCGAGCTGAGGTCGCTCAGGAGGTAGATCGCGGTCTTGCCGACCTCGTCGGCGTCGATGTTGCGCTTCAGCGGGGCCTTGCGGACGGTGTGTTCGAACATCTCGTCGATGCCCCCCACCGCCATCGCAGAAAGCGTGCGGACCGGACCGGCGGAGATGGTGTTGACGCGGATCTTCTTTTCGCCGAGTTCAAACGCGAGGTAGCGGCTGGTGCTTTCCAGCGCCGCCTTGGCGACGCCCATGACGTTGTAGCCGGGGACGGCTTTTTCGGAGCCCAGGTAGGTCATGGCGATGATCGAGCCGCCGTTGGGCATCAGGGGAAGGGCTTCGCGGGTGAGCGCGATCAGGGAGTAGGCGGAGATGTCGCACGCCTGCTTGAAGACGTCGCGCGGCGTGCTGGTGAACTTGCCGATGGCGAGGTAATCCTTGTTCGCGAACGCCAGCGAATGCACGATGAAATCGATCGTGCCGTACTTTTCCTTGGCGGCCTTGAAGAACGCGGCGATCGATTCGTCGGAGCCGACGTCGCACGGATGCACCCACGGATCGGTCTCGCCCATCTCTTCCAGGCTCTTACGAACGCGGCGTTCCATCTTTTCCAGCGGCAAAAAGCCATAGCCGCACTCGGCGCCCTGCTTCCTGCAGTTGTCCGCGATCGCCCAGGCGATCGAGCGGTCGTTGGCGATGTTGAGGATCAGTCCCTTTTTGCCTTCCAGCAATCCCATTTCAGCTCCTTCTAGGGCATTTCTATTCGAATGATTGAAACCGATACCTTATGCGCATTACCGATTTCCGTAAAGGGACGCGCATCGCATGGCTGCTGGTCTGTCCTATCGATAAAAACCGTGGTTGGCGACGTAGCCGTATCCGCCGCCGTAGCCGAAGATCGTGCAGCCGGGGTACCACACGTACGGCCACACCACGGGCGATGGAAGCTGATGCATCAGCGCGTGATCGCGCTCGGCCTTCAGGGCCGGGACGTTGTTCACCTTGGCGAAGGACGGGACGTATGCCGGCCGAGTCATATCAGCGACCTGGGGGGTGTAGGTGACGGTCGGCGGGTGTTTGGGCGCGATGTCTTTCGGCCGGGTGACGGGCTCGTCCGCGGCGATCGTGATCGCGGGCACGGACAGGCAGATCGCGGCCATCAGGCGCGTGACGACGTTTCGCATGGTTTCTCCAGAACGCTCCACGCGTAGTATAACAACCGAAAGGAAAGACCACCCATGCTTCTTGCCGAATTCAGCATCTGGCCGATGGATAAGGGCGTTTCCGTGTCGCCGTACGTCGCCCGGGCGATCGACATCATCGACCGCTCCGGCCTGCCGTATAAGCTCGGCCCGCTGGGCACATGCATCGAGGGGGAATGGCACGAAGTCATGGCCGTCATCGAAAAGTGCTACGAGGCGCTGGCGGTCGATTGCGAGCGGATCAGTTGCACGGTGAAGATGGACTGGCGCAAGGGCGCCGCTGGCCGGATCAAGTCGAAGGTAAAGTCGGTGCAGGACAAACTCGACCGCCCCCTCTCCACCTGAAACTCTACCCGAAAGTCGTGAAACCCAACCCGCCGCCCCGCCGGGCGCGTGTTGGAAGGACGCCAGATCGAATAGGATAAGGGCATGATTCAGCGTCGAAAGACACGTCAGATCGTCGTGGGCGACGACCGCGTCGGCCGGGTTCGCATCGGCGGAGACGCGCCGGTCAGCGTGCAGACCATGACCGCCGGCTACACGCACGAGATCGACAAGTGCGTCGCCGAGATCCACAAGCTCGCCGCCGCCGGCGCCGACCTCGTCCGCGTCGCCGTGCCCGAGAAGAAGGATACCGAGGCGCTCAAATCAATCCTGCCGCAAGTCTCGGTGCCGATCGTGGCCGACGTGCACTTTCACTTCCAGCGGGCGCTCGAAGCGCTCGACGCCGGCATCCACAAGATCCGCCTCAACCCCGGCAACATCAACGATCGCGCCCAGGTCGAAAAGGTCATCGACGCCTGCAAGGAACGTTCGATCCCCATCCGCGTCGGCGTGAACGAGGGCTCGATCATCGAGCGCAAGGACAAGCAGCAGCGCATGAAGGAGCTCGGCGGCGTCTTCAGCGATAACAAGCACGGCCACTTCCTCGCGATCATGATCGCCAAGCTCGAAGAATACCTCGACATCTTCTACGAGCGCCACTTCCACGACATCGCCATCAGCGCCAAATCGATCGACCCGATGCTCGTCGTTTCCGCGTACGAGGAGATCAGCAAGCGGTTCGACCACCCGCTGCACCTCGGCGTCACGCACGCCGGCCCGAAGGAGACGGGAACGATCCGCTCCGTCGCCCCCCTGGCGCACCTGCTGTGCAGCGGCATCGGCGACACGATCCGCATCAGCTACGCCAACGATCCGATTTACGAAGTGCAGGACGGGCTGGAACTGCTCTACTGTCTGAACCTGCGAGAGCGGAAAGGCGCGGAGCTGATCGCCTGCCCCACCTGCGGCCGCATCCAGGTCGATCTGTTCAAGCTCGTCCAGGACGTGCGGAAGAAGCTCGAAGCCGAGATCGAACTGCCGATCAAGGTGGCGGTGATGGGCTGCGTCGTCAACGGCCCCGGCGAGGCCGAGGGCGCCGACGTCGCCATCTTCGCCGGCGACCGGCGCGGCATCATCTACGTGCAAGGCGAGAAGGTCGCAAACGTGCCCGAAGAGCAGATCCTCGAACGACTGCTCGAAGAGTGCCGGCTGTTCCAACACAAAGTCCGGTCCGGCGAAGCACGACTCGGCGAAAAGAAGGTGGACATCCTCCCGCCCGACCCGATCGGCGAACTCGGCAGCGGCTGGGAGAAAATCCAGAAAGAAAAAGGCGGCGTTGCGCTGCCCGTCGTCAAGTAAATCCACGCCGTTACAAAACGCCCTCTCACTCAGAAGGTTTGTAAAGCCGTTTGCGCGCGACTTCGCCGTTTTCATCAGCAGTAGTAGAAACTGCCTCGAAAAACGATGTGCGCGCACTGCTCTTACGTCACGGCGAAAGATGCGTAGATCAGATGCGGCGACGCTTCAACCCCGCCAATAGCAGGCCGGCCAAGCCGACCATCGCGGGTTCAGGGACGGCCTCGACGACAAAGTTATCGATGATGAGGCGTGACGAACTGCCGCTCAGCGCGCCGGCGAACGCCGTGGCGGCGTCGGTGAACGCGGTGCTGCTCAGACCGGTAACGACGTTTCCATCGAAGAAGACGGACTTCAGTTCGCCGGTCGAGGTGTCGATCGTGTACTCGAGGTTGTAAAACTGGCCTTCGACCACCGTTCCCACGCTCGTGGCACTGCCCGCCAGCGTTCCGCCGGAGTAAACCTGAAGCGTGCCGTTCATCTCGTTAAGAATCAGGCCTGTAAAGTTGTTGAGCGCGCTGGCTGCCCCGCCATCAAGCCTCGCCGGCATCGCCGACCAGAAGCCCAGGCCGACGGTGTTGTTCATCGCGTTGTAGACCCTGAGGTCCGCGCTGATCTTGACCTCATCTGGCTTGACGTAGCCGCCGTTGCTCGAAATCGAAATGCCCAGTGCGGTGTCTTCTTCGCCAAGATAAGCGACGTCCTTGATCTGCGATCCCTGCCAAGTCGCCGGCACATGCGGGGCAAGCCAGTTCCACCCAGCGCCCCACACCCAATTGCCCTCTGGCAAATTGATGGCAAGATCGGCGTTCGTGCCGTTTAGATACTTGCTACCTGCGCTAACCGAGACGAAATCCGTACTGACGATCACCGCCGCCTGAGCCTGCATGCTCGCCGCACCGCTCAACGCTGCGGCCGTGACGCACATCAACAGAGGGAGCTTCATGGACTGTTCCTCCTACGTTCATAAAAAGAAATGCGATCCGCTCAACGCTCCGACACAATCGCTTCCGCTAGCGAACGTGTTCTTGCGGAGCGCTAAGCGAACGATGGATAAACTACTCCCCTCTTCGAAAACGAGTTAAACCAAGTTGCGTAAATCATGTACGCAAATACGCAAAACCATTGATTTCAATGCTAAAATAGGGGCTATGGACAGCCGTCAGAAGAGAATCGCAGTGCTGTTGCCAAACGGGCCGGCATATTTCTCACGAATCTTTGCGGGCATTGGCGCGTATTGCCGCGGCCATCATCGCTGGCGCATTGTGGCTTGGCCGTCGTTCGCGCAGCCGCTCAAGCAACTGGAGACCGCAATCCTCGACTTGCAGGTCGACGGCGTGATTGGACAGGCGTCCTCGCTATGGGAAAAGCTCGTTGCTGACGGCAAACTGAAGTTCGTCAACGCCGAGCATAGCCGGCATCCGTATCCAAGCCTGCCCCGCGTCGGGCTCGACGAGGTCGGCATCGCGCGACTGTCGTCCGACCATTTCAAGCAGCGCGGCGTGCGAAGTCTTGCGGTCGTCTCCCAGGCGGAATCGCTCCCCGCGGCCGAACGCACCATCGCGTTCGTCGAGTCCGCCGCGACGTGGTGTGCAACGCAAGTGGCGGTTTACGAGTTGTCGTGGAGGGCCGAGTTTGACGAGGCCGGCTTCACGCGATGGATCGCCCAGCTCCCCAAGCCGGTCGGCGTGTTCTGCTGGCACGACGAGTCGGCCAAGATCGCGCACCAGGTCTGCGAATCGTCCGGCCTGCGCATCCCCGACGACGTGCTGCTGATCGGCGTCGACAATGACGACACGATCTGCCAGTTCCTCGATCCGGCGCTCAGCAGCATCGACCCCAACGCCCAGCGCATCGGCTACGAGGCCGCCGCGCTGCTCGATCGGCTGATGGACGGACAGCCCGCGCCGACGTCGCCCATCCTCGTGCCGCCGATCGGCGTGGTGACGCGCGCGTCGTCCGACATCGCCGCAATCGATTCGCCCGATGTCGTGCGCGCGATGCAGTTCATCCGCGAGCACGCCGGCTCAGCCGTCACGATCAAGGACGTGTTGAACCACCTCAACATCTCGCGCCGCTCGCTCGAAACGCAATTCAAGGCCGCCCTCGGTCGTTCGCCGAGGTCGGAGATCTATCGCATCCTCGTCGAGCGCGCCTGCGACATGCTCGCCAACACCGAACTGCCCATCCCCGTCATCGCCGAGCGATGCGGCTACCGACGCCCCAACCACTTCACCACCATGTTTCGCAAGCAGACCCGCCAGACGCCCAGCGCCTACCGAAAGCAAACCCGGCTATCCTGATTTTATCAGCCCCACTTTTTGCTTGAATTAAGCAAAAAAGTTCGCAAAATGTTAGGATATGACGCAGGGGAGTTCATACGAGTATCGGGATGCTTTGCCGAACGGCCCCGCCCATCGGCGCGGGGCGGGAATTAACCCCGGCAACCGTTTCGAAAACGTCCGGCGGCATCTCGTCGGCGAAACGCTCGATCATGATCGCGCCGAGCAAGCGGCGGAACGACGCGCCGCGCCGCCAGTAGAGGCCCAATCGCCCGTGCGGCCCACGAACACCGATGATGCCGCCGTCCGTAAGCCGCGCATGGAATTGCAGGTGCTACCCGATCGGACGCAACGCATCATCAACCAGGTGGCCAAGACGGCGGACATGCCGTTTGACTGGACCGTCAATCCCTATCGCGGCTGCGAGCACGGATGTATCTACTGTTTCGCGCGGCCTTACCACGAATATCTCGGCTTCAGTTGCGGGCTCGATTTTGAGACCAAGATCATGGCCAAGCACGATGCGCCGGCGCTGCTGCGCGACGAACTGGCGTCGCCGTCATGGAAGCCCGAGCCGATCGTCATGTCGGCGATCACCGATATCTATCAGCCGATCGAACATGAACTGAAGATCTCGCGCGGCTGCCTCGAAGTGATGGCGGAGTGCATGCAGCCGGTATCGACGATGACCAAGAGCGCCCTGGTGCTGCGCGACGTCGATCTATGGCAAAAGCTCGGCGCCCACAACGCCGGCAGGGTAACGGTGACGCTGGTGACGCTCGACCACGACCTCGCCCAACGACTCGAACCGCGCGCCAGCTCCCCCGCCGGCCGGCTGAGGATCATCCGTGAGTTGACGCGCGCCGGCGTGCCGGTGTCGGTGAACATCGCGCCGATCATCCCCGGGCTGACCGACGCGGAATTGCCGCAGATCCTCGAAGCGATCGCCGACGCCGGGGCACGTCGCGCCGCGTGGGTGATGCTGAAGCTGCCGTATCAGTTGAAGGAGCTGTTTCTCGAATGGCTGCAGCGGAACGTCCATCCGAACCGCGCGACGCACGTCGAATCCCTCATCCGCCAATCGCGCGGCGGGAAGCTTTACGATGCCTCGAAGGGCAGGCGAAGCGGGACCGGCAAGATGGTCGAGCAGATCCGGCAGGTGTTCGACGTGTTCACGCGCAAGTACGACCTGAACCGCCACATCGCGCCGCTGTCGTCCAGGCACTTCCGCCGCCCAGAACGCGGCGGGCAGATGAGCCTGTTCGGCTGACCGCGCGAACGAAGTGAGGATCGCAACGCCATCCAACAAAAACGCCCGCGGCTTGTCACCGCGGGCATTTTCGTTGGCCGTGAGATGAAGGGATTCATTCCTTCACTTCGTACTCGGCGTCGATGACGTCGTCGTCCTTCTTCGCCTTCGTACCGCGATCCGATTGCGCCTCTGGCGAATCGCCGGCGGCGGCTCCGGCGGCTCCCGCCGCCCCTGCTGCGCCGGGGGCTCCGGATGCAGCGGCGGCGTCCTTGTAGATCGCCTCGCCGAGCTTCTGGCTTACCGTGGTGAGCTGCTCGACCTTCTTCTTGATGATCTCGCCGTCGTCGCCCTTGAGGGCGTCGCGCAGCTCGGAGATCGCGCGTTCGATCTCCGCTCGCGTGCCGGGATCGACCTTGTCGCCGTGTTCCTTGAGGCTCTTCTCGGCGCTGTAGGCCAGCGATTCGCCCTGATTCTTGGCGTCGATGGTCTCGCGGCGCTTCTTGTCCTCGTCGGCGTGGGCCTCGGCTTCACGCTTCATCTTCTCGATCTCTTCCTGAGAGAGACCGCCGGAGTTCTGAATCGTGACCTTGGCCTCCTTGCCGGTGCTCTTGTCCTTGGCCGACACGTGCAGGATGCCGTTGACGTCGATGTTGAACGACACCTCGATCTGCGGCATGCCGCGCGGCGCCGGGGCGATGCCCTCAAGGTTGAACGTGCCGAGCAGGCGGTTGTCCTTCGCCATCGGACGTTCGCCCTGGAGGACGTTGATCGTCACCGCGGTCTGGTTGTCGGCGGCGGTGCTGAACGATTCGCTCTTGCTCGTCGGAATGGTGGTGTTGCGCGCGATCAGCGTCGTCATGACGCCGCCAAGCGTTTCCACGCCGAGCGACAGCGGGGTCGCGTCGAGCACGAGGATGTCCTTTACGTCGCCCTTGGCGATGCCGCCCTGAATGGCGGCGCCGATCGCCACGACTTCGTCGGGGTTGACGCTCTTGTTCGGCTCCTTGCCGGCGAAGAGCTCCTTGACCATCTTCTGCACCATCGGCACGCGGGTCGAACCGCCGACCAGCACGACTTCGTCGATCTTGCTCGCCTCGAGCCCGGCGTCCTTGAGGGCGCTGAGCACGGGCTGGCGGCACTTGTCGACCAGCGGGCCGATGAGCTGCTCGAACTTGGTGCGGGTGAGCGTTTCCTGCAGGTGCTTCGGCCCCGACTGGTCGGCCGTGATGAACGGCAGGTTGATCGTCGTCTCCAACGCGTTCGACAGCTCGATCTTCGCCTTCTCGGCGGCTTCCTTCAGGCGCTGGAGCGCCATCGGGTCTTTGCGGAGGTCGATGCCCTCCTTCTTGCGGAACTCTTCGGCGAGATAGTTGATGAGCTCTTCATCGAAGTCATCGCCGCCCAGGTGGGTGTCGCCGGCGATCGAGAGCACCTCGAACACGCCGTCGCCGACGTCGAGCACCGACACGTCGAACGTGCCGCCGCCCAGGTCGAACACGAGGATTTTTTCGTTCTTCTTGCGGTCCAGACCGTACGCCAGCGCGGCGGCGGTCGGTTCCGGGAGCACGCGCAGGACCTTCAGGCCCGCGATCTCGCCGGCGTTCTTGGTCGCCTGGCGCTGGGCGTCGTTGAAGTACGCCGGCACGGTGATGACCGCCTCGGTGACGGGTTCGCCGAGGTAGTCTTCGGCGGTCTTCTTCAGGTCCTGCAGGATGAACGCCGAGACCTGCTCGGGCGTGTATTCCTTCCCGCGAACCTTCACCTTGACGTACTCTTCCTGTCCGCCGAGCACTTCGTACGGAACCATTTTCTCTTCCGAGGCGACCTCGCTGTGCCGACGGCCCATGAAGCGCTTGATCGAGAAAACGGTGTTCTTCGGGTTGGTCACCTGCTGGTGCTTGGCGGTCTGGCCGACCAGCACTTCGCCCTTATCCGTGAAGCCAACCACCGACGGCGTGATGCGCGAGCCGGACCGGTTGATCAGCACTTTCGGCTGATCGCCTTCCATGATCGCTACCACGCTGTTCGTCGTACCCAGGTCGATACCAATGATCTTTGCCATGATGTTTCACTCCTTTGGACGCCCCCGCCTAACGAAATCGTAAGGCCGGCGCATCTCCTCACGGGTATCAAACCCGGTGCCAAACGCATTCTTAGCACCTAAGCACCGAATTCCAATACATTTATGCTTTTTAACAAGTATTCCCCGGGCATGTCAGGATGACAGTCCCGGGGAACAGGTTGTCAGATTGGCGTATCCCGCGACAAGCGCTTACGCCCGGCGACGGCGGACCAGCGCCGAGATCGCCAGTCCGGCCACGCCGAGAACGGTCGGCTCGGGAACCGGTGTGTACTGGAAATAAACCGACTGCGATGTCGTGTGAATTTCCATCGTCGCGACGAGTTCGGCATTATCGTCATAGATGTTCTGGAACTCGGGATCGAGCACCATAAATTCGCCGGCGATGCTGTCAGCGGTGATGAAGGTGATCGTTCCCAGCGCCTCCAGCTCCGCCGCCGTGAATTGCTCAAACCCCATCGGAAGCACAATCCCGCCGGCGGTGATGTTTCCGTTAACGATGATCTGATCCCACGATGGGGCCGGATTCGCCAGATCGACGCTGATCAGCGCATCGGCGAACGAGACGGCGGCGCTCTCAATGGTAAGCGTGCCGATCTCCGTCGGGCCGCCCGGAGAAACATCGCCGAACGCAAAGTCTACGATGCCAGCGCTCAGGGTACCGGTGCCGTCCAGGACGGCGTTCGGAGACCCCGCCTCCGAAAACGAGAATGTCGCCGCGGTGAGCGTTGCGCCGGAGGCGATAGTCGTGCGATTTGAAGTCTGATATGCGCCCGAAACTCCGAACGCGGCATTGATGAAGAATTCCCCTTCCGACGTCACGCTAGCTGCACTGCTGAACGTATTAACGAATACGCGAGTTTTGTCGCCGGTCGTAATAACCGACGACGAAATGGCGCCGCCATCGAAATAGACATCGCCATTGAGATCGCCGGGGAGCGCGTCGGGATCTTCGTTGCCATCGCCGTTATTCGCCGTCACAAGCCCAACATTCAGGTTGTCCGGCGTAAATTCAGCGCCTGCTAGAACGCGCAGCGTGCCCAGAACGTCAACCGTTGTCCCCGGAGCAGTAGAAGACGTGAATTCTGCGTACTCATCCACTGCAACCGTCAGTAATGATGATTCCGCCGTAACCGCAGTGCTGAGAACCGCAAACCCACCCGCAACAATGAATCGTCGAAGCATGCAAAACACCTCATGCCGCGCTGGCGAAGAAGCCGCGCAATAAACCTTGCCCTGAATCTAGATATGAACGATTGGATGAACTCAGCCGCTTGAATCGTGGGCTGACGACGAAACCTCTCCTGAGTGGGCACTATAACCTAAACAGGTGGGTAGGTTCAATCATCTTTCATGATTTGTGCTCTTGCATCTATCCGGCAAATGCCGTTTCATCGGACGCGATGGCCAGCAGTGAAGCAAAGTCGATCGCGCGTTCAGAGTCTGCGTTTGCCCGGGCGAAGAAAGTCATGCCCGGCGGGGTATCGTCGCCGGTGCGGGCGTTCAACGCCGTTGGCGGGACGCCGCGGTTCATCAAGGAGGCGCACGGGTGCGTCCTCGTCGACATCGATGGCAATGAATACATCGATTACATCGGCAGCTACGGCCCGCTCATCCTCGGCCACGCCAACGACGTGGTGACGGCGGCGATCACCAAGGCGCTGGGCAAGGGCGCGACCTACGGCGCTCCGACCGAAAGCGAAATCAAGCTGGCGGAACTCATCGTCGAAGCGCTGCCGGGCGTCGAGATGGTCCGGTTCGTCAACAGCGGCACCGAGGCGGTGATGAGCGCCCTGCGGCTCGCCCGCGCCGCCACCGGGCGCGACCTCATCATCAAGTGCATCGGCTGCTACCACGGGCACTCCGACGCCCTGCTCGTCGATGCCGGCTCGGGCGCGCTCACGCACGGCAATCCGTCCTCCCCCGGCGTGCCCAAGGCCACCACCAGCAGCACCATTCCCGTCCAGTACAACAGCCTCGACGACGTGCGTGCGGCGTTCGAGAAATACCCCGGCCAAATCGCCTGCGTCGCGGTCGAGCCGGTGGCGGGCAACATGGGGCTGGTCGTCCCGCACGACGGCTACCTGCAGGGCCTGCGCGAGCTGTGCGATCAGAACGGCGCCCTGCTGCTGTTCGACGAAGTGATGACCGGCTTTCGCGTTGCCTGGGGCGGCGCGCAGGTGCTGTACGGCGTCAGGCCCGACATCACCTGCCTCGGCAAGATCATCGGCGGTGGGCTGCCGGTTGGGGCGTATGCGGGGTCGCGCAAGCTGATGGAGATGATCAGCCCGTCCGGCCCGGTCTACCAGGCGGGCACGCTCAGCGGCAATCCGCTGGCGATGGCATCGGGCATCGCGACGCTGGAACTCCTGAAAGAACCTGACACTTACGAAAAACTCGACGCCGCCAGCGCCAAGCTCGCCAGCGGCCTTCAGTCGGCCGGCGAGCGGGCGGGCGTGCCGGTGACGGTCAACCGAGTGGGCAGCATGGTATGCCCGTTCTTCGTCTCCGAATCGGGAAAACACGTCGACGACTACCGCGATGCCACCGCCTGCGACACGGCGGCTTTCGGCCGATTCTTCAACGCCCTGCTGGAAGGCGGCGTGCACGTTCCGCCGAGCCAGTTTGAGGCGTGGTTCGTATCGACGGCACACGACGACGAAGCCATCGACCGCACTCTCAAGGCCGCGGAGGCGGCTTTTAACGCGGCAAAGGCAAAATAAAGCCAACATTGTTCGTCCGAGTGTGTCAGAATAATGCAGTCGGGGCGAAGCCGCGCTGTGGATGGGACGCGCGCGGCGGGTCCACGGGCGTTTTAGAGATCACTTCCGGGAGCACGCGCATGTCACATTCTGTTCGCAATCAGGTGAGCGCCGTCGCCGCATTGGCGATCGGGATGATGGGGGCATCGATCTTCGCCCAACAGCCGCAGCCGGGCCAACCGATTTACGCTTACGCCGGAGACGGACTGACGCTCAACGTCCTGCGTCTCGACGAAGCAGGCGGCACGCTGGCGGGCGAGATCGTCTCCGGCAACAACGTCTATCCCTTTACCGCACAAATCACGGAAGCGGACGGCACGGAGGCAATCAGGGGATCGTTCGTCGTCAACGGAACGCCGTTTCCCTTTAACGCCAGGCAGAACGACGACGAAAGCGTCACGTTTTCGACCGGCGCAAAGACCTATCGGCTGCTGCCCAGGAACCCGAACCCGCCCGTCAATCCGCCCCAACCGCCCGGCCCGGTCCCGCAGCCGCCACCGGTCAATCCGCCCCAGCCCCCACAGCCGCCCGCGAGCGATCCGAACGTGGACAACCCTCTCAACCCCCGGCCGCCCGTGCCGCCTGTCCAGCAGGATCCGAACAATCCGCTGAACGTCGGCCCCGGCCCCGCGCCGGTCAACCCGCCGCCACGAACGAATGTCGCTCCGGCGGGCGCGCCCGAAACGCTCGCGCTGCGTCGCGCCGAGTTCCCCGACGTCAACATGGGCAACGTTGTCGCCTACACGATCATGGTCCCCCAGGACTGGAAGACCGAGGGCCGCATCGAGTGGTCCCAAAACGCCACCCCGTTTCCGCAGCAGATACTCAACGTCACCACACCCGAAGGCGGATTGCTCTTTCGCAATCCGATGATGTACTTCAGCTACGTTGAGGCCAATCCCATTCCTGGCATGCCAAACATCCCGCCCCAGGGCACGCCCCTGCCGGCGGACATCGGACAGTGGTACGTGCAGTTGGCGGAACAGACGCACAGCGCCAATCCCAACCGCGAGTTCCACAACATCCGCCTCGTCTCCAACCGCCGCGACAACGCCGCCGAGCAGGCGTATCGCGAAGCGGGCCGGCAGATGGGCGCCAACACTCAAAACGACGATTACCGCATTCACCACCTCGTGCTCAGTTACGATCGCAACGGCGTTCCGTATCGCGAAGAGCTCACGCTCATGCACAACATCTTTCAGCCATACGCGAACCAGAACATCCGCTCGGTCGACTGGCAAGCGCAAGTCCAGTACTCAGTTGCAGCCCCGGTGGCGGTGTTCGACAAGCTCGGACCGCAGTTGCGCGCCGCGTACAGCACCTACATGCCCACCCCAAAGTGGTTCACGCAATCGCAACTGCTGCTCATGGATCTTTCCCAGCAGCGCATCCGCGACTTCGCCGCCGCCATCCGCGACCGCGCCGCGATCTACGATCAAATCTCTCAGAGCCAGGTCGACACGTTCAACAAACGCATGGCCTCGATGGACAAGGACCAGAACCAGCGCGTCAACTCCATCTACGAGGTGGACGACTTCCGCGATACCGACGGCAGCATGGTGAAGCTGTCGTTCCACTACAAGCACACGTACAGCAACGGAAAGGGCGGGTACATCCAGACCAACAGCACGCTCAACAAGCCCGGCAGCGAGTACACCGAGATCTTTCCTCATCAGTTCAGATAAAAACCATGGCGTGTCTGGAAGTATCACGCCAACATCATCGTCAACCTTATTTCCGGGAGCAGGCACATGCCACCGTTCGTCGTTCGTCGTCAAATGCAGGCCGCCGCAGTTCTGGCGGTTGCGATGTTGGGTTCGTCGGCCTTCGCACAGCAAGGGGCTGCTGAAAGCCCGATGGCCATCTACGAGGGAGATGGGCTGACGCTGAAAATCCTGAAGTACTCCGATGACGGGGAAAGCTTCAGCGGCCAGATCGTCTCCGGCAACGCGGTCTACCCGTTTACCGCAAAGGAAGTCGAACTGCCGAACGGCAACAGCGCGGTCAAGGGCTCATTTGTTGTCAACGGAACATCCTTTCCCTTTGAAGCCAAGGAAGGCGAGGACGGAAGCGTCACGTTTGCCACCGGAGCCAAGACCTATCGTCTGCGCGAGAAGGACATCGCGCCGCCCGCCCCGCCCCCACCGCCGGCCAACAACAACAATCCAAATACCACCGATCCAAACGCCAACAACCCGCTCAACATCGGCCCCGGCCCGATCAACCAGCCGCCCCAGCCGCCGCCGGTGCAGCAGGATTCGGGCAATCCGCTCAACATCCCCGCGGGTCCCGGCCCGGTGACGACGCCCGATGCGAATAACCCCTTGAACACCGGCGGCCCGGCCAGCCCGCCGCGCACCGACGCCGGCGCTGCCGCGGAGCTTCCGCCGACCACCGCCGTTCGCCGGGCGGAGTTTCGCGACGTCAACATGGGCAACGTCGTCGCCTACACGATGATGGTCCCTCAGGACTGGCAGACCCAGGGCATCATCGAGTGGTCGCAGGACGAAACGCCCTATCCGCAGCAGAAGATCACCGTCACCACGCCTGAGGGCGGACGGATGAACATCTTTCCGATGATGAAGTTCATGTACACCGTTGTGAACCCCGTTCCCGGCATGCCGGTCATCCCGCCGAACGGCACGCCGGTCCCGCGGGACATCGGGCAGTGGTACGTTGACGTTGCCGAGAAGCAGCAGAGCGCGAATTCGAACCGCGAGGTTACCAACATCCGCCTCGTCTCCAACCGCCGCGATCTCGACAGCGAAAAGGTATTCCACGATCTCGGCCGCTCGCTGGGCCAGACCAATCCTGCCGACACGCGCGTTCACGTGCTTGACGTCACCTACGACCGCAACGGCGTGCCGTATCGCGAGGAGGTCGTCCTCTCGTTTTCCATCCTCCCGCCGATCGTCAACCAGAACCTGCGATCGGACTTCTGGATGGTGCAGATCAACCGCACCATCGCCGCGCCGGTCGACAAGTTCGACAAGATCCGCCCGCGGATGTTCGCCGCCTTCCAGACGCACATGCCGACGGCGCGATGGTTCACGCAGTCGCAACAACTGCTCGCCGAACTTTCACAGCAGCGCATTCGCAACTTCGCCGCGGCCGCCAAGGCCCGCGCGGAGACGTACAGCCAGATCTCGCAGGCGCAGATGGACTCGTTCAACAAACGCATGGCATCGATGGATCGCCAGCAGAACCAGACCGTCAACAGCATCTACGAAATCGACGATTTTCGCGATACTGACGGCAGCCTGGTGAAATTGTCGTTCCACTACAAGCACACGTACAGCAACGGTCAGGGCGGCTACATCCAGACTAACAACTCGCTGGAAAAGCCCGACAGCAATTACACGGAAATCTTCCCACACCAGTTCAAGTAACCCGTTCCAAACAACACCTGTGTGACGCGTCCCGACGCGGCGAGACCCCATCTCGCCGCGGCGGAACTGTTTTGAGAAGGCGGATCGAATAGAATCAGAGCGATGGTTGGCTTCGTTTCTTCCCCTCGCTGCGTCGAACATGACACCGGCCCGCACCACCCCGAGCGGCCGGACCGGCTGCGCGCCATCCATCGCGCCGTACGCGAGGCCGGACTGATCGACTCGCCTGATCCGTTTCCCGATTTCAGGATCGACCTCGGCATCGAACGGCAATCGGCGGTGAGGCTGGTCGAGATCGATCCCACGCCCGCGACCGAAGACCACGTGCGGCTCATCCATCCACAGGCGATGATCGACCGCGTACGGCGCGATGCCGGCGTCGGCGCGGTGCTCGATCAGGGCGATACCCCGACTTGTCCGCAGAGTTACGAGATCGCGCTCCTGTCGCTCGGCTGCGGCATCACCGCCGCCGAAGCGGTGATGGAAGGCAAGGTGCGCCGCGCCTTTTCCGCCGCCCGCCCGCCCGGCCACCACGCCGAGCCTGATCGGCCGATGGGGTTCTGCCTCTTTTCCAACATCGCGATCGTCGCCCGCCACCTTCAGCGAAAGTACGGGCTGTCGCGCATCGCGATCGTCGATTTCGATGTGCATCACGGCAACGGCACGCAGGCGTGCTTTGAGGATGATCCGTCGGTCCTCTTCGTCAGCATCCATCAACATCCCGACACGCTCTACCCCGGCTCCGGCCAGGCATGGGAAGTCGGCGACGGCCCAGGCCGAGGCACCACGCTGAACCTTCCCGCCTCCCCCGGCAGCGGCGACGCGCAATACCTCGCCATTATCGATGAGCGCGTCCTCCCCGCCGTCGACCGCTTCAGGCCCGAGATGCTGCTGATCAGCGCCGGCTTCGACGCCCACGCCGGCGACCCGCTCGCCCACACCGAGGTGACCGACGACGGCTACGCCCAGATCACTGAGCGTCTGATGTCCGCCGCCAACACCCACACGAACGGCCGCGCCGTCAGCCTCCTCGAAGGCGGCTACAACCTCACCGCCCTTGGTCGTAGCGTCGTCAGGCACCTGATCGCAATGGCAGGATAAAGCTTTACGGCCCCCTCCCGAAACGCGCCCGATACTCGCCGGCCGTCATCCCAAACTGCTGGCGAAACCGACGCGCGAAGTACGCCGGGTCGTCCCAGCCCACCTCTACTGCAATCCGCGCGATCGGCCGGTCAGTCGAGGCGAGCAACGACGCCGCCCGCTCGGCGCGCCGCCGCGCAAGGTAGGCCAGCGGCGGCAAACCGGTCGCCAGCTTAAATCGCCGGACGAGGTACGATCGATCAAGCCCAACCCGTCCCGCCAGCTCTTCGCTGGTCCAAGGTGCGGCCAGGTCGTTCTCCATCAGCCGCAATGCTGTCCAAATGCCTGTGGGCGTCCGATCGACCTGGGCAGCACGCTGCAACCGCGACGTCCCCGCGATCAGATCGAGGAACACCAGCAGACGCCCAACTTGAGCCGCCCTGTGGGCGGCCGGTTCCGAAAGGCTCGCCGCCAACGCGTCCAACGTCCGTTCTGCTTCCCGCATCGGACCTGCCTGCAACCGATGGAAAGTCACGCCCTGTACGGACGAAAGCAGGCCCGACCAGAGAAGCTGGTTCATCGGCGGATCGTCCAGCGCCCACGCCAGCTCGTTCCGCAATAAAGACTGGCCGAAACAGCAATTATAGATCCGAAGCCGATGGCACGATTCATACGCATGCCACACGCCGGGCCTCAGCAGGATGACGTCGCCACGGCACAGCGAACGTTGACCGTGGACGCAGCGGTGCGTCGCCCTGCCACTGAGGACGACGGCGGCCTCAATGAAATCGTGGTCGTGCGGCCGCTCGCCGTGGTCGTGCTCGGCCCGGCGGACATATACTGGCACGCGCCGGCTGCCGAACAACGCCCCGGCCCGGTAGCGATGAAGGTCGTCCTGAAACACAACGTCACGATAGCAGTAATGTCAATCTTGTCCTAGTGATCTCTCCATCTGTCCTAACGCTCTGATCGTGACAAGCATTAGCATTTCGATGTCGCATGACAATCGACGGAGGAAAACGATGACGGACGCATTCGCGCGAAGCGGAAAACTCTGGAACGCCATCTACGGCTGCTGGATGGGCAAGAACTGCGGGGGTACGCTTGGTGCCCCGCTGGAGAAAAGCTTCGGAGAGCCCGAGCCGTTCGACGTCTGGTGGTATCCCAAGCTGCAGGCAGGCGGCATCCCCAACGATGACCTGGAGATGCAGCTGTTGTGGCTGAAGGCGCTCGAGGAAGTCGGACCAACGCTCAACGCCGGCCACCTGACGCAGTATTGGCTCGATCACATCGGCTACAACTGGGACGAGTACGGCTTTAGCAAACACAACCTTCGACTCGGCCTCCGCCCGCCGGTCAGCGGACACTACAACAACTGGTTCCGCGATTGCATGGGCTGTCCGATCCGCAGCGAGATCTGGGCATGCGTCGCGCCGGGCCACCCGCGCGTCGCAGCGAAGTACGCGTTCGAAGACGCGATCTGCGATCACGCCGGCGGTGAAAGCGTGCACGGCGAACTCTTCAACGTCGCGATCGAGGCGGCCGCCTTCGTCGTGGCCGATCCGAAGAAGCTGATCGACATCGGCCTCAGCTACGTTGGCGAAGGGACGCAGACACGTAAGGCGATTCAGGCCGCACTCGATGCGCATCAGGCCGGAGTCGATTGGAAGGAGGCGCGTCGCCGAGCGCTCGCTGCAACGCCGAACGCAAACTCGCAGTACTCCCCGCCGAACATGGCGTTTCAAGTGATCGGCTGGCTGTGGGGCGACGATTTCGGCGACGCGATCTGCAAGGCCGTCAACTGCGGCTACGATACCGATTGCACCGGCGCCACGCTCGGCAGCTATCTCGGCATCATCCTCGGCAAAGACGGCCTGCCGCGGAAGTGGGTAGAACCCTTGGGCGAATCAATCGCCACGAACGAATCCTGGGGCGGCCTGCGTCATGCATCGGCTGGACCGAACCCAATTCCCGCCGATCTGGCCTCCCTCACCGATCGCACCGTCGCAGTCGCGAGGAAGGTGCTGGCCCACCACGGCATCTTCGGCGATCCGTTTGCCAACGTTCGCGTCGAAGACCTGTACGCGGACGATTCGATCCGCGCGATGGTGGCGCAAAGCCCGCTGGTCATCACCACGGATCTGACGGCCGTGAAACTCGACGTCGATTATATCGACACGCCGGCGATCATCCCCGGGACCACCAAACCCTTTCGCACGATCCTCCGCAACCCGCGGCCCGATCCGATCGTCGGCGCGCTTGAGCTCACGTGTGGCCTGGCGATCTCCCAGTCGCGACAGATCAACGTTGCCCCGCGCGCCGAGCAGGCGATCGACTGGTCGATCGACATTCCAAAGCAAGTCGACCAGACATTGCGATGTGACGTCACACTGCATGTCGCTCAGCGGCCGGCGACGGGAAGCGTGCCGGTGGTTTTCATCGGCGCAACCAAGCTACGCGTCTGCGGCCCGCTCCCCTTCGGGGATCGAGAGGAGGCAGCGGCGATGGACGCGCCACTTCCGCCGGAAGAACTGAAGGGCGACCTGACGCTCGCAAGCTCGCGGACAGGCGACTGGCACAACGTCTGGGCGCCGACGAACGAGATTCCGATTGCGTTCGATCAACCGGGCGTCGTCTACGTGCAAACCTTTATCAAATGCGCCGATGAGATAAAGGGCAAAGTCGCGGTTGCGTGCAACGGGCCAACAAAGGTCTGGTTCAACGGCCAAGTGATCGGGCAGGCCGCGCGGTACCGCCCGTTTCGCCCTGACAGCGGCGGCGGCAACGACGGCCAACCTGTACCGACAGCAGAGGTGACCTTCAAACAAGGCTGGAATGAGGTGCTGATCAAGTTCGTCCGCGGCGCGAATCCGAAGTCGCCATTCGCCGCGCACCTGGTGCTGACCGAAGGCCCGCGCGCGGCCGGACTGGTCGGCGTGACACGAACGCGATTCCCCTGGGATGAGTAGTCTCTCGCGCGGCAGCGCTGGTTGACGGAAAAAGGCGTTACGTCATCACGACCACGTTTCCCGCCTCATCGATCTCCACCGGATACGTCGCCACGCGGCCGGTGCGGTCGTAGAGGCCCTTGCCGGTCACGATGTCGAATTCCCAGCCGTGCCACGGACATCGCAAAATTCGGCCGTGGTACGCGGCGTCGAACTCGCCGACATCGCTTGGGCGATGCGTCGCGTGCACCGTGCCTCGGCATAGTTCGGCGCCGGCGTGCGGACAGACGTTTTTGATCGCGTAAAACCGCCCGCCGATGTTGAACACGCCGATGCCCTGCCTGCCGTCGTCGACAATCCTGCGTTCACCGGGCTTCAGGTCGTCGCGGTGGCAGACTGTGAACCGCTTGCCCGACCGCGACACCGGCGGCTTCGCTTCCTCAACATGGCGAAACGCATGGCAGATGGCGGGGTCTTCGCTGCCGTAGCCGGTGGGGATGAGTTGCGTAAGACGAGTGGGTTCAGCAGACATCAAAATGTCCCTCGCAGGGGCAACGATATGTCGCCCGGACCTTATCAATCGGCAATCGCGGGCGACGGGCGCGTCGCCCCTACAGCAGCCTTCGCCATCGTTTCGTCGAGCGTCGGCAGGCCGAAGATTTCGGCGCTGTTCTCATACAGGATCCGCCGCCGCAGATGGTCGCCCATGCTCTTGGGGAAAACGCGGTCGGGATCGTCGAAATCCCAGTGCGGAAAATCGGTCGCAAAGCAAACGGTCTTCTCGGCCTTCACCATGTCGAAGATCTGCAACAGGTGCTCGGCGCGGTGCGGCTCTTCCAGCGGCTGCGTCGTGAGTCGGACGTGCTCGAAGATGTACTCGCTCGGCAGCCGCTTCAGCCACGGCACGGTCGCCCGCAGGCCCTTGAAGTTCTTCTCCATCCGCCACATCGTATGACACAGCCACGCGACGCCGCCCTCGCACAGGATGAACTTCAGCGATGGGAATTTCTCGAACACGCCCTCGGCGATCAGGCTCACCAGGTGCGCCTGGTACGTCAGCGGAATGAGCGTGTGCCACTCAAAATAGTTGCTCACGCGGCCGACCGGCGTGACGGAGTGGAGCGCCCCTTCGGACCCAGGATGTACGGTAATCGCAAGCCCGTGCTCGGCGGCGGCCTCGTAGATCGGGTAGTAGCGGCGATGGCCGTAGAGGTCGTCCGCTTCACCGGGGATGCAGAGCTGCTTCATCTGCGGGTGCGCCGCGCACCGCCTGATCTCCGCGACGGCGGCCGCGGGGTCGCGCATGTTGATGCTGATCGAACCAAGGTAGCGCGGGTCGGCCTTCAGCCAGTTTTCGATGAGCCAGTCGTTCCACGCGATCGCCAGCGCGTTGCCGACGTCGATCTGGTTCGTCAGCGACACCGACATGCCCGGCGGCTGGATCATCGCGTAGGCGATGTTGTACCGATCCAAGTGATCGATCGCTGTCTGCTTCGGATCAAGGCACACCGCGTCGCGCCGCTCGTACGAGCCGGTCGGGTTCGCATAGCCGTTCTGCGGACTGCCGCCGAGCCGCTGCTTCAGCGCTTCGACCACGTACGACGGGATGTGCGGCTCGAGCGGGAACGCGCGCGATTCGCGCGGGTGGATATCCATGTCGATGATCGGAAAATCTGGCATGCGTCGTGGCTCCTCGGGTTCCCCATCACTCTATCCCGCCGACTCAACGTTGGCACTCGATCATTCGACCAATGGCTATCTGTTTCGCGCATCGTATGATGGCGCCCGGCCATGATGACCAACCACTACATCGTCCGCGAGCCGATGGCGGGAATCGAGTTCCTGTCACAAGTGCACTTCCGGTTCGACCGGCCGGGGGCGATCCATACCCACGCGCAAGTGCAGTTCCTGCTGGTCATTTCGGGCTCGATGGTGATGTCGGCAAACGAAAACGAGTACGCCTTGAGCGTCGGCGACATGGCGATCCTGCCTGCCAAACTCCCTCACACCGTGCCATCGAACGGCTCACCGACGGAGGTAGAACTACTCGATCTGCGCATCGACGCCCGCCACCGTGGCGAGCTTGGCCGGTTCGTCGCCGAAACCGATTGGCCAGCGGTGGTGCGGGCGTCGCCGCACGCGGCCTGCGAAGAGGCGGCGGAGTTACACCGCGCCGCCACCACCCGCGAAGGCCCGGCACGGACGGCGGCGGTCCGGCGCGGCGTGTGGGCGATCCTGGCGCTCGCCGCCCACGCCACCACGAACGCGATCCCGTCCCTCGCCGACCGCCGCGTGGCGGCGGCGAAGCAGTTCATGCTGTCGCGGCTGACCGAGCCAATCGGCGCCGAAGACATCGCCGACGCCTGCGCGCTGTCGGTGTCGCAGCTCAACCGCCTGTTCCGCGCGCACGCCGGCGTCGCGCCCGCGCAGCACCTGCGGTCGATGCGCATCGACCGCTCTCGCGAACTGCTCGCCACCAGCCTGCTGAGCGTGAAGGAGATCGCGCACGCATGCGGGTTCGTCTGCCCGAATCACTTCTGCCGCGCGTTCAAATCGGAAGTGGGACTGACGCCGGGCGACTATCGCGATCGCGCGGGAGCGCGGTAGAGATCGGATGAACCGCGAAGATCGCGCGCGCGCCGCCTCACCCGATCTCGTGAACCGCCGCCAAAAAGAGTGCGGGGCCAGCCGAGCTGGCCCCGCACGTTCGTTTCAATCAAG
>JBBCIV010000309.1:0-37496 GCA_037189665.1 Phycisphaerae bacterium | reverse complement strand
GCGCCGCGAGCATCTGCACAACCTCATCACCGGCACGCCGTACTGGTGGTTCGACATCGCAGGACGCAACTACCAGGTGCCGGCGCTCGTGGCGGAGATGAAGCGGCTTTCGGACTGGGGCAAACAGGCGGTGAACTGGGACCGCCGGTCGATCAGCCAGGTTGCCTTCATCTGTTCCGAGGATACGCCGTTTCGCCAGGCGTCCATGAACGGTGAATTGATCCGCTTCGAGTTGGAATCGAATCACACGCTTCTGATCGACCTGGCTGCGCGCGGCTGGGGAACTGCCGGTGTGCCGTTCGATACCTACGAGTTGCTCGACCTGGCCCATCCCGATTTTCCCGGCGATCAATACAAGCTGCTGGTGTTCGTCAACTGCGCCTATGTATCCGACCGCGCCGCCGCCGGCATTCGGCGATGGCAGCACGGCGGCCGCACTTTCTGCTGGACCTTCGCCTCGGCAGTGCTGAACGACGAGCGACTCGACCCGTTGCTGGCCGAACCGATCATTGGCATGAAACTGGGCTGGCGCAACCAGCGGCAGAATATCCATGTCGTCATGGAGACGATCTCTCATCCGCTGCTGACCGGCGGCGCGACGCTGAACTTCGGCACCGAAGGTTCGGCAGGTCCGGTTTTCTTCGCCGATGATCCGCAGGCCGTCCTCCTCGGCCGGCTACGCGACGGCGGCGAGGCCGCTTTCGCTTTGCGCGAGCACGAAGGCTGGCGAAGCGTCTACCTGTCGATGCTGAACTTTGGCCCGGCGTTGATGCGCAACCTTTCCCGGTTCGCGGGCGCTCGTGTGTGGAGTGAGAGCGATGACGTCATCTATGCCGACCAGTCGCTGCTCTGCCTGCATACGGCGACGTCTGGCGCCAAGACTATCCTTCTGCCAAACGAAGCCTACGTGACCGACCTGCAAACTGGCGAGCGTTCCAAACAGCCGGTGCGGAAGATCGACCTTGACCTCCCCGCCTACCGCACCGTGGGCTGGAGGACTGAATATACAAGCTGACGCATTCGTGAAAGGTAAATCATCATGTCCACGGAACGCCCGTCGTCCGAATCGCCTACTGGAACAGAACGCTTGGTAGTCAACCTGCCTCGCGAGTTGCCGGTGGCCCATCGGGCGCAGGTGATCGTGGTTGGCGGCGGTCCCGGTGGCATCGGGGCGGCGGTGGCGGCGGCACGGCAAGGGGCCGACGTGCTCCTGATCGAGCATTACGGGTTCTTAGGTGGAATGGCGACCGCCGGTGAGGTAAACCCGTTCATGCACAACCACCTGAACGGTGCTTCGCTGGATACCGGCATCTTCGAGCAATGGCTGGAACGAATGGCGGATTACGGCGGCGTCCGCGCTGGCTCGCGGGTATTCGATCCGCATGTGGCGCGGTTGGCGGCGGAGGATTTGTGTGTCGAGGCCGGCGTGCGGCTACTGTATCACCATCGCGCCGCCCATGTGGAAACTAAGCCGGGACGAATCGACGGCGTGGTCCTGCATTCCAAGAGCGGCCTGAGCGCCGCTCGCGCGAACGTCTGGATCGACAGCACAGGCGACGGAGACCTGGCCGCGATGGCGGGTTGCGCATTCGAGTACGGCAGTGAACAGGACGGCAACGCGCAGCCGATGACCCTCTGCTTCAAGCTCAAAATCGCCGCTGAGGATGTGCCATCCGATCAGCGAGGTCAGACCGCCTATCAGGCGGTGATGCAATGTGATCCACAGATTCAAGCGGCTTACCAGCAGGGCAAGACCGAAGGACGCATCGACTGTCCGCGCGAGAACGTACTGATGTTCCCCGGTGTCGAGGACGATGTCGTTCACTTCAACACGACGCGCGTGATCCGCCGGCCATCGATAGACGGCAACGAGTTGTCGCGGGCAGAAGTGGAAGGACGAAAGCAGTTGCGGCAGATCTGGCAGGTGCTGAAGGAACGTGTGCCGGTCTTCCGCCATTCCAGGCTGTATTCCATCGCGCCGCAGATCGGCATCCGCGAGAGCCGTCGCATTCGCGGCCGAAAGTTCCTCACGCTGGAAGATTACCAACAAGCCCGCACTTTCACCGACGCGGTGGCGCGCGTGACCTACCCGGTGGACATCCACAATCCCTCAGGAACAGGCACGCAAATGAACTACCTGCCTTCCGGCCAGTGGTATGAAATCCCGTGGGGCTGCCTGCTGCCGGAGGGTATCGACAACTTGGCCGTCGCCAGCCGTTGCATCTCCGCCGATCACGCCGTTCACTCCAGCCTGAGGGTGATGCCGCCGGTCTGCTCGCTGGGCCAAGCCGCGGGAACGGCGGCGGCGATGGCAGTGCAGCAGGGCTGCGACGTGAGCCAGGTGGATGGAGTTATCTTGCGCCAATCGTTGATTACGCAAGGGCGACATCTTCACACATTGGAAAAAGCGGCCGCGTCGGAAACGGCACAACAAGCCGAGGCCCGCAGCCGACGCGAAAACGCCGCGGCTACTCGGTATTCCGCATAAAACAAATTGCTCAAGCTGTTGACTGCCACATGCGATGGGTTCCGTTCACACAAAATCAGAATGGTTATAAGCCTCGACACTGGCTCATCAATGCCGAACCAGTTTCCCGTGGATTTTTCACTCATACATAAGGGTAGCTACCGTGCTGCGAACAACCATACTTGCCATTGCAGTTTCCACCTGTTCGGGTTCTTTTGCTGTCGCGCAACAACATGAGGCCCTGTTTCCGTTCGTGCTGCCGTGGGATGACGCCAGCGACAACGTCACGAACGTGTCGCATCTGCTGCACAAACCCGCGGGGAAGTTCGGGCAGATTGTGGCGCGTGGTGAGCACCTGCATGCAGGTGAAACACGTCAGCGGTTCTTCGGGGTGAACCTGTGCTTCGGAGGAAACTTCCCGTCGCGCGACGACGCCCCGATAATCGCCGCCCGGCTTGCCCGCTTCGGTGTGAACTGCGTCCGTTTCCACCACATGGACTCGACAACCGCTCCTGGCGGCATTCTCGCCAAAGACATGCAGTCGCTCGACACGGACCAGTTGGACAAGCTGGACTATTTCATCGCCCAGTTGAAGCAGTATGGTGTGTATACGAATCTGAACCTGCACGTCAGCCGAACGTATCCCAACATGCCCGAATGGGACGGCGCGCCCAGCTTCTTCAAGGGCGTGGACATTTTTTACGAACCGATGATCGCCAGCCAGAAGCAGTTCGCCCGAGACCTGCTGACGCATGTCAACCCTTACACGAAGCTATCCTACGCCACCGACCCCGCGGTGGCGTTCGTGGAGATTAACAACGAGAACGGGTTAATTTACGAATGGTGGAACGGCGCGCTGGATGACATGCCGGCGGGGTATGCCGATCCATTGGCGACGCTTTGGCGCACGCACCTACGCGACAAATACCAGGACTTTCAAACGCTGAAGGCGGCCTGGGCGGTGGGGGAAGAAAAACCGGGGGATGAAATGCTCACCAACGGGAACTTCAACAGTGGAACCGAAAACTGGAACCTGGAAAGCCACGGCACATCCAGCGCGACCGTCAGGCAATCCGCTGACGGCAACGGTGTGACGATCGATGTCGTCCAGCCGTCGGAAATCGGTTGGCATGTGCAGTTCTCGCAATCGCAACTGAAAATGAAGAAGGGTGCCGCCTACACCGTCACGGTGAAGGGTGTTCGGTCTGATGCCGCGCGCACGACCCGGTTGATGATCCGCCAGGCCCACGAGCCGTGGGGTCATCTGGCGTCCGTCGATCTGCCGCTGACGACCACGCCGACCGACCACACGTTCGTGCTCGTTTCGAGCGAGTCGGAAGACAACGCCCGGCTGATCTTCTCGCCGCTGGGCCAGCATGTCGCGACGTTCACCATCGGTGAAGTTTCGCTGCGGCCTGGGGGGCGCGTGGCGCTGGAAGACGAGGCGCAATGGAGTGATCTGGCGCTGTTCCGCAAAAAGTCGTATGGCCGGCACACACCGACGGCTGCTTTAGACTGGATGACCTTCCTCTGGAAGATCGAATCAAACTACTGGCTGGAGATGCAGCGGTTCTTGAAGGATGAAGTTGGCGTGAAAAGCCTGATCGTCGGGAGCGCGACCGGCTTCAGCCCGCCGGCGATTCAGGCGCAGCTGGACGTGGTGGACGGACATGCGTACTGGCAGCATCCGCATTTTCCCGGCCGACCGTGGGACCGGGCCAACTGGCACGTGGGAAACGTCTCGATGGCCGGACATGACAACGGCGCCACCCTGCCGCACCTGACGATGCGCCGCGTGTTCGGCAAGCCCTACATCGTTACCGAATACAACAGCGCCGCGCCTAACACGTTCGGTTCCGAAACATTTTTGATTGCCAATGCGTATGCGTCGCTTCAGGACTGGGACGGCATGTTTCCATTCGCCTATTCGCACCGTCACAACGACTGGCGCAGCGGGAGAATCAGCGGATTCTTCGACGTCGATCAGCACCCGACCAAGCTGGCGACCTTCCCCGTCGCTGCGATGATGTTCCTGCGCGGTGACATCACGACCACCGATCAGCGCTACGCCGTGGAAATTTCGCCCGCACAGGCGATCGAGCAGGCAACGCACATCGGTTCATGGGCAAACACCGAAACTGCGGGTGTTCCCGAACGGGCAACCCTGAGCGCGCCCCTCGGATTGCGCCTCACCGACCACCCCGCGGCGTTCGACCTCACCGCGCTGCCGGCGATGGAACGAAACGCGCCGCTCGTCAGCCGCACGAACGAGCTGGTCTGGGACAACCCCAACAAGCGCGTGCTTATCGACGCGCCACGGACGAAAGCGTACATCGGCAGGATCGACGACGGTCCGACCAAGCTTGCCGACGTGACGATTCAGACAAAACCGAACCGCCAGGACTGGGCCGCGATCACGGTGACGGCCATCGACGCCACCGACTTCAAATCCCCCGGCCGGCTGCTTATCACCGCGACGGGTTATGCGGAAAACACCGACATGGGGTGGAAGAATGAGCAGAAGACAACCGTGGGGCGTGATTGGGGAAAGACACCATCGCTCGTTGAAGGCATCGACGCGACAATCACGCTGCCGGTCGGCGCGGAGCGCGTGACAATGTACCCGCTGGACGAACGCGGGAATCGACGCGCGCCAATCACCTTTGCACAAGACGAACTAGGCATAACACAGATTGCGCTGTCGGCGGAACATAAGACGATCTGGTACGAAGTGGTGATAAGGTAAGTGTTTCTAGGTTTATGCGGGACGCATCAGACCACCGTCGCGCTGCTCGCATTATGGATTGCCAATTTCAGAAAGCATCGAACCATATCTGTGCTACGACTGCCGATGGCGTCAAGCCGCGTGAAGGTACCCTCGCGTGTTTCCATTGGGAGTCGTGTCGGGAAAATCAACGTTGTTCATGTTGAACTTGCCGCTGCTGGCGACAATGCTCGCAGCACGGGGGCCATCGATGCAGTAGATCACCTTGGCCGAGTTTTTGATCTTGGTGACTTTGATCGCCCGAGGAGGATTCGCTTTCGTCCAGTCGCCAGCGACATAGAAGTTCACGGTGTAGGATTGTCACGCCTTGTAATACTCTCCCGCAGGATCGACGAGCGCGTCAGCGGGACACCAGAATATCCACGATCCCTTCTGCTTAAGGCCGGGGCTGGTGTTCTTTCCCCAATTTGCGAAAGGCTTCTGCAGATTCGAATCGAGATACGGCGCTAAGCGATTGATCCAGTACACTTTTCCCCCATCGCCATCATAGTAGCTAAAAGCTGGAGGAACGGGGCTGGGCAGCAATTCATATCCGATCGGAACCGCCCCCTTTTGATCATTCACATAGGAGTTCAAGGCAATGCCGATCTGACGCAAGTTTGAAAGGCATTTCACCGACTTCGCCCCGTTTCGAGCATTATTCAGCGCTGGAAGGAGGATGGAAATCAGAAGCGCGATAATACCGATGACAACAAGCAACTCGACAAGTGTAAAACCCGATCGATTTTGGTGGGGATGCCGTGGGCGCATACGTGACTCCGCTATAGTTGCCGCCAGCGATGACGAAGGGCTCGAACTGAGCGAGGTGCAAAGAGGATTTCAATCCCAACGTCCGCCGTGGTTATGCAGTAAATTATTGCCAGCACGGATCGAATCGATAGGCATCATTGCGACAAATAAAAGCGCTTTTTGCGTCTAGGATATCAGGCTGCAGATTACATCGTTGTCGGTCCGCCGCCCAAGCAGGACTATCCTCTCGGGCGGGCTTGGTCTGACCGTATTAAAGGTTCCCCTCTTGAGAAAAAGCCCGCCGCTGGCCAACAACCTTGCGTCAACAGCATTCGGGACTTGAAAAACACGTCGCTGCTTTCATTCCCTTCGTCGAAACCGCCACCCCCCGGTATCTCTCGGACCGTTCAATGACTGCCTTGCCATGGCCCAGCGGCCTCTCGGCCGACCTACTGGCAGCACTCTTCCAGACTTAAGGTTTGGCGGGCGCGTGATGGAGCAAATGCAACGCGCTTCAAGGTACGCTTCGTTTGACCTATGCAGAACCTTCCATGCCGCGGGCGCATCCCCGACGCGATGCGCCTTCACACACCACCGGCAGACAGGGCGTAAATGCGCTACTAGCCCAAGTCCACGCCAACTTGCGCCCCCGCTTCGTCCATCCGTCAATGGGTGGTATGATGCCCGGAAGAAGGAACACGATCAAGGATGTCCAGCACGCTTGTCACCGCAACTCGCCCACGTCGCCGTCGTCGTCAGAAGAGCGCATTGACGGCTGCCGAGTTTTTCGCCGGCATCGGGCTGGTGCGATGGGCGCTGGAGCGGCAGGACTGGCGGGTCGTGTTCGCGAATGACATCGATCCTGACAAGGCGGAGATGTATCGCCAGAACTGGCCGAAGGACGACCATCTGGTTGTAGGCGATATTCATAAGCTCGCTGCTCGCGACCTGCCAACCTGCGATTTGTTCACCGCGTCATTCCCTTGCAACGACCTATCCATCGCAGGGAAATGGGATGGCCTGAACGGCAAGGAATCGTCTGCTTTCTGGGGGCTGATACGCTTGATTCGCGAGATGGGTGAACGGCGTCCACCACTCGTGCTGGTCGAGAATGTGGTCGGATTTCTGATGAGCCAGGGCGGCAAAGATTTCGAGACAGCGCTGCTTGCGTTGAATGAAGTCGGCTACAACGTAGACGCCTTCATTTTGAACGCTGTCCATTGGGTGCCGCAGAGTCGCGCGAGAATGTTCATCGTCGCCAAGCGCGACGACGGGCGGGAGCGCCAGCCATTTGCCATGGAAACGGACAGCCGGCCAGAAGCATTGTTCGAGTTCATCAATACCCACCAGAACATCAAATGGGACATCCGTGAGTTGCCTCGACTTCCAAAAGCACGTAAGCGGCTTGCCGATATCGTTGAGGACCTGCCTGATGATGATCCGCATTGGTGGAACGCAGAGCGAGCGAGCTACTTTATGGGGCAACTGTCGAAGCGCCATGATGTCCAGGCAAAGCTGATGTTGGCCGGCGATGACTTCACTTATGCGACTGCATTCCGACGGGTCCGCAACGGAAGAAGCATGGCCGAACTGCGCACGGATGGCATCGCGGGTTGCTTGCGGACGCCGCGCGGCGGCAGTGGGCGGCAAATCCTGTTTAAGGCGGGAAAACGAAAATACCAGGTGCGGCTGCTGACGGCGCGAGAGTGCGCCCGATTGCAGGGTGTGCCTGACTCCTACCGCATCGATGTGCCGCTGAATCAGGCTTTATTCGGTTTCGGGGATGCCGTTTGCGTTCCGGCCGTCGAATGGATTGTTAAGCACTACCTTACCCCCATTGCGTCATTGGCCACCCGCGAAGCGACGTTGTTTGACAGGAAAAATTGATGTCACTAGCTGAGAGCGCAATTCAAGTCACGGATGAATGGTATGCGTCATTGGATTTATACCAAGACAAACTGCCGTCTAAGGGATCGATTGCTGCTGCGCTACATGTTCTCGGCCGATTGCGAACGCAATACGATCTCAACATCACATCTCATGTTGCCGGGGGCGAAGCTCAAATAGCGGGACTGTCTGCCGGTGCGTTGAAGCGAGTGCTAGAGGAGTTCGGGGAAATGCGTTTGCTGTCGTCTGTCGGCGGGCGGTCAAACCGTGGTGCTCGTAGAGACGTGGCAAGACTGCTGGATGCGATGCGGTCGCTCAGACTCGAAGAACAATCCATCGAGGCACGAAACGATGCCATCTGCGCAATGCAACAACACATTGTGACGAACTACGTATCGCTTTATTTTGCGGCCAAGCGCGTCAAGGCGATTTTCGATCCCGCGTCCGCCACAACGCGATTCATTGATGCAATCCTTGAAAATGCTCGTCAGAGTGGTAAAGCCGGAGCAGTTGCCGAATACCTCGTCGGCGCAAAGCTCGCACTGCGATTTCCAGACAAGACCATTCGCAGTAAACGGTTCAGCACATCGGATGCTCAGTTCGGATTTGCCGGCGATTTTGAAGTCGGCAATACGGCATTTCACGTAACCGTTGCCCCGATGCCTGAATTGTTCGAGAAACTAAAGGCCAACCTTGAGCGAGGGTTGCGCGTCTATTTGCTTGTGCCAAAAACACAGGTAGTTGGCACTGAGCAAAATGCATCGCTGTTAGCCGAAGGCCGAATTGCAGTGGCATCCATCGAATCCTTTGTCGCAACCAACATCGACGAGCTTTCCGAGTTCGACGGAAGCAAACTCAAATCGGGTTTCCGGTGCTTACTCGAAAAATATAACGAACGAACGGAAGCTGTTGAGTTGGACAAATCGCTGTTGATCGAGATTCCACCAAATCTTGAATGACACTGATCACGCAAGATTACGCAGCTTTACCATGGCAGACACAGTCAGCAAAGCGGAGCGTTCTCGTATTATGGCGGCCGTAAGGTCCAAGGACACGACGCCGGAACTGGTTGTTCGTCGTCTTGTGCATCAGTTCGGCTACCGCTACCGATTGCACGTAAGGTCTCTTCCTGGCACGCCCGATCTAGTTTTCCCGCGTTTGCGAAAGATCATCAATGTCAGTGGTTGTTTTTGGCACATGCACCGATGCGGGCGATGTCGTATCCCTGCAACTCGACGAGAGTGGTGGACAGCGAAACTGAAGCGGAACCAGCAACGTGATCGGCGGACACATAGACAGTTGAGACGATTACAGTGGAACGTGCTTGTGATCTGGGAATGTCAGACTCATGACTTGGAGCAGCTTCGCCAAAGGCTCATTGATTTTCTTCAAAGTGCTTAAGGCTTCTCCCAAAAGCCTCTCCATACGACTCGTAGTGAAACTGGAATCTGGAGCGTGCGAACTGTTCATAAGGCCTCATGTTTGTGCAATCCGTCAACTTGTTCACCCTCGCACTGTGCCAAACATTATTTATAATCCGTGCAATACAACCCGCTGGCAATCTGCAACAACATTTTTCTACGTGATAAAAGCAGCCATTCTGCCCCTAAAACCGATCGATTCTTATTCAACTAATAACACGATTAATATCGAACTGTAGAGATCGGACTGATTTTTCTCTATGCCCGGCATCATAGGATCTCTTTATTGTGACCTGGTTCATGGAATGGAAATGAGTGGTTACCGGACAAGCTCCCGAAAACAGCCAGAAAACACGCCTTTTTCCCGAAAATTATGGTAAACAAACAATGCATCCAATTCGCGACGATTAGTGCAAAGATGTAGAAAAGGCGGAGCCATATGCCCCAATTACTTTCGTCCCAGGCAACTTGGCCATATGAATCGATCGAGAAGGATCTAGTGGAGAAGTGGGACAAGATGAAGTCAAGGTCATCCCTCTTGCGGGCTGGATCGGAATGGCTGCATCGGACTTTGCCGGATCTGATTGAAGAGCAACGTAACCAGCATCGAAAGTTCGTCGAAACAACTGATACAGGCAAACGTTATTTTGCGGCCATCTTGAATAGCCCGCAAATCCAACAGGAAACACCTGAAGCAACCCATCGATCCGTACGTCACCATTTGCTTTTTTCCGAGTTCCACAACTCCGTATACAAAAAATTGGAGCTTATCCGCCGCGCGGTTGATCATCTCATATCCATTGAAACAGAGGGCCTCTTATGGCCTGAGGCATGCGCCCTTCTTCTGATTGGCAAGTTGCTCATCATCCACCCGCTTGCTGGCGAACGACTTCCCAAGCCGCTTCGTGGACTCAACCCGAAGCTACACTTGCTGGAACCCAACCGTGTACGTGAGGTGATATTGGCGCTGCTGACTCACGAACGAGACCTAACGACAAATCGAGTAAAGTTAGAATTGCTCGTGCATCGCCTTTATCGCCTTCTCGAACTTTGGCCAAAACTCATGGCGGCACGTAAACACACCCACCGCTATGGGCCATTTCGCATCGACCCACTTCGATATTCAGTTCGCATAGGATTGAAGCGAATCGCCCCCCGCTTGGCTTCACACCGAAGGATTCTGGCCGTCTTGGCGCTCGCGCAAGGTCAGCCGGTCTCCCGAGGAATACTGGCCCGCAAAGCGAGGTACGCACGAAAGCGCAAATCTGATCCTGAACGTCGAGCAAATCGACGCCTCAGACGTGCTATTTGCACACTTAATGAATTCCTCGCGGAACACTGCATTAGGTTGCGGATAATTCTTTGTGGTAAAAGATCTTATAAACTTATCCACCTACATGAAATCGAAATGCTTTTCGTGCCAGATGGTCTATTTCACGATATAGGAAGGCCCATTATCTGTTCGCACGGCAATGCAGCGCCGTGCGGATGGAGACGATATGGCGACATCCCATTCATTGCCCCTCCTGGAGCTTGCAGTAAGCCAGGCGCAAGATGGACACGCGATTGTCTCGCCATTGCTGGATCGTCCCGAAGCTGCACGTTTTCTGCGCATCAGTGTTCGATCGCTCGATTCCTTCACTGCCAGCGGCGAACTCCGTTGTGTTCGACTTGCAGGACGGGTGCTATACCGGCTAGATGATCTGGTCGCCTTCATTGAAGCGAAGAGCACCAATAACACGTCGGAGGCAACATGATTACTGCCTCTGGTTTCCACCGTGTCTCGAAATCGCGACCCTGCCCGATCTGCGGGCGGCCGGACTGGTGCCTGCTTGCTCATGATGGTTCTGCTGCCATTTGCCCACGTACGCCCGAAGGAGCCAAACGGCGTGTGGGTGAAGCCGGATATCTGCATTGTCTCAATAACTCTCACGCCGTCAGTCAGCAAGTGGTCACGGTCCGTTTGAATAGTGTTCGGCCGAAAATGCCGCTCATTGCTGATCAATGCCGTCAGGCGATCTCTTTCTCCCTGCTTAATGAACTGCACCAAGCGCTTGGCGTGACGACAGCCAGTTTGGAAGCACTCGGCGTCGGGTGGTTTGAGCCGCTGCGGTGCTGGACGTTTCCGATGAAGAACGCAGATGGCCAGATCGTCGGCATTCGCACGCGCACACAATCTGGCCGTAAGTTCGCGATCAAGGGATCACGACAAGGCTTGTTCTTCACGGCGGATCTTCAAACTGCAGCCACCCCCTGGCTGGTCGCCGAAGGAGCAAGTGACTGTGCGGCCGGCCTGGATCTCGGCTTTCCGTCCTTAGGCTTGCCTTCGGCAAATGGGGGAATCGATCTGTTGACGCGCCTGGTTGCAAGACACAAGCCCACGGCGCTGATCCTATGTGCCGACAACGACTCTGTAGGTTATCAAGGAATGCTCCAAGCCGCAGCGCACTGTCGTTTGTTCGTGCGCGACATCCGAATCATTACGCCGCCGTCTCAAATCAAAGATCTCCGGGACTGGATGCGGGCCGGATTGACTCACGATTTCCTTCAGAAGTGCGTGCACACAGCCGCACCATTCGATCTCCACATGTCGGCCATCGTTCGGAGCGTCTCATGAGTAACGCCACCGAAATCGACGTGCGTGCCACGGCCGGCAAGACATTGTCGTCGTTCTGGCTATCCCTTGGTCGGGACCAGGAGACGCTATGCGTGCGTCGCCTGCCGTATGACGATGACGCGGTTGTGGCGTGCGTGAACGCGTGGTGCGACAAGAGACTAGGCATCGATCGAGCCTTGGTAACCGAACTCGCACTGAAATCAATGCATACGCTGCTGTCGCGTCTGCATAACAAGCTCGGTAACTCCATCATCGACCAGGCAATGATTGCATTTACCGGAAGCGAGTTCTTTCACTTTCTTGGCGTGCCTTATGTGCTGGTGCGGGACCGCGAGAAACCGGATGAGGCGGATGGACAGCTAAAAAAGCCCCCGCGCGTGCTCGGATTGCGTTCTGCCGCACTTCGTGAACTGCTGACACACCGAATTTACAAGGACACCCAGACCGCGCCGAGGCAATCCGCAGTGAATGATGCCCTGACGGCGCTGGCGGCTCATGCCATCAACGACAACCCCTCGCGGCCGGTCGCACTGCGCGTGGCGGCCGGCCGCGATGAACTGGTGATTGATCTGGGCGATGAAACCGGCCGCCGCGTGACCGTCGACGCCAAAGGCTGGGAAGTTGTGGAGCAGAGCGACCACCTCTTTCTCCGGCCGGACGCAATGCTGCCGCTGCCGATTCCCGAGCGAGGTGGAAGCATCAACGAATTACGCCCGTTTATGAATGTGGTCAGCGATGCGCACTTCATCATGATCGCTTCATGGCTGATTGGTGCGTTCCATCCGACGGGGCCATACCCGATTCTTATGCTAAACGGCTCGCAGGGGTCAGCGAAGTCAACGCTCTCGCGGCTGCTCCGAATCCTGGTCGATCCGAGCGTTGCTGACGTTCGTTCGTTTTCGCTGAGCGAGCAGGACCTGCTGATCGCCGCCAATCGTTCATGGCTTCTGGCTTTCGATAACCTTTCAGCCATCCGTCCGCAACAGGCGGACGCGCTGTGCCGCCTCGCGACTGGCGCCGCACTTGGAACGCGGCGACTCTATACGGATGAAGACGAGGTTCTCTTCCGCTTAGCACGGCCGATGATCATCAATGGTATCGGCGACCTGACCGAGCGGTCCGATCTACTGGAGCGGGCGATCGTCATTGAACTCCCAGCCCTCGAAGATGGCAACCGACGATCTGAACGCCAGATCATGGCAAGCTTTCGACGAGTAGCAGGCCGCATCTTTGGGGCGTTGCTTGACGCACTCGTGGCGGCCATTCAGAACCGGGAGCACGTTCAATTGTCTCACCCAGGGCGGATGGCTGACTTCATGGAGTTCGTAGCGGGTGCCTGTAAAGCCTTACCATGGAATCAAAGCGACTTCGAATCGGCATACACACATCTGATCACCGAACAACAGGTTGAGCCGGTGTTGGAAGATCCCCTGTGCATGGGCATCGTTCATCTGCTCAAGGATCGGAAGCAGTGGCAAGGGACTGTGAGTGAACTTAAGGCATTGATCGAATCGCAGTACGTCACAGATCGAGCGGCCCAGAAGTTGCTCCAGCAGCAAAAGCCGCAGGCCATCAAGTCGCAGATTGCGCGTCATCGCATTCCGCTGCAGCACTTGGGTGTCGGAATAAAGTCGCTGCCGCGCAGGGCGAGCCGGCGCGACCTAGTGCTATTTCGGGTCGTGAACGGGAAGTTGTCACAGTTGTCATCTTCGTCATCACCGCAGGCGGCTGTCGCCCAACCGTTGTTTATGTTTCGTTGTGCTCACGCCGCGCGAGTGACAACCATGACAACCATGACGCATCTTCATCCACATTTTTACTTCCGTGACTTCGGAGCCAACTGATCAATGGCCTACAAAGACCCGCAACGTCAACGGCTATATCACCGCGAGTACGCTCGGCTGCGGCGCAGCGGCAGGGTTTGTCAAACCCAAAGTCAAACCCCGCGTCAAACCCCGGTCATCAGCGAGTACCACGTCCGGACGGCAAAGCAGGTGCTCTTGCTGCTGGAGGAGCAGATTCAGCGGGTTTGCACATGCGAAGAAGCGAGCACACTGGAAAAGGCGCGAACTATTGGATTCCTGGCGGGCATTACCTTGCGCGCTGTTGAGGCCGCCGATCTTGCGGCCCGTGTTGAAGCAATCGAACAATCACTCCGAAATCGAAAGGAGGACGCATCATGGGCCGCATCCATGGAAAATACGACCAATGGCGAGTCGGAGAACGCGTTTCGCTGATCCTGCAGGCAAGTGCCCGTGGCGATCGGTCCGAGTTGAACTGGCTCTATGCCAGCACGCCCCGGCAGACGCTTCGTGGTCCCGAGCCGCGCTTTCTCAAAGCGATGCAGGCCGTGTTCGCCATCCACTGCTGGATCGCCATCGAACTGTGGCGCCGTCTCGGCATGTTGAATGGCATCGGAATAGCCAGCATCGCTGCGGATGCGGTGGTTCGCGACGTGATTCGGCATGGCGCTGCGGCGCAACTCGACCTGCTGAACATGCTGAAAACGCCGACAGTGAGAAAACGGCCCCGCAAGGTCGAACCCATCGTCAAGGAGAACGAAAAGCCGTTGGAGATGAATGACCTTATGTCACCGGTGTTGACGAAGGTTGTAACCGAGATCGTCAGCTTTCGGTCGGCGCTGGACAAATTCGCCCACCAGGCACTCAATGTCTCCGCGAACCAGTTGCTGGATGCGATGCAACCGGAACTGAACGCGCAATTGCAGGCCCCCATCTTCTCCCAGATTCCGGCGAGCAGTGAAGTCGAGGCCATCGTAAGCGAGAAGTTGCATGAGATCTGGGAAGCGTTTCTGGGATAAACAGATCAGACTGATCGGTTGTACTTGAGTGAAGGGACGTATCCACCATGGCAAGCATTGCAGCAACAAACGGGACACGCACGATCCAGTTCATGGCCAGCGATGGCAAGCGTCGCACCGTTCGTCTCGGTCGCGTGTCGCAGCGGCTTGCGGAAGCCGTGAAATTCCGAGTCGAAAGTCTCCTGGCCGCCCAGTTCGCCGGTCATTCGCCCGATTCCGATACGCTTCAATGGGTTGCGAAGCTTGAGTCTCCTCTTGCCACGAAACTGGCGAACGTCGGACTGATCGATCCGCCGACGCACATGAGTGTTCATGAGTGGCTGGATCGGTCCATCGAAAGCCGTCGTGCGCAACTGAAGCCCGCGAGCATCAAGAAACTCGAACGAACCAGCGATCGGCTGCGAGCCTTCTTTGGCACGAACCTGTATCTCCACAAGATTACCAGCGCACATGCCATTGAATGGGAGGCCAACCTTCGGAACGCTGAGCCGAAACTGAAGGAAGCGACGATCCGTATCCACTGTGGCAACGCCAAGACGATCTTCGGAGCGGCAGTTAAGCGAAAACTCATCGCTGAGAACCCGTTCGAATCGCTCCAAGGAGGCACGGTTGCAAGCAACTATGATCGGTACGTGACGCCGGAGGAGATCAAGCGTGTCATCGGCGCTTGTCCGAACACGGAATGGAAGCTCTTGTTCGGCCTGGCTCGCTATGCAGGGCTCCGCACGCCGAGTGAGTCACACCAATTGACCTGGGCGGACGTGGATTTTGATGAAGGCCGGCTCCGCGTCCGCTGTGCGAAAACGGAGCACCATGTTGGCCGCGATGTCCGGTTCGTACCGATCGGCCCTGAACTGATGGAACTACTCAAGGTTCGCAAGGCAGAAATTCCCGATCCCGAAGCGAAACTCGTGCGGATCACCGGCAACGGTCGTACTCGGAGGATGTTCGACAAGGTCTGCAAGGCTGCAAAGGTCGAGAAGTGGGAACGCATCTTCCAGACCCTGCGTTCGTCCTGCGAGAAGCATTGGGCGATGAATTTCCCCGAGTACGCCGTTGCGGCGTGGCTCGGTCATAGCCCGCGGGTCAGTCGTAAACACTACACGCAGCACGTGCCGAAGGAACTCTACGAACGGGCGACGGCCAGCGCTGCAAAATGCGCTGCAGCACCTGCACGCACAGAAGCGCAGGCGACTGCAAACGGCGAGTCGGATGAAGGAGAATCGTCGGAAAAATCAGCACCTTGCAGCGATGTGCAATTAGGTGCAGATCCCGACAAAACGGAGGCGGAGGGATTCGAACCCCCGAGACCCTTGCGGGCCTACCGGTTTTCAAGACCGGCGCAATTAACCGCTCTGCCACGCCTCCGGGTGTGGCCGCATAGCGTATCCGACGATCGTTTTTCGGTCAAAACTGCCGATTTTTCGAGCATTTCGCGAATTTTTGTAGGAACATTGCGTTTCAGACTATCAATGCCTGTCGCATCAGTTCGTGTCCGTTGGTTGCCGCTTTTATCATCCAAACGCGCCAAATTTTTCGGGTCTCCTATCTATCAGGCTAGCGCACACTGATCGCCGATTCGCCCTACTTCAGCTTCGATCAACTCCTTGAGCAGTGACCGATGGCATCGCGATTCGCGAGCGCATTGGCTGGAACAGAGAAGCGTGAGCACTTCGCCGCCAAGCGCCCGCTGCGCAAGCTGCTGGATCAGCGGCCGCTGGGCAAGCATTTGTTTGAGGTATGCAGCCTTGTAGGTGGACCATCCCACCGCCTCCCGTCCTTTCCCGTATGCGGCCGCGTGCAGTTCCGCGGTGGGAGCCAGATCCGCGAGCCACTCCGACCAGGTCTCCTCCTCTTTCCTCAACCCCCGCGGCCGAAACCGCGTGACCAAAATCCGCGTCCCATCCGACTCGTCTTGCGGATCATCCCAGCGTTTTGTGTAAATCGTGACGGCAGGCATGGCCAATAGTAGCGGGGCGCGGCGTCGGGTCAGGCGTTGAAATTGCAGTGGTCCCCGCCCTCCGCTGCCCGTTCCACAAATCCTCGTAACTTCTAACGCTTATAACATTTGCAATCCAGCAACGGCGAGCGCATCGTATTGCGTTCGCGGACGACCGCTCGCCGGACGTCGGGGAGCCAAGTGGCTCGCGCCGGAGAGTTGTGTGCAATCCGCACGCTTTTGGAGAGGAACTCATCCCATGAATCACAAGCTCATGTCGCTCGTCTCGGCGTTCGCGCTGGCGGGCATGCTCGGTTTCGCGTCGAACACATTCGCGCAATCTGATCCTGCAGAAGTGACGGAGGACGGCGTCGTCACGGGGACGATGCAGATCGACTTCGCCACCCGCACGAACCCCGATACCTCCGGCGATCTGAAGAAGGGCTCGCCGGCCAAGGGCGTCAAAGATAAGTACACCATCCAGCTCAACGTCGCCAAAACGGTGGAGTTTTCGGGCAGCGTCGAGCGTCAGCCCAAGCTCTTCAGCAGCGTGCTCGGCCGCGCGGTGCAGCCGGGACAGTTGTACTACAATCTCAACATCGCGGTCATCAACCCGAAGAACCTGTCGCAGAAGCGGCCGGTCGGCAAGTGGGTCGGCGAGGTGCCGTCCGATCCGAACACCGGCATCTACGACCTGTCGGGCGGCAAGGCCAACGACAGCGCCCTGCGCATCGCGATCGACGCCATCGGCGCAGCCCAGTCGTTCACCGATCCGTTCGCCGGCAAGCTCGTCGGCAAGGCTGAGAAGAAGGAAAGCCTCGGCTCGCGCCTCTACAGCCGCGTCGTCAACGGCCAGGAGGTGAAGATCACCGTCAAGCGTGCCGACCCGATGAAGTTCCAGGGCATCGAGCTCTCCAAGGGCCCGGCCACGATCTACCCGCGCACGATCGTCAACGGCTCGCTCGATTACGACTACGAGACCTACAACTACCTCACCGACGGCATCACCTTCTCCTACAACCTCGACGGCAAGGAGTACACCGACAAGGTGACCGGATCGATCAAGTGGGTGCCCGACGCCAACTACGCCACCAACGGCAAGGGCTACTACGACTTCAACCTCCGTTTCAACGAGGAGAAGTTCAAGCCCGCCCAGACCGAAGCGGCGGCGTTCGAAGGCCAGGCGGCGGAGGACGCGTTCTTCGCGGTCGATACCAGCATCCCCACGCTCACCGGCAAGATCGAATACGTCGATACCCTCGTCGATGGCGAAACCGTCACCGCCAGCAAGGTGACCTACAACCTCAACGCCAACAAGCTCACCAAGCAGCAGGTCGTCAACTTCATGAAGCTGTGGCTCGTCGCCATCGGTCCGACCAACGACGATTGATCTCTGCGGAACAGCTGAACACCAAGACTCCAAGGGACCAAGAAGACTTTAAAAAAGCAATGCCTGCCGGTTTCTCAAAAGCCGGCAGGCATTGCCATTTTTAATCCGAATCCCTCTTTTTTCTTGACGCCCTGACATTCACATCTTTCGTCCAAATAAGCGTTTACATTCGCAATTCTTTTCCCAAACTTTCCTTAACGTTTCCTGCGTATCATGGGATGTGGATATGCGGCTATGCGGCGACGAATTCAACCGTCGCCCTCTGTTGGCTCCAGAAGGAATTTTTATGCGTTATGCGATCGGCAGCTTGCTGCGCGTCGGCAGTAGACGTGCGCGGGCGCCGGAGACAGTTTCAGTTTCGCCCCCCGCGGCGCGAACATCGTCGTCGTCGACGACGACGCGGCGCGTGATCGTCATCGGGGCCGGGCTGGCGGGCTTGGCGTGCGCCGAGCGGCTGGTGCGGCGCGGGTGTCAGGTCACGCTCCTCGAAGCGACGAACCGCGTCGGCGGCCGGACACGCGCGATTCGGGATTTCGTTCCCGGCGCGGTGCTCGAGATGGGGGCCGAGTTCGTCGGCAACAACCATCCGTTGTGGAAGTCGTATGCGAGGCGGTTCGGCATCCCGCTGCTCAAGGCCGAGGACTACGCCGGGCAGGACAAGCCCATCCTGCTGCGCGGCCAGCGCGTGGACCGGAAGGAGGCCGCGCGCCTCTGGACCGAAAGCGACGCGCTGCTTCGCCGGCTGAACCCGCTGGCGATGGGCGTGAACGCCGACGAGCCCTGGACCTCCCCCGCCGCCGACGAGTTGGACCACCTGTCGCTTCAGGACTGGCTTGACGCCCAGGCCGACGTGGGCGAGGACGTCCGCACGGTCGCCGCGGTCGGCATGGCGGGCGACAACGGCCTGCCGTGCGACCGGCAGTCCCTGCTGGCCAACCTTGCGATGATCAAGGGCGGCGGCATGGACGCGTTCTGGACCGACAGCGAGTATTACCGCGCTCAGGGCGGCAACGAGCGGCTTGCGCAGGCGCTCTTGCGCGAGATCGGCGAGGACCGCGTGCGGTTCTGCTCGCCGGTGAAATCGGTCCGCCTGTTCGACGGCTACGCGGTCGTCGAATGCGAGGGCGGCTCGCGCTACACCGCCGACGACGTCGTGCTGGCCACCCCGGCGTCGGTGTACGACAAGATTGAGTTTGACCCACCCCTTCCGAAGGAACTGGAGGTGCAGATGGGCAAGACCCTGAAGATCATGGCCAGGGTTGAGAATGATTTCTGGACAAAGGAGCATTGCGCGCCCGAAGGGTTGAGCGATGGTCTGGTGAGCCAGGTGTGGGACGGTACGGACGGTCAGGCCGGCGCGCGTGGCGCGTCGCTGAACGCCCTGTGCCTGCCCGCCGGCGTTACCGGCATCAACGCTGCAGCCGTCGGGCGCGATTAAGTACCTCCTCTTCAAGCAGGAGATGGCCCGAATGCTCTGCGGGTTCGGCGACGCCGTCCGCGAGGTCCGGATCATCGACTGGGGCCAGGAGCCGTACTTCGGCGCCTGCTACAGCTTCCCCGCACCAGGATCGGTGACAAAGGTCATGCCGCTGCTCCGCCGCGGGCTGGGTCGCCTGCACTTCGCGGGCGAGCACTGCAGCGCGGCGTTCGTCGGCTACATGGAAGGCGCGCTCGAATCGGGCCTCCGCATCGCCGACACGATCGCGAAGCCCATCGTCGCGCGAGCGGCGTAATTCGTTTGGAAAAACAGCCACGGACCCATCCGGATCGCCCCGAATGAATTAATGTTTATTCGGTGCAATTCGGCGGGCTCGTGGCTAATTTTTCATCCGCGGCTGTGACAGGCCCTCGACGAGACGTTTAACCGAGAGGAGAGACAGCGTGTTTCGAACAACTTGCGCCCTTGTCGCCAGCATGGCCCTTGCGCCAACGTTGCGCGCCGCCGACGTATCCTTCCAACTTATCGCCACCGAGTTCGCCGACGGCGTTCCGTGGCTGAAACCCGGCATCCCGATCCCGATCAGCGAAGACGGCAAGGTCGTCTTTCCGACGCAATCGCTCGGCACGTTCGACGACCAGCTTCACAGCTACGTCGCCGGCACGCTGACGCCCATCTCGCTGACCGCCGGCGGGCATGCGATGGTGAACAGCATCGCGCTCAACAGCGACGGCAACGTAGCCTTTGTAGCAAATCGATCGCCGGAACCCGGAACGAACTACCGCGGCGTTTACAAGACCACTGCCGCCGGCGCGCCGATCACCACCTATCACGAAGACCTGCAGGAATTCGGCAGCCCCGGGCCAGCGGCAAGGTTCGTGGCGATGAGCGATAACGGCACCACCGCTTTCAGCACGATCGTCAGCGGCGTTGGCGAAATCTATCGCGGCGATATCAGCGCATCACCCAGCCTGTTGCGCAATGGCAGCGGCGCGTTCTACAACACCCAGCGCATCGACGTGAACGACGCCGGCACGACCGCTGTGCAGATCGAATACAGTAGTCCCGTGGGCGGCGCCGACGGCGGATCGCTGGCCCGCGCGATCCTGGCGATCGACGTGCCCGATAGTTCACCGGCACCCGACGTCAAACAAACACGATCGGTCGTCGAGCAAACCAGCGTCGGCGTGCAGCCGATGCCATCTATCAACTCGTCCGGCCAGATCGCCTTCGCGCTCAACACCACCATCTCAATGAAGTTTTACGACCCGCCAAACGTCGCCAATCCCGCAACGCTGGTCGAAACGATCACGCTCGCGCCCGGCGTGTACGTCAGCGAGCCTGTCGGCCTGGGCCTGCTGCCTCGCTCGTACACGCAGATCGCCGACGCACTGGGCGATTTCAACACCTTCGGCCGGGTGGTAATCAACGATGCCGGGCAGGTCATCTTCGAAGCCTCCCTCGACGGGGGCACTAACGCGGGCATCTTCGCAGGTGGGGATCCGGTCGCGGACGAAATCCTATTGCAAGGCGATTCGCTCGGCGTCGGCCCGGCCATCTCCATCATCCAACTGGGCGACCTTAACAACGCCGGCCAGTTCACCTTCCTCACCAGCCGCGTCGGTGGCGATCGGCAAGTCTGGATCGGCACGATCCCCGAGCCAGCAACGCTCGGCGTGCTGGGCATCGCGGGGCTGATCGCGCTCGGAAGGAAAAGGGATTCATCACCAAGCCGCAAAGATCGCCCTCGCATCCATGCACACGAGTGACTGTGGCGATGTATTTCAGGAACGAAAACAAGGCGTCGGCGTGCGCCGAAGTGATCTCCGTTCGTTCCGTGCCTCGATGAGAAATCAAAGTTACACTTGCCGGAATGCACGACTACGCCTCGCTCGTCGAACCGCGCCTCGGCACGAACATTGGCCGCTGGATTTCGTTCTCGTCGGCCTGCCGGCCGTTCGGGATGGTGAACTTGTCACCGGACAACCTTACCGAAGGCGACTGGGGCGGCGGGTATCGATACTCGGAAGCGTCGATCCGCGGGTTCAGCCACGTCCACTCGTGGCAGATCAGCGGCATCCTCGTGATGCCCGTCGTCGGCGACGTGGACCTGTCGGCCGGGCCGGACGGGTGGCTGTCGCCGTTCTCGCATGACCGCGAAACCTGCAAGCCCGGCGATCACCGCCTGCACCTCGACCGCTACGACATCGGCGTCGAGCTCACCGCCACGCTCCGCGCCGGCCTGCACCGATACGCGTTCCCGAGCGGCGCCGATGCGTCGATCATCCTCGATCTCGCATCCACGCTCGGCCCGTGCAAGATGGGCGGGGCATCGCTCACCCAAACCGGCCCGCGCACGCTCGAAGGCTGGGTCATCAACGAGCCGACGATCCGCAAGCCCAAGCGGCTGACGATCTACTTCGCGATCGAACTGGATCGCGAAGTGACGCTCGATTCGTTCGATGCGCAGGCCATTCGCACGCGCCTTCGTCTGCCCGCGGGCGACGCGGTGACGATGAAAATAGCGATCAGCTACACCTCGGTCGCCGCCGCATGGGACAACCTCCGTGTTGAGACGGACGGGAAATCGTTCGATCAGATTCGCACTGAGGCCCGCGAGGAATGGAACCGCTGGCTCTCGCGGATCGAGGTCGAAGGCGGCAGCGACGATCAGCGCGGCCGGTTCTACACGTCGCTGTACTTCTCCCTCTGTGGGCGTCGCACGATGAACGATGCGGCGGGCACGTATATCGACAATACTGGCCCGGAACCCGTCGTCCGGCAAATCCCGCTCGACGAGGCGGGCCAGCCGCAGTACCGGCATTTCAACTCCGACGCGTTCTGGGGCGCGCAATGGTCGATCACGCCACTATGGGCGATCGCCTACCCGCAGTTGGTGAACGATTTTTGCCGCTGTTTCTTCGACATGCACCAGAACGGCGGCCTCATCCCCCGCGGGCCGGCGGCGGGGAACTACACGTTCGTGATGACCAGCGCGCAGACCACCCCGCTCTACGCCGCCGCTCTGCACGCGGGCATCTACAAGCCCGGCGACGTCGAGGCCGTCTACCAGGCCCTCCGCAAGAACCACTTCCCCGGCGGACTGATGAGCAAGTGCGGCTACGAACACAACACCTGCAAGGGCGGCGGGATCGAAGACTACATCGCGCTGGGCTACGTCCCCGAAGACCTCCCCAACGCCGGCTTCCATAACAACGGCGGCGGGCAGACGATCGAGCACGCGTTCAACGACAATGCGCTGGCGCAGGTCGCCCGCACGTTGCGCAAGGAAGACGACGCCGCGCTCTTCACCGAGCGGTCGAAGAACTGGCGTAACCTGTTCGACCGATCCCTTGGCTTCGTCCGGCCGCGCAATCGCGACGGGTCTTGGTTCGAGCCGTACGCGCCCGAGAACCGCAAGGGCTGGACCGAGTGCAACGCCTGGACGATGACGTTCTATCCCACACACGACCTCGACGGCTTGATCGAGTGCTTCGGCTCGTCGCGCGAGGCGATGCTCGACCGGCTGGAAGAAGGATTCAAGATCTGCCGCGAAAAGGGCTACTTCGTCGAGCACGAGAAGCACGCCGAGATTCCCTACGACTTCGGCAACGAGCCCGCCCTCGCCTGCTGCCACGTCTTCCAGGCGGCCGGCGATCATCGGCGAACGCAGTTCTGGCTCAGGCAGATCCTCGATCACCTCAAATCCGGCAACGCCCCCACCGACAACTTCGCCGGCGACGAGGACGAGGGCCTCATGGGCGCGTGGAACGTGCTGGCGGCGATCGGGCTGTTCTCGATCGACGGGGCCGTGAGCAATCCGGTTCGATACATGATCACCGCGCCGGTATTCGACAAGGTCACCGTCCACCTCGACCCGAAATACTTCCCCGGCAAGACGTTCCGCATCGTCACGCGGAACCAGTCGCCGACAGGCGAGCTGCGGTACATCCAATCGGCGGTCATCAACAATGAGCCGATGAAGACGCTCGACATCACCCACGACCAGATCGTCCACGGCGGCGTGCTGTTCCTGGATTTGACCGACAACCCATCCCGCGCTCACCGCGTTCATGCTCCCGCCACGCGGGCCGAACCTGCGCCGTACAAGATCTGGGGCGAAAGGCTCGAGGCCGGCGCGATCGATCAGATGAAGAACGCCGTCCGCCTGCCGGTGGCGGTGCGCGGGGCGCTCATGCCCGATGCCCACCAGGGCTACGGCCTGCCGATCGGCGGCGTGCTGGCGACGGAGAACGCGGTCATCCCCTACGCCGTCGGCGTCGATATCGCCTGCCGAATGAAGCTGAGCGTCTTCGACATCCCGGCGGCGCGGTTGAAGTCGCTGCACGATCAACTGTCGAAGGCGCTTCAGCGAGAAACCGTCTTCGGCACGGGCGCCGAACATCGAAAGCCGCTCGACCACCCGGTTCTCAAAGAAGATTGGGGCGTCACCAAGCTGACGCAGCACGTCTTCGACAAGGCCCGACGACAGCTTGGCACGAGCGGCAGCGGGAACCACTTCGTCGAGTTTGGCATTCTTACGCTCGACAAGCCCGACTTGGGGCTCGAACCGGGCGAATACCTCGCGCTGCTCAGCCACAGCGGATCGCGCGGCTCGGGCGCGATGATCGCCGATCACTATTCCAAGCTGGCGATGTCGCTGCACCCGGAGCTGCCGAAGGAGTTGAAGTACCTCGCCTGGCTCGACCTCGACTCGGCCGAGGGGCAGGAGTATTGGGCGGCGATGTCGCTGATGGGCTTGTACGCGTCGGCGAACCACGCGCTGATCCACCAGCGGATCGCCCGCGCGATCGGCGCGGAGGTGCTGGCGGGCGTGGAAAACCATCACAACTTCGCCTGGAAGGAAATCCACGACGGCCGGGAGCTGATCGTCCATCGCAAGGGGGCGACGCCTGCGGGCGCTGGCGTGCTGGGCGTCATTCCCGGATCGATGGCAACGCCGGGGTTCGTGGTGCGCGGCAAGGGGAACGAGGCGAGCCTGCTGAGCGCCAGCCACGGCGCTGGCCGGGCGATGAGCCGGACGGCGGCGCGGAACCAATTCCGCTGGGCGCACTTCAAGAAACAGTTCGCCGACATGGGCGTTACGCTCTTGAGTGCCGGCATCGACGAGGCGCCCGGCGCGTACAAGGATATCCACCAGGTAATGTCTCACCAGGCCGATCTGGTGGACGTCATCGCGCGGTTCGATCCGAAGATCGTGAAGATGGCCGACGCCGGCGAGAAGCCGGAGGACTGATCTGCGCGGCTACCGCGTGCCGTTTTCCAACTCGCGGCGGCATCGGTGGACGCACGTCACCGCCATCGCCCCCTCGCCCACGGCAAAGCCCACGCGGCGGGTTGCGCCGTGGCGCACGTCGCCGGCGGCGAGGACGTTGGGCATGCTGGTTTCGAGCGTGCCGGGATCGCGGTTCAACGGCCACCTGCCGCTCGACCGCGCCTCCAGGCCCGTCAGCACGTAGCCGCGATCGTCGAGGGCGACGGCGTCGGGCAGCCAGTCGGTCTTCGGCTCGGCGCCGATGAAGACGAACAGCTTGTCGCACGCCAGCGTTCGCTCCGATCCGTCCACGCGGCTCTTCACGCGCACCTCCGAGATCTTCTCGCCGCCGATCAGTTCGGCGATCTCCGATTCGTCGTGAATGTGGATGTGGTCGATCTGGCGCAGGCGTTCGAGCAGGTAATTGCTGAGACCCGCGCCGAGCTTTTCGATCATGACGAGCTCGACGGACCGCGCGCACTGCGACAGGAAGACCGCCGCCTGTACCGCGCTGTTGCCTCCGCCGACAATGACGACGTGCTCGCGCACGCAGAGGCCGGCCTCGGTGGCGGTGGCGGAGTAGTGAACGTTGCGGCGGTCATAGCGGTCGAAATCCTTCACTGGCAGCTTGCGCCAGTTCACACCAGTGGCGAGCAGGACGGCGTCGGCGGTGAAGGTGTGGGCGTCGTCGAGGGTGAGGCGTGGGCGAAGGTCGTCGCCGGACTCGATTTTGGTGACGGTCGCGGGCGCGACGAGCCGGCCGCCAAACTTGAGCATCTGCAGCACGCCGCGGGCGGCGAGTTCGACGCCGGTGAGCCCGGCGGGGTAGCCGAGGAAGTTTTCGAGGCGCGACGTGTAGGCGATCTGCCCGCCGGGGCCAATGCGGTCGATCACGATCGTCCGCAACCCCTCGCTCGCCGCGTACACCGCAGCCGACAGGCCCGCCGGGCCGGCGCCGATGATCGCCAGATCATAGCGGTCGCGATCCGGCGTGCTGCTCAGTCCCACCGCCTTCGCCAGCTCGCGCACGCCCGGCCGAACGAGTTGGCGGGCGCCGAGGTCCACGATCGGCATCGACGCGTCAGTCTGACCCAGCCGCTTCAGTTCGGCAACGCCCATGTCGTCGTCCGAGCATATCCATCGGAACGGAATGCCGTGCTTGCCAAGCAGTTCCGCCAACTCGCTCGCGCGGCGCGATTCCTCCGGGCCGATGATGCGATACCCTGCCGACTTATCCTGCTCCAATAGTTGGCGGCGGGCCTGGAACGCGCGGATAAGCGTTTCGCCAAGCGTGGGGAAGTTGCAGAGCACCTCGCGCAGTTCCGCCGGGCCGACGCGGAGGACGGACGTCTCCCCTTTCGCCGCCGCCGATACCATGGCCGCCCGGCCAGTAAGCACGTCCAGATCGCCGACGAACTCGCCCGCCTGATGAACGCGGATCGGCCGATCGGCGATGAACGGGCTTCGCACTTCCACCTGCCCGGAACGGATGACGAAGAAATCGACGTTAACGACACCCGCCTCAAACAGCGGCTCGCCGTCACGCAGCTTCACCGCCTCGGCCCGCTCGGCGACGAGATCGACGTCGCTTTCGCTCAGCGTGGGGAAAGCAATGGTTTCAGGGTTCACCAAGGGTTTTCCCCTTTCTCGGTCAGCAGTTGGTGGCAGCCAACGATCATAGTCGGTGCTTCGGGCACCGCTCAACGCGCGATGCCCTATTCCCGGCCCTTGTAACTGCTGCTGGGAAAGACGCCAGCAGTCAAAGCTTTGGCAAACCGACAAGACACCAAAGGGAAACCCTGCCGCCAAGCGAAAATTTTACGGTGCATCAGGTTGTCGCAACCAAACCGCGCCGTGGCCGAAAGTGCAATAAACAACGCTTGCCCTCGGCAGAAGCGATTGCGAAGCTATGCCCTGCAGACTGAGCGATGGCGATCGCGTGCTGCGCGCACGTGACCGCCCATCGGTGATGATGGGATTGCGCGAGAGGATTTTCTATGAACGGCACATCGGACGCTGCAACGCCGGCGGAGCCCAGGCGTGGATCGGTCGGGCTATTGCTTGCGTTGGTCGTCATCGTTGGCCTGGCGGGGTACGTCGCGTACATGTCGGGCATCTTCACGCCGCGGCTGAAGATCGCTGTGATCACGTCCGGCGACGGCCCGTATTGGGATCGCGTGCTCGCCGGCGCGAAGGACGCCGCCGACCAATTGGATGTCGATCTGACGATCGAGCGCATCAAGACCGACGTCGACCTTCAATCGCACGTGCTGCAGGACGTGTTGTCGCGCGGGCAGTGGGACGGGATCGCGATCAGCCCGATCTCGATGAGCCGTCAGACCGTACTGTTCGGCCGTGCGGCGGCGGTGACGACGATCGTGACGATGGATTCGGATCTCCCCGTCACGCGACGGCTGTGCTTCGTCGGCACGGACAACTACATGTCCGGCCGACAGATGGGCGAGCAAATCCGACGCGCTGTGCCGGAAGGCGGCGATATCGCGATCGCGATCGGCCAGTCGGATAAGGAAAACACGCTTCGACGTCGCCAGGGACTGATCGACGAACTGTGCGATCGCACCGTCGAACCGCTGCGGCCGTTTGACCCGCTCAATCAACTGCAGGCGGGCAAATCGTATCGGGTCGTCGAGACGTTGGTCGACCTGTCCGACCCCGCCAAAGCCACCGAACTGGCAGCCGAGGCGATCCGGAAGCATCCGAACCTCAAATGCCTCGCCGGGCTGCTGTCGTACAGCGCCCCGGCGCACGTGGCGGCGGTGGAACAGGAGAACGCATCGAGCCGAATCAAAGTGATCGGCTTTGATGTATCCGACGCCACGCTCCAGTTGATCGAACAAGGCAAGGTTGCCGCAACGACGATGCAGGACCAGTACGGCCTCGGCTTCCATTCCGTGCGAATCCTGGCCGACAATGCCCGGCATAACATCGGCGGGCTACCGATGTTCCAACAGCACGCCCTGCCTAGCGACACGGTAACGCAGGAGAACGTCGCCCTCGCGCGCCAGCGTCTCGCCGGACGATCGGTCTCGCTCGCCGCGGGCCTTCCCACCACCAGCCCCAACACCGATAGCGACGAGCCCGACGAACCAGCGGAGCCCGCCAACTAATTAATTAACCTGCCCCAAAACGCTGGATTTGTGCCCCATTGCTTGCCCTCCGCACTTAAGGCAGAATTTACCTTCAACAAGCCTTCGGGAGGGCCACCATGTTCTATGAGATCGCACGGCACGCCCGCCGCGCAGCCATTGCGGCTGCGGTTTTCGGCGTCGTGTCGCTTACCTATGCCGATGCAGATGCGGCCAAAGGTTACGTTAAGGAAGCCGTCGAACTGATCGGTTCGAACGACCTCGACAGCGCTGCTTCAAAGCTCGAGCTTGCCGAGGCCGAGCTCGACGGCGTCGATGCCGCCGCCAAGGCGCCGATCGAGGCGTCCATCAAGGAAGCCAAGGCCAGAATCACCGCTGCCAAGAGCGCAGCCGACAAGCCGAAATACCTGCGCAAGCTCGACCGCGCCCTGCGCGAAGCCGAAGGCGCGATCGGCAATCTCGTCATCTGGGCGGGCGCGGAACGCGAGTTCAACGATGTCGTCAACGACGAGGCCGCCAAGGCCGTCATCCCTGACGAGATCGCCGCGGCGCAGAAGAAGTTTGCCACCTTCAAAAAGCTAAACGCCAAAAAGTCCGCCGCCGCCAAGGCCGAGCAGCTTGAGCAGCGGGTGAAATACGTCGAAGACGAGTGGAAGGAATACAAGCCGGCGTTCGAAGGCGACTCGCCCAACGCGAAGGACCGCGCCATCGAGCGCATGGGCGATCATCTCAAGCGTGCCAACGAAGAGCTGTCCGAACTGGACGCGAGCGAAGAGCCGATCAAGTCGCTCAAGGCCCGCGTCGACGTCGTCGCGGCCGACTTCAGCAAGATCGCGCTGGCGGATAAGGTGAAGGAGCAGGTCGAGACGCTCAACCGCAAGGTCGAGCTCTATAAGGACGACTGGGACGGCTGGGACAAGGAGACCACCGGCCCAACCTGGAAGGACTTCCGATCGCAAAGCACCGGTGCGATGGGCCGCCTGCTCATGCCGAAGACCGCCGAGCTGATCTCGCGGTTCGGCGACCTCCTGGAAAACCTGAAGGAGAGCGAGGACTACCAGCTCGTCGCGTCGGCGCCCGAAGTTCAGGCGGTGATCGACAAAGTGAAGAAAAGCCGCGAGACGGCGGTCGAGAAGGTCACCAAGGCCGCGTCGGCAATCGTCGATGAGGCCGAGAAGGCAGGCGTGAACGACGACGATGGCGCCTTCGGCCGCCTGAAGGATGCCGTCCGGCTGACGCTGGGCGACGATTCCGAGCCTGCCAAGGCGCTGATCGCCCGCATGGAAAAGAAGATCGCCGACCATGAGGCCGCCACCACCGGCGCCGAAGAGGCGAAGAATAAGCTCATCACGGACCTTCGAGCCAAGGCCGAAGAAGTATGGCCAAAGTTATACGAAGGCATGCCGTACGAAACCGAGATCGACCTGCCGAACCAGGTGGGAAAGCCGATCGGCTTCCTGGCGGACAACCTGATGGGCTACCGCTTCAAGCCGGGCGACTACTACTTCGCCACCACGCTGGGCGGAGTTCCGGTGGCGGCGAAGATCGATCCGGCGCTAAAGAAGCAGATCGACGAAACCGAAAAGGCGATCGGCCGCAGCCTGGGCGACGATGACGGTGACGGAAAGTGGGATTGCATCGCGATCGTCACTGACAAGAAGGTAAAACTGCTCGCCAAGCGTCAGGCCGAGGCCAGCGGTACGGTAGACGGCCAGCAGGTGACGGCCACCATCGACTACGCCGAACCGGTCGACGCTGTCGTCATCGAGATTATCGCCGCCAAGTGCGGTCCGTTCGCGGGCGTCAAGGACCGCGGTGTGCTGAAAACCGACGGAACCGTCGGCAAGTAAGCCCTCCTCATCTCCTTTCGCCGCCATAACCCATAGGCGTTCGGGCAACGATGAACGCGTTGTCCGACGCCTGTTTCCGTTTCAGGAGCACCCTATTTGCGCGGCAGTCGTAGCCCGTCGATATCGTCTGCCGAACCGCGAACCGGGCCGTCTCAGCGGTCGTACATCGTTTGGGCGGCATTACTTGCGCAAAAAACTTGAGTGCATGGACCGCTCGGAGGTAGACTATCCGCCTGTCTGTCGACGTCTGGTTCGGCCCCCTGCCTTGTGCGTCCAGCGTTGTAAGTGCGGAATGTAGCTCACCCTTTGGACCGAGCACCTATGGCGAAGAATCAAAAGAAACTCGGCGAAATCCTCGTGGACCTCGGCGTCTGTCAGCCCAAGGAGGTCGAAAAAGCCCTCGCCCACGCCAAGCTGAAGGCGATGCGCGTCGGCGAGGCGATGGTTGACCTCAAGATCTGCTCCGAAAGCAACGTCTACAAAGCGTTGGCCGCCCAGTACAACATGGAATATGTTGATCTGGACAAGAGCGCCGTCCCACCGAACGCGGTCAACCTCATCCCCGACGACCTGATGCGCAAGTACGTCATCATCCCGCTGGGGATGGAAGGCGGAAAGCTGCGGGTGGCGATCCACGACCCGCTCGACTTCGAAATGCAGGAAATCCTGCGTTTCCGCCTGGGTAAGGAAATCCGCCCGGTGCTGGCGCCCAAGGGCCGCATCAAGCAGATCCTGGACGAGCTGTTCAACACCACCTCCGCGAACACCATCGACAAGACGATGGACCGCACGATCGACCGGCTGCGGGACTCGCTGGACAAGACCCTCGACAAATCGCTGGATAAATCGCTCGACCGATCGATCGACAAGTCGATCGACGTCGAAGGCATGGGCGAGGAGGCGATGGCCGACGCCACGCAGGCGCCGATCATCAAGCTGGTGCAGTCGCTGATCGCCGAGGCCGTCCGCAACCGGGCGAGCGATATTCACATCGAGCCGATGAAGGACCGCGTGCAGCTCCGCTACCGCATCGACGGCGAGTGCGTGGTGCGCGACAAGAGTCCCGCCCGCATGAAAGGCCCGCTGATCAGCCGTATCAAGATCATGGCGGGCATCGACATCGCCGAAAAGCGGCTGCCGCAGGACGGGCGTATCAAGCTGAAGGTGGACAACCAGCAGATCGACTTCCGCGTGTCGTCCCTGCCGGCCGTGCACGGCGAGTCGGTCGTCATGCGTATTCTGCGTCCGGATTCGGTCCGCATCGGCCTTGAGAAGATGGGCTTCGAGGAAGAGGACTACAAGGTCTTCCAGAAGATCATCAAACGCCCCAATGGCATCTTCCTGGTGACCGGGCCCACGGGTAGCGGTAAAACGACGACGCTGTACGGCGCGTTGAACGTGCTGAACCGTCCCGACCGCAAGATCATCACCGCCGAAGACCCGGTCGAATATAACTTCCCCGGCATCAACCAGTGCCAGATCCGCGAGCAGATCGGCTTCAGCTTTAAGAGCGTGCTCCGCGCGATGCTGCGCCAGGCCCCCAATATCATCCTGGTCGGCGAAATTCGCGACCTGGAAGTGGCGGAAATCGCCATCCAGGCCGCGCTTACGGGTCACCTGGTGTTCAGCACGCTGCACACCAACGATGCCCCCGGCGCGATCACACGTCTGATCGACATGGGCGTGAAGCCCTTCCTGGTGGCGTCGGCCATCCAGGCGGTGATGGCGCAGCGGCTCATCCGCGTGCTGTGCCCCAAGTGCAAACAGGTGGATCGCGACCCCGATCACACGTGGCTGCGTCGATGCGGCATTACAGAGGCGGATCTGAAAGACAAGATCCTCTACAAACCCCGCGGCTGCGACCACTGCACCGGCACCGGCTTCCGCGGCCGCATGGGCGTGTTCGAACTGATGCAGATGAACTCCGAAATCCGCAACCTCGCCTTCGAACGAGCCCCCACCAACAAAATCCGCAAAGCTGCTGTCGCCAGCGGCATGAAAACGCTTCTCGCCGACGGCAAAGTCAAAGTGCTCAACGGCGCGACGACGGCGGAGGAGATCGTGAAGGTGGCGCAGGTGGAGGGAATTGTGTCCTAGTTGTTGGTGGGAGGTAGTAAGTCGTGGGTCGGGAGAAAAGCGGATTCGAAAAACTCGAAGTCTATCAGCTCTCCGAACAACTTGCCGACGTGTGCTGGCAGATCGTTCGCGGCTGGCAGGCGTTTGAGCGCGACACGATCGCCAAACAGTTGGTCCGTGCCGTAGACAGCGTTGGCGCCAACATCGCCGAAGGCTACGGACGAAGCTCGGCGGGCGACAATAAGCGGTTTGTACGAATCGCAGTGGGTTCGTTGTATGAGGCAAAACATTGGCTACGACGTGCTTTTGTCCGAAAGTTGATCGATGAACAGCAGGTCGAACAACTCCGTCCCCTGGTTGAAAGGCTGCTGCCGCTGTTGAACGGATATTTGCGGTCGATCGGGCGCAGCCGTGAATCCTTGCCGACTCACGACCAACCACCCACGACCCCCGATGAGAATTAAGTATGTCAACAATCCAAATCGACCGTCTTCTCGAAACCGTCGTTCGCCGTGGCGCGTCCGACTTGCACTTGGCGACCGGCAAGCCGCCGACCGTGCGTCTGCACGGCGGGCTGCGCGAGTTGCAAACCAAAATCCTGGAGCCGGAAGACACGACGGCGATGATGAAGGCCATCACGCCCGAACGCATCCAGCAGGAGTTCGAGGAAACCGGGTCCGGCGACTTCGCCATCGCCTATGGCGAGGCGGCGCGTTTCCGCGTCGCGATCTTCAAGCAGCGCGGCAATACCTCGATGGTGCTCCGCCAGATCCCCAACAAGCTGCTGACGTTCCAGCAAATCGGCCTGCCCGCGATGGCGGAATCGATCTGCCGGCGTCCGCGCGGGCTGTTCCTGGTGACCGGGCCGACCGGGTCAGGCAAATCGACGACGCTGGCGGCGATGATCAACTGGATCAACGAGAACTTCGACCGGCACATCATCACGATGGAAGACCCGATCGAGTTCTACCACAAGCACAAGAAGTCGATCGTCGTGCAGCGTGAGATCGGCGTGGACTGTCCGAGCTTCTCGGAAGCCATCCGCCGTGCGTTGCGTCAGGACCCTGACGTCATGCTGGTCGGCGAAATGCGCGACCTCCAGACCATCGGCGCCGCCATCACCGCCGCCGAAACGGGCCACCTGGTGTTCGGCACGCTGCACACCAACGGCGCCGCCTCGACCATCAACCGCATCATCGACGCCTTCCCCGCCGACATGCAGGAGCAGATCCGCGTTCAGTTGGCGAACAACCTGATCGCCGTGCTGTCGCAAACGCTGTGCCCGCGCATCGATACCGAAGGCCGCGTGGCGGCATACGAGTTCATGTATGTCACGCCGTCGATCCAGAACCTGATCCGCGAAAACAAGGTGTTCCGAATCGACTCGGACATCCAGACCGGCAAGAGGTACGGCATGCAGTTGCTGGACGACAACCTGTTCATGCACTTCACCGCTGGCCGCATCAGCGCGGAAGAGGCGATCGACAAGTGCAAAGCCCCCGCGACGATGGTCGACCGCCTCCAGAAGGCCGGCGTCGACGTCCAGGGCGCCGACGACGCCCTGATGGCGGAAGTGGAAGCCGCGGCCGCCGGCAATCCGGCAGGTCCGGGCGGAGGACGCCCCCCACTGCCTGGCCAACCCGCGCAGCCCGCACAACCCACCGGCGCCGTCGATCCCGCCACCGCCGCCGCCAACCGGGCGCGGATGCAGGCCATGAACGCGAAGCGATAAATTGTTTGAATAAACGGCAAGCGAGCCGCCACGATTGAGGAACTACAACATGAGCCAAGTCATGAACAAACCCCCAGCTTCCCCCGGCGGCCCCAATCCCGGCGGTGGTTCGGGCGGCGGCGGTATGCCGCCGATCGATCAGCTCAAGGGCCGTCCGCTCGGGCGAGTGCTCACCAAGATGGGCAAGGTCACGCGCGAGCAGGTCGTCGAAGCGCTGGACTTCCAGAAGCGCAAGGGCGGCGTCATCGGCCGAATCCTCATCGACCTGGGCTACGTCAAGGAAATCGACGTCAACATCGCCCTGGCGGCCCAGAAGGGCTACGAACTGGTCGACCTCTCGGGCATCAACATCCCCAAGGAGGCCATCGACGCCGTGCCCGCGCAGATCGCCAGCACCAACAAGGTGCTCCCGATCGCGTTCGATCCGGCCAGCAAGAAGATCACCGTCGTCATGGCGTCGCACGATAACTTCCGTGCCGTCGACGACCTGCAATCGCTGATGGGCTACCGCGTCACGGTCAAGATCGGCGACGCCGAGCAAATCGAAAAACTCGTCGGCAAGCACTACAACACCGCCGCCGAATCGCTCGGCGAAGTGCTGGGCGAACTCGCCGGCGACGAAGCCCTCGCCGACCTGAAAAACCGCGGCGGCGAGTCGATCGACCTCGACACCCTCAAGGACGCCGCCGATTCCAACCCCGTCCGCAAGCTCATCAACCTGGTGCTGCTTCAGGCGATCAAGGACAAGGCGTCGGACATCCACTTCGAGCCGTTCGAAGACGAGTTCAAGATGCGCTACCGCATCGACGGCGTGCTGTACGAAATGATGCCGCCGCCGAACCACATCGCGCCGGCGATCAGCAGCCGTATCAAGGTCATGGCGAACCTCGACATCGCCGAACGCCGCATGCCGCAGGACGGCCGCATCGAGCTGAACGTGAACAACCAGCCGATCGACCTTCGCGTCAGCGTGCTGCCCACGATGTTCGGCGAGAGCGTCGTGATGCGCGTGCTCGACCGCTCGAACGTCTCGCTCGACCTCGATAAAGTCGGCCTGCGCGACGAAGACCTGGCGATGGTCCGCCAGCTCATCACCAAGCCGAACGGCATCGTGATCGTCACCGGGCCGACGGGCTCAGGTAAGACGACCACGCTTTACTCCGCCCTCCGCGACCTGAACGACCCGAGCACCAAGCTCATCACCGCCGAAGACCCGGTCGAATACGACATCGACGGCATCGTGCAGTGCCAGATCAAGCCGGAAATCGAGCTGACCTTCGCCCGCATCCTTCGCGCCATGCTGCGTCAGGACCCGGACGTGGTCCTGATCGGCGAAATTCGCGACAAGGAGACCGCCGAAATCGCCGTGCAGGCGTCGCTGACCGGCCACCTGGTGTTCAGCACGCTGCACACCAACGACGCCCCGTCCTCGATCGCGCGTCTGCTCGACCTGGGCATGGAGCCCTTCCTCGTGACCGCCACGCTGGAAGGCGTCGTCGCCCAGCGTCTGGTGCGAAAGATCTGCAACAACTGCCGCACCGAATACATGCCGGCCGAAGAACAGCTCATGGAACTCGAGCTGCGACTCGACGACGTCCAAAGCCGTAAGTTCTACTACGGCAAGGGCTGCGACGTCTGCAACAACACGGGCTACAAAGGCCGGCTCGGCCTGTTCGAAATCATGACGCTGGACGACGACATCCGCGACATGATCATCCACCACGCCAGCACGCAGGTGCTCCGCGCCGAAGCCATAAAACGCGGCATGCGCACGCTCCGCGAATCCGGGCTGCTGGCGATCTACGATGGCATCACGACGATCGAAGAGGTCGTGCGCGAAACGATCGTGGACGAATAGGCCTCCCCCCTCGCGAGAATCCACATAGTGGCAAAAAAATTGCCGATTGCCGGTTTTTGGCAATCGGCAATTTTTTCTTGAGTATTTCCCTCTCAAGTGTACTATTTGAACTAGTACAGTAATACACGATGGCTTTTCATATCCGCATTTCGCCCGGCTCCGCTACGCCGATCTTTCGACAGATCGTGGACCAGGTTCGCTTGGCCGTCTCGACGGGACGCTTGGCGGAGGGGCATCAGTTGCCCAGCGTACGGGCGCTGGCGGAAGAGCTGGTGATCAACCCGAACACCGTCGCCCGCGCTTACGCCGAACTATCGGCCAGCGGGGTGATCGAGTCACAACAGGGGCGAGGGGCGTTCGTCGCCCGCAGCCGGCAGATCTATACCGCCGCAGAGCGGATGAGACGGATTGAGCCGGTGGTCGACGCGCTACTGGCCGAGGGGCTGCCTCTGGGCTACTCGATCGACGAGTTAGCTGATCTGCTGCGATCGCGCGGCGCCCAGCTCAAGCAACCGGGAAAACGACCATGAACCGTGAAACCGTCATCGAAACCTTCGGCCTGACGAAATACTTCGGCCGTGCGTGCGCGGTGGACCAGGTGAGCCTTGCCGTCCCTCGCGGCAGCGTCTTCGCGATGCTCGGCCGCAACGGGTCGGGCAAGAGCACGCTCATCCTCATGATGCTCGGCCTCATCGAACCCACGCGCGGCCACGCCGTCGTGCTCGGCGAACATTCCAACCGGCTCTCTCCCGCCGTCCGCGGGCGCATCGGCTTCGTCGGCGAAGGCCATCCGCTGCCGGGGTTCATGCGCGTTCGCGACCTGCGGTCGTACCAGAAAAGCTTCTACCCGACGAAGTGGAGCGACCCGCTCTTTCGCACGCTGATCGAGCACTTCGGGCTGCATGAAAAATCGAAGGCGGGGCAATTGTCGCGCGGGCAGAAGGCAGGGCTTGCGATGGCGCTTGCGATGGCATCGGGGCCGGAGCTGTTGATCATGGACGATCCGGCCCTGGGCCTCGACCCCGTTGCCCGGCGAACGCTGCTGGAGGCGATGATCCTCAGCACGCGCGACCGCGGCAACACGATCTTCTTCACCTCGCACGAGCTCGCCGACGTCGAGCGCGTGGCCGATCACATCGCGATTCTCGACCGCAGCGCCCTTCGCGTCTGCTGCAGCCTCGACACGCTTCGATCGCGGGTGAAGCGATACCTCGTCTCCCCGCGCGATGCGGCCGTCGATCTATCGGCTTTACCGGGATTGCTTCAGGCTCGCCGGCTGGCGCGCGAAACCGAGGTGGTGGCCGTCTCTCATCCCGACACGCTCCCCCGCCTGCAATCGCTGGCCGGCGGTGCGGTGGAGGAGGCCCCGGTGACGTTGGAAGACATCGCGATCGGATATCTCAGCGAACAGCGCAGCCGCGTCTCCCTGCTCGCGGCCAGCCATGCGGAGGTGGCATAATGTGGGCGGTCTTCATCAAAGAAATGCGCGAGAACGCCGGCAAAGCGCTCCTGGGCACGCTGGTCGTCTGCGGCATCCTCGCCGGCATGTTGTACGTCGGACAGGTGAACCGGCAGACGATCCTGTCGGATTCCATCCTGATGACCGGAGTGTGGTGCTTCTGCGGCGCGGGCCTGGTGCTGGGCGCCGCACAGGTGCTGCAAGACACTCGCCGTGGCCGATGGGGGTTCATCGTTCATCGGCCAATCAGCCGGTGGCGCATCTTCGCCGCCAAGGCGCTGGCCGGGCTGCTGCTGTACGCGATCGTCAGCGGCGCGGGCGTGGCGACGCTCATCGTCCTCGCTCGCCAACCGACAGTGGTGCTCGCGCCGTTTTCGTGGGAGATGACGCTGCCATTGCTGTTCACGCAGGGGTGCGGCGCGATGGCCTACTGCATCGGCGCGCTCGTGGCCGCCCGGCGTGCGGCGTGGATCGGCAGCCGCCTGTTCCCGATTCCGGTCGGACTGGCAATCGTCGGTGGAACGTTTCTCGCCGGCGCAACCGAGTTCACGGCTACCATTGCCGCGGTGGGCGTCGGCACTATCGCGCTTGCCATCGCCGCGGCGGCATACTTCGTTCATAACGGCAGCTACGAAGCGCAACCAG
>JBBCIV010000308.1:0-12779 GCA_037189665.1 Phycisphaerae bacterium | reverse complement strand
CTGATAGGCATCGGCCCGCCAGCTCTGCTGGAAGTCTTTGCCACGAGCAGCATTCTGAAGCGGAGTTTGGTCGTGGTAACGGGCGAGCATGTAGACGCCCTTGTCGTCCCACATCATGTGGGTCCAGACGCTGAAGCGTTCAATGAGGGTTGGGTTGTTGTAACTCCAGATGCCGGCGGAGAGATCCCAGTCGTCGGTCTGGCCGTCCACCGAGACGGCTGCCGGCGCGGGCAACGCGACGATCTCGCTGTTGAACGACATCGTGCGGTCGTCCGCCTGGGCGGCATTCGCGACGACGAACGCACAGGCAGACGCCAGACTCAGCTTTTTGACGACGGAACGACAGCATCGAATCAGAAAGGTCAGCATCACAGGGTTCCTCAATTTGACCGCCGGCGTGTGCAGGAGAATGGCGCACGCTCTAGAAGGCATGACTATAGATCGCGATTCAATTCATCACAATATCAATCACATGATTAAAGAATACATAAATATGATTATGTATCCATAAAGTGAGAATAACTATAGGGCGTGGGCCTAGCTCACATCTGATTGGGAGCGTCGCCTGCCAACTCGGTGCTGAAACGGGAGGGCACATTGCAGCGGACCATCGACGGTTTTCCGCTCTTGCGTTCGCCATCGATGATGTGAAGGCAGTTGCTGAGCGTTTCGCGCGCGTCGAACCCCAGCCTCGTGAACGGCAACGGCGATTCGGCGTGGGAGGGGAAGTTCTCGTGAACGACCACGTGCAGGTCCTGCGGCACGCGCACGCCTGCGGCGAGAAGGCCGGCGGTGGCGGCAGTGGTGAAGTGGTCGTCGGCGACGATCAGGCCATCGGGGCGATCTTCAGGATGACGGAGGATCAAGTGCAGGAGCGAGGCGGCGGTCTCGCGAGATTCAGGCACGATGCCGTGCAACCAGTACGACGGGCACGTCATGCCATAACGATTCAGCGCTGGCAGCACCGATTCTTCATACGATTCGCCTGATGACATCACGATCGCAAGCGTCTTGCACCCCTTGCTGGCAAGGTGTCCAACGGCGCGGTCGAAGAAATCGATGTTATCCGATGTTACCGTCGACACGTGCCCGCCGGAGGCGAGCATCGACGAACGCGATACGAGCACTTTGGGAATGTGCGTGTCGAGCAAGAGCGGCGTCTGGCGCAATCGCGGCACAATGCCGACGAAGATCATTCCCGCCGCCAGATGATGCCGGGCGGCGGTGAGGAGTTCGCGATACTCTCGCACGTCGGTATGGCCGTCGACGTTATAGAAAACCTCGATCGCGGGCGTGCCGTCCGCATGGCGAATGCCCCGGGCAACGTCGGCCAGCACGGTCCAGTAGCGATTCCAGTTATTCGTATCCGACGGATGAAACGGAAACGCCAACGCGTACCGGCTGAGGTGCGGCGGCGACTTGGCGACGCGAGTCTCGCGCCGCCCCTGCACTTCGATGAACCCCTCGCGCACAAGCCGGTCAAACACCTTCTGAACCGTCACCCGGCTGACGCCCGTCTCAACCTCAAACTCCCCTCGCGACGGCAACCTCTCCCCCGGCTGCCATTTGCCGTGAACGATCTGTTCACGAAGCTTTTGGAGGATCGCCGGCTGCTTCTGTTTCGATCGCCTGAGCGCTGGCACCTCAGCGGCCACGGGAACTACTTCGCCTGAAGTTCGAATATCCGCATCAATCAGACCAAGTGTTTTAGCGTCAGAAGTTGGATTTTTCATCCCAATCATATGATTTTACAAAATATTTAGATGATTGCCCGTATAAAACTTCCGAAGTTCATGAAAATCGCCTTTTATCTGTGGGCCATTTTGGCAACGCATTCAGGTTGTTTCGTTTATGCAAGAATGTGTTTTTCACCTGGCCGAGTTCAGGTCACCTCTCAAGCAAAAACCGTCTGTTTCCCGCGCCTCACCCAATCTGTTCTTGAAGAGACACTGGCGGAATAAGCAAAAACGGTTTCTCCTCTCAATTGCGTTTGCAGCCAAATACAGCCACAGTGTTTTTTCAGTGGTCGCTGGCAAAACGAAGACAATCGACTCGCTCGCTCTTATGGGCAAGCCGATTGTCTTAATGGTGTCACAGAGGCATCTATCTTCCAACCAGTCCCATTCCTCACTAGTATCCCGGGAATATCGCGCGAACGGTCGGGGATGACGTGCGGCCGATGACAACGCCCTTTCGATCTTCGCCGGCGGCGGTCTTGTCAATGTTGCCTTGCGTGTCCGCCATTACCGCAATCGTGTTGAACGGAATATGCACGGCTCCGCCGATCACTCCGCCATTACCAACATATGCGTCTCTCGTGGTATTAGTCATGCTGTAAGGCATCCACACGACCGATCCATCAAGGTTGCCTACGTTTCCGCCAAGCGGGCGATTATTCTTGACGTCCCAGTGTCCCGTTTCACTCGCTGGCCCCGTATTGCTGGAATACGACGCGGCACGGTTCACACATCGATCACCCCAAAGTGCCGGCGTCGCACCGAGCGTTTGGCCAGCCGAGAGGGGTCGCTTCGCGGCCGCGGCCAAAGTGGTGACTTTCATCACGAAGGGGAAATACTGTCCAGACATCAACACCGACGTGCCGTGCGGAAACAAACTCCCCGAAAAATAGCCGTAGCTGATCCGCGCATCATAATCAGCACGAGGAGCCGCGCTCGGACAAATGAAGACACGAGGGGTTTTATAGCGAATGTTGTAACGAACATTTACATCCGGATTGGGGTCAACGCCTTGGTCGGAGACACGGAAGTAATCGCGTGCCCACTGGAATAAGGCGAACCGATAATGACCGTTCATCGCATTCTGGCTGCTCCCCCCCTGAGCCATGAGAACGCCGCGGTTTTCGTTCGCATACATCAACGTCATCTGCGTCAACTGACGGACATTGCTTGCACAAGCAATACGCCGGGCGGAATCGCGGGCTTTATTCAGCGCGGGCAAAAGGACGGAAATCAACAACGCGATAATTCCAATCACAACCAGTAACTCAACCAGCGTGAACGCCCTTTTCGATAGGACACGGACATTGCTGTAACCCATCCTCAGCGATGTGAGCTCTGACATGAAACGCCTCCATCAAGTTTATCTTGCCGGCGGCCGCCCTGACGATTACGTGGCGCGAGGAAAGCTTCGTCCGACGGGCAGATGTGTGATAAAGAGCCCGCACGAATCAGATACGCTTGCTTTCCTTTCCTCTTGCCGCTGACCTCCGCAAACGTTCGGCTTACCTGCCGTCTGTGTGTATTACAGCATACGCTCTTTTATCATATACTTCAAATAAAAATTGTGAACTAAAAGAAAAAGAGATCTCCTTAGGCAAAGAGCGCCGGAGATCGCAAGGCCGAGTTGCAAGGGGGAGGGATTACAGTTCGTATTCAAACAGCGCGGGCACGGTCGTCCGCGTCGGGGAACCGCTTTTAGCGCGGTGGTCTTTAATCACGGTGGTACAGGCGTTTATCACACGGCGGGCATCGAAACCCAGTCGCTGGTACGGCAACAGCGGCGTGGTCGGAGCGGGGAAGTTCTCGTGCATGACGACGTGGATGTCATCGGGCACGCGAACGCCCGCGGCGATCAGGCCGCGCGTGGCGGCTTCGGCGAAATGGTCGTTCGCGATGATCAGCCCCGCTGGACGGTCGGAAGCGTGACGGAGCATCAGCGGGACGATCGACGACACCACTTCCGACGACGACGGCGTCACGCGATGCATCCAGTAATGCGGACACGATAAATCGAACTGCGCCAGCGCTGGCAGGACGTAACGGTCCACGTCCATGCCCGCGGGCAGGATCAGACCGACGGTCTTGCAATTGCGCGATTTCAGGTACTCGCAAGCCTTGACGAAGAACGAACTGTTGTCGAGCTCGACCAGCGAGACGTTATATTCCGGCGGCAGCGACAGATTGTGCGCGATTGCCACCTTCGGCATGCCCGACTCGGTGATCAGCGGCGAACCCTGTAAAAGCGGCGACGGATACGTAGGGAAGATGATGCCGGCGACCAGGTTATGTCGCATCGCGACGAGCAGGCGTTCGTAGTCGCGCACGTCGGTGTGGCCGTCGATGTTGAAGTACGGCTGAATGGCCGGCGAATCGTCCGGCCGGCGAATGCCCATGGAGACATCGTGGAGGGCACCCCAGAACCGATTCCACAATATCGTTCGCGACGATGGATCTGTCGGGAACGCCAGCGCCAGCCTCGACAGGTGCGGCGGGTCGAGCGACACCCGCGTATCGCGCCGGCCGTTCACCTCGACGAAGCCCTCCTGCACCAGCCGATCGAAGACGCGTTGCACCGTCACTCGGCTGGCGCCGAGTTCCTGCTCGAACACCTCGCGCGACGGCAGCCGATCCCCCGGCTTCCACTCCCCCGTCACGATCCTCTGCCGCATATCTCGCAGCAGTGCTGACCGCTTATGTCCGCCCTGTTTTTGTTTTCGACGTGTTGCCAAACTCTTCGCTCCTGCGGCCCAAACGTGGCCCGACGACCTGATCACTATATCAGATCGCCGGACCACGTTCGACGCGGCCGACAAAAGCCCACGCCGCACAGTGCGTTTCAGGTCTTCCCTGGCGCCTCGCAACGCCGCCGTCGGGTCAGGATCGTCCCCCCTGCCAAGGCCAGCATCAGGCAGGACGGTTCGGGCACGACTGACGAATAAGTTTGGGCAAACCGCGTCCCGATCGCCGCCACGCCGGCGGCGTTGAAGTGGAGATTATCCGGGGTGGTCAGGTCGTTGGTGTCGAACCACCCTCCCAGCGGAAGCGATTCCATGACCGCCTGCTGAGCGTCCCGAACCGCCGGAACGTACTGCGCCGAACCGCTGGGATTGTGGATCAGCGCCGTGACGTACGCCATGTCCGAAGCGTCATGGCCAAGCGAGTTCAGAAAGGCTTTGACGTCGGACGTCAGGTTCTGAAAGTTCGACTGGTAGTTGTTCGCGGACGCCTGGTTTCCGGCATCGGTCTCGCCTTGCAGCCAGAAGAACCCGCGAATGTTCACCGTGTGCCCGGCATTGATCAATTGGGCAAGCGATGTCGCAACCGTGCTCTTCCAATTGTTCCACCACGTGCCGTTCGTCCGCGAGTTCCAGTGAGACGCCAGGCTCGTGCCGCCGTCGCTCACCTTGATGATCGCCGGGTTGTAGCCCTGGTCGATCAGAGCGCGGCCCATGGTGATTTCCGGGCCGTAGTAACCCGTCGTCAGCGGCTTTAGCGTGGCGAACGCGCCGGAGTTCACATCCTGGTCGGCCGGGCCGTCAGTGCGATAGTAATAGCGAACCTGCGCGTCGCGCGGGTCAGCAACGTACCCTGTTGAAACCCGGCCGGAGGCGTTGCTCTGGCCGGCAAAGAGAAAGACATCGATGTTCTCCGCCCTCACCATCGACACGCCGATCCCCATCAACAGGCAGATCAGACTCAATCGAAACATGCTTTCTGCTCCTCGCTCCTGCGATTTGCCGATCGACCTTGAAATCAATGTGGCAATGATGATCAGCGGCGACGCGCGCGACGCCCTATCAACGCCAGCCCGCCGATCATGGCCGTCAGCATCGACGGCTCGGGTACTGGTGCCGACGAGAACGTGAAGCCTTCGGCCACGAAGCCCCCGACTGCGGCAGAGTTGTATCCCATCCCAACGCCTCTCAGCGTAACAAGCGTCGGAAAGTCACTTGGCAACGTGTAGAGCAGGCCAGACGCGGCGTTATCGAGGTCAACCTGCGTCGTGCCAACGTAGCCCGCAAGAGTCCAGTTGGACGTACTGCTGGTGGTAAGGACAAGCCTTACTTCAAGATCGTCTTGGTTTTCTGCGAACAAGCCGGAACCGCTACCGACAATCGCGGTGTTACCTGGCCCGATCTGAAACGTGTAACCACCGCCGCGAGTCACGCCCAAGATTGCGACTGCCTGCGTGCCGGCACCGATAGTGTTACCGATGTTCAACGGGTTGGCGATGGAGAACGCGACGTACTTCGGTGTCGCGCTGCCGCTCTGATACCCGATGTCGCTCTTGACGCTGAGGGTGTACTGCACGTCATCGTCAAACGAACTGTACGGCAGCCATGAAGATCGGGACGCGGTGGAGACCGTCCCATCCGCACGCAGGTTGTCCGACGCCCACACCTCAGTGCCCGGCCGTACATCCGGGGCGACACCCGAGAGTGATACTGCCGCGCCCGAAAAATCATCCTGATAGATGATCGTCGCCGCCTGCGTGCTTGCCGACGTAAGCCCCGCTGCAAGAAGCAGCCCGATGAAGTGGTGATTGGTTCCCATATGTTTCAACGTAGAACCCATATGAGGTTGTCACAACGGACAGGTTATGTTACCAGTAACATGACATGCGTGATCACGATCGGATTCCGACGCTTCGCGATATCGCTGCCGCCACGGGGGTGTCGGCGATAACGGTCAGTCGGATTTTGCGGAATCATCCGCATCACAATCCGGAGACCGCCGAGCGTGTGCGGCGCATCGCCGAGGAGATGGGCTACCGGCCGAACCCGCTCGTTTCAGCGTTGATGAGCCAACGCGTCCGCCAGCACGGCACCCGCGCCACCGCCAACCTGGCGATCCTCGATCCCCGGCATGACACCCCCGCCGCCAACGCCGATTACATCTCCGGCGCGTTGAGACGCGCGCGCACGCAGGGCTATTTCGCCCACGTTTACCCCTACGTCCCCGCCGAAACTCCGCCCGCGCGGCTGCGGGAAATCCTCACCGCCCGCGCGGTGCGAGGCATCGTCATGATGCCCGTCGCGGTGGGCGAACGGCGCGTCGACTTCGATTTCGCCGGCTTCGCCGCCGCCACGATCGGGTACAGCGTGGAAATCCCCAAACTGCCGCGCGTCGCGATCGACGGACAGAGCGCGTTGTTCAGCGCCCTGTCGCGGCTGGAATCGCGCGGCTACCGCCGCGTCGGCCTGATCATGGCGGTGGATGCGAGCCGGCGCAGCCTGTACTTGTTTTCCGGCGCTCGCTCGACGTACGGTAAATTTCTCACGAGGGGACTGAAGACCTCCGAAATGGTGCTTCGCGACGAACTCTTCTCGCCCGCCGACCGAAGGCGGGTCGTCCGCTGGATCGCCCGGCATCAACTTCAGGCCGTGGTATCCAGCGCACACCAACTGTTTTCCATGCTGCAGGAGGAAGGTTTTCGCATCCCGGGCGACCTGTCTTACGTCCACCTCCATCGCCATTCTTCCGGCATCGCCAGCATGGACCAGTTACGGGCCCACCAGGGCGCGGTGGCAGTCGACATCGTGACCGCGATGATCCAGCGGAACGAAACCCTGCCCATGCCGTATACCAACACCATCATCACCCGCGCCGTCTGGCGCGACGGACGGACGGCGCCGTCGCTGAAATGATGCGCATGCGCAAAAAAGAAAATCGGTTGTCCAGTGCAACCGGACAACCGACTCCCTGCTTTTCAATAGATTCGATCCCGCTCGCGCGCACTACTGGCGGCGGCGGCGCTTGACGGCCAGCAGCCCGGCCCCGGCCAGCAGGCACAGGCTGCCTGGCTCCGGAACGGCAATGGTGATCGCCGAGTTCGTGCCCGTGCCATAGTCGATGGTGGAGCCGAGCTCGGTCAGGCTGGAGATATCGCCGAAAGTACCGGTCAGGGTGCCGGTGTAGGTCACGATCGTGTAGGTGCCGACCGTCGGCGCGCCGAGCACGTCGACCAGCAGTCGGTTCGGCCCGGCGGCGGTCGGCGTGAGGTTGAGATCGCCCACAACGTTCAACCGGTCGCTCTGGGCGCCATCCAGTTCGATCAGCAGCGTGCCGTGACGGCGGAAGTACACGAGGTTGTTGTTCCCCGCCGTGCCGATCGTCAATTCGCCGATCGGGTCTTCCCCGGCGCGGTGATCGCCGGGCGTCAGCACGGATCGCTGGGCGTCCTGGCTGGATTCGATGCGGAACTCGATATTCGACGCCAGCCCGATCGTCCCCGTTCCACCGACAACGCCGTGCTTGTCGAGGCGAAACGCGCCCAGGCCCGACGTCGTTCCGTTGATCAGGACGGTCGCGTATCGCACGATGGTCGTCCCCGTATACTCGAGCGATCCGGTAAAGACCTGCGTGCCGATCGGCGATGTCGGCTCGGGACTCGCGTTGTTGTCGATCGACACATTGAGCGCCTTGCCGCCGCTCGAATTGCGGATTGTCCCGCCGAAAACGTATACCTCGTTCGCATTCGGGATGAGCAATATCGACCGCGCCTGCGTAGCCCCGCCGCCGTTGGAATGTTCGACAATGCCGCTCCCGGTAAGGCCGGTTACGCGGGCGGCGGAGTTGTTGTCGATTTGAAGGATCGCGCCCGACTTGATGTCGACCACGCCCCATTTCGCAGGCGCGGAGGGTTGGCCGGTCCTGACGGCCCCGGCGTTGATGGTCAACGGCGTGCTGTAGAGGTTCTGCAAGTAAAGCGTGCCCGCGCCGTCCTTGGTCAGCGAATGCCCGCCCCCTTGAACATTCGTTGTGACTTGGAGCAAACGTCCCGCTCCAACATTCCAGCTCTGCGAGCCGCCTAACGTCACGCCCGACGCGATGCCGAAGTCGGCGGTCGCGGCGGACATGTCGATGCCCACGCCGCTCACGCCGTTCAGCGTCAGCGTGTTGCCGGCAAGAATACCGGCTGCCCCGGCCGGATTCGTCACCTGAATCTGTCCCCAGGTCGTGTTCGTTCCCAACACCGAGCCGGTGGGCGCGAGGATGGCGCTGTCCCACAGCGCAATGTCGGTCGCGCCAGGGACGACGTCGCCGTCAACCGTGTCCTGCCATGCGGAGCCGAGGTTCAGCGCATCGGCGTTGTTCTCCCGGGCGATCGTGGCGGCATATGCCGCCTGGCCCGCCAACGCCAACGAGACGGCCGACATCAGACTCCAGCGGTAACAATGAGACGTGTTCAATCGCATTTGTTCAATCCTCCATTTCGCCATGTGTATTCCTCCACGCCTATGGCCGGCGTGCAATTTCGCCGGCTGGATGTGAGAGCCCTTTCGAGCGAACTCCTCTCACACAATAATATCAAGAATCATATAATTCAAAATAAAAAAATATGATATATTTTTATCGATGATGCTGATCGCCCTTCGACGACAGGTTGCCCCGAAATAAACACCCCTTGCGCCTTGGACAGGCGCAAGGGGCGGCGGTCGTGGCCAGCGGCTGTGGGTGGTCAGACCGCGGTCACCGTGAGCGAATCAAGGTTACCGGCATCCTGCCCGGTTGTTGTGATGCGGATCGTGTTTGATCCTGCGTTCAGCGCCACCGTCTTGAACAGATGGCCCCAACTGGTCCATCCGCCCGTTGGGGTGAACGTCAGACCGCCGCTGATGACGACGCCGTTCACCTCCAGTTGCACGGTGCGGCTCGCGCTGCCCGCCGTCGCGTGCCTGAAATCGATCTCAAAATTTCCGGCCGAAGCGGCGTTCACCGTCCACTGTGTCCAACTGGCGTTGGTCTGAAAGTTGACGAAACCCGTCCCCGTGTAGCCGGCGTGATTGCTCTCGATGATCGCCCCGCCGCCACGCGTGCCGGATTCGGCTTCGATGAACGTCGACGCCGGCGCGGTGATCGTCATTTCCGCCGAGCCGCTGACCGCCCCGCTCGTCGCCAACACGGTTGCTGATCCGGTCGTGGCAGGCGCGGTGAACAAACCCGACGAGTTGACCGATCCCGAGCCGCTGCTGATCGACCAGGTAATGCTCGCCGACATCGAATCGCCGAACTGATCCAGCGGCGACGCGGCAAGTTGCTGCGTGCCGTTGGTCGTCACATTCGCAGTGGCAGGCGATACGTTGATCTGGGTGAGCGTCTGGTTGACGGTTACGTTCACGCTGCTGGTGGTCGTCTGTCCGAGCGGATCGGTGACGGTTACCTGGAAGCTGTACGAGCCGGCCTTGCTGAACGTGGCAACGGTGTTCTTGGCCGCGTTCGTGCCGTTCTGCGAGAACGTCACCGCCGCCGGGGGTGTACCGGTGGTGGCCCAGGTGTAGGTGAGGTTGGCCTCACCGAGATCATCGTTGCCCAGCACGCTGAGCGCGGCGGTCGTTCCGGTCACCGGGCTCGGATTCGCCGCTGCCGCAGTGACGATCGTCGGGGCTGCGCCTGTGCCGTTGATCGTGACGTCGCGGAACGACGCGGTCGTCCGTCGATTGTATAGCGACCCCACCGCCACCAGGCCCGCCGGCGCCGACGAGCTCAGTGCCGACAACGTCACCGATCCGACTGCCGTCCACGTGCTGCCGTCGCTGCTGCGGTAGCCGGTGATCAGGTTCCCCACACGGGTCAGCTTCACCCAGACATTGGGATAGCTGACCGTGCCCGACGTCACCTTGCTGGCGTAGGTGTTCGCCGTCGTGCGGTATTCGAACCGGTAGCCGATCGTGTTGTCCGGCGACGCGTAGATCGCGGCGAACGGCGCGTAAGGATCGCTCGCGTCCGTGCGGATCATCAGGCCGGCATAGGTATTGCCGTCATAGGAATGGCGGAATCCGTCGATGCGCGTCACGATCTCGAAATCGCCGTTGAGCGTCACGGGCGCGAACCCAGCCTTGTTGTCCTTCACGTAAAGCGAGCCCTGCCCGACGTCGAAGTCGTAGCCCAGCCCATTCTCACCGTCGCTGACCAACGCAATGCCGCCGGTGGACGGCGTGGTACCAGCAAGCTGGTTATTTGCGGTGAAGATCCGCGGTTCTGGCGTGGTGATGATCGGCGGCGCGCTCGGCTGAGACTGGCCGACGATGATCTGATCGCCGAAAACGGCCTGGTTCTTGGTCGTGTAGTCCGCCAGCAGCGCGCCGGTGTCGTCGCTGTCCGCATCCCAGATCACCACCTGGCTGGTGCCGGTGCCGACCCGATACTCACGTTCGGTGTACTTGGCGTAGTTGCCCTGAAACACAACGCCGACGGTCTGCTTGCTGGTGTCGCTCTGAATGCCGTTGAAGTTCAGCATCGCACCGTAGCCTTCGAACCAGTTCTGGCCGTTGTTCCACGAGTTATTGTTATTGCCGAGCGCATAGGCTTGCACCTCATTGCCTCGGAAGATGATCCCCGACGCCGACAGGATGTCGCCGTAGTAATCCGTACCGCCCTGCCCCATGACGGCGATGTAAGCCGGCAGGCTGTTGTTGGTGTTGCGGACGACGTTCCCCTCAACGGTCGTATCCCACGCGATATCGACCCGGTTTGAATAACCGCTGTTGCCGCGAATCCAGATACCTTCGGCGTTCGTCAACGTGTTGTCAGAAACAACCGTGTTGTACGAACCGGTATACAACCAGATGCCTCGCGTGACGTTTTCGAGTTGGTTGCCTTTGATGAGCCAGTTATTCGTATTCCATCGCGTGACGGAGTAGATACTGCTGGAGTCGGGCGTCACATCCCACGGACGATCGACGTTGATGGTCGTCGAAGTGTTGCTCGTGATCGACCGCCACTGGCCGGCCCCCTTGCCGCCGATGATCTGGACGATATTCGGCCCCATGAGGTTCGCGCCGATCAAAGGCGTGTTGAACGAGGCTGAGCTGTCAGTGATCGCGCCGGTCGTGCCGTTCACGCTGGTCGGATTGCCGGAGTAGGCGACCGAACCGCTGGCGGAATACTCGGCGAGAATGGTTTCGCCGTCGTTGCTGCTGGTGAGCGGCGCGCCGATGGAGTTGAACGTGTTGTTCAGGTAGATGAGATTGCCATTGCCCCCGTTCGTCCAGCCGCCATCGCCGGCGCCGCCCTGGTAGGCCTTGTCACCGTCGCGGGTGAAGACTGAATCCTCGATCACCGAGTGCGACAACCCGTACCCGAGCCGCCCCACCGCCCAGGTAACATGGGTATCCCGTATCGTGGCGTAGGTGGTGATATGCGATAGCTGCGTTCCGTTAAAACCGGTCAGGATCCGGCCATCGAGAACCGCTCCGTCCACCAGCAGGTGTCGGACACGTGCCCACTCATTGCTGTCAGCGAGCGCAGGATTGACATGCTCGATGTCCTTGAAGAACACGTACTCATTCTGATTGCCCGCCGTCGAGATGTTGGCGCCGTTCGTGGCATGCAGGTTCTGATACGTCAGATCCAGCATCCCCACGCGACTGACGTTCGTCATCCGAATGCCGCGTTTAGAGTTGCTGCCGCCATCGACGAACGCCGGCTGCATGTCCAGCGTGGTCAGCGCGACACTCTCGCCGCGCAACACGACGTTCGACTTCAGCGTAAGGCCATCGGTCGCCCCGTTCATGCTGTACGGAATTCTGTACGTTCCCGCCGGCAGATAGACGACACCGCCACCTGCAGCGTTGGCAGCGTCGATCGCGGCCTGAATCGCGGCGCGATCGTCGGCAACGCCGTTCCCGACGGCCTTCAACGCCAGTCGCACGTCGGTCTTCACGTTGTAGATATTCGACGCAATACTGGAAAACTCCGATCCCCACGGCACGTTAAGGCTGAACGGGTCGGCGGTGCTCGATTGGGCGTTGATCGTCTCCAACGCCGCGCTATCGCCCCAGGCGCCGCCGAAGCCGTTGTTCACCACCAGTTCGTATGTGTTCCCGGCAATCAGCCCGCTTGGCGTGGTAATCGTGATGTGGTTTTCGTCCAGGTCGGACGCGTTCACGGTGATCGGGCTCTGGCTCTGGGTGAGGTTGTTGAACGTCACCGTGGTGTCGTCTTCGATCGTCGCCAGGCTCGTCCCGAAAAGCCGGAACGCGTGCCCCTGTCCGACCGACATGAACTCGGTAGTGTGGGCGTACGGCTTGTTGATCC
>JBBCIV010000307.1:0-7610 GCA_037189665.1 Phycisphaerae bacterium | reverse complement strand
CCGCGACGCCTGCGACGCCCATTGGCTTTTCCGAACGTCTCGAATGGGCGCGACGCAGGCGTCGCGGCTACAACATTCGGCTCGTTGCGCTAACACTCGCTGTTGAACGATGAGCTTGTCCAGAAACGAACCCGAGACGCGCCAATGGCGCGTCTCGGGTAGGTTATTCAGACCGCGGTTTTGCGGAAAATCATCAGCCGCGGACTTTGCCGATCACCAGCCCGCCGATGAAGCCGACCAGCGCCACGCCCAGGCCGATGGCAGCGAGGATAAAGAGGCCCATGTCCTTGAAGTTTTCCAGCAGGCTCGGCCGGGTGCCGAGGACGCCGCCGCTCAAGGCGACCAGGCCCAGAAGGGCGAAGACGAACGCGAACAACGACATGCCGCCCATCGCGGGGGCAAGGCTGTCCTTGGCCTCGACGTAGGTCGGCTGGGCCACCACGCGGGTGCTGGCGACCGGCGCCGCCGTCGCGGCGAGGCCGCTGGTGAACGTGCCGGCGGAGGTCTGGCCGACCGTCTCCGCCGCCCGGCTTCCACCGGCGGGGATTTCGTCGAGCACCGCGCCGAGGCTGGTGTTGTCCGATTCGCGCGTCAGGTCCAGCAGGCCCGAGCCGGACCCCATGCCGTCGATGTTAAGTTGATCGCTGATGGCGGGGTTGACCGCGGTCTGCGCCATGGGGTCGGCGGAGGCGTCGTCGCCGAGGACGTTGATGCCGCCCTTCGAGCCCGCGCTGGTGCCCGACAGGCCCGACAGCCCGCTGCCCGACCCGCCCGGCCGCGCCGGCGAGGGAATGCCGCCGACCGAACCGCTCAGGCCGATCGAGCCCGACAGGCCCAGGTCCGCCGCCAGCGCCGTGTCTTCCTTCAGGCTCGAAGGCGACGGGGCACCGCCGACGCTGTCCGTCAGCGAGATGACCGGGCTGCTACCCGAGCGGCTGTCCACCAGCCCGATCGGCGCGCCCGTGTCGGACGGCCCGAGGTTGATCTGGTCGCCGCCTTCGCCGAGTTCGCCCTTGAGCGCGTCGACCTGGTCGGCTTTGAACATCAGGCGCGGACCGTCGCGAAACTCGCGAAGCCGGCCTTCACGCGTCAGTTGCTTGATCTCCTCGTCGCTCTTACCGAGGGTGCTCTTGGTCTCATCAAGCGTGTAGAACATCTTCGCCATCATGGTGCGAACTCCTGGTGATCTCGTTCAATCTCAAGCCAATCACTTTTGCGGCGGCTGGACCACCCGTCCCGCGTCCGCCTCTTTTTCCGCCAGATTGCCGACCTCGATCGGCGACAGCGGGCCCGTGTTGTAATCCTTCAGCCGGCGGTCGTTCGTGAACTCCCGCGCTGCGCGGAACAGCAGTTTTTTCTCGCCCGGCTCGTACTGATATACCATCAGCGTCTGGCGGTCGACGTCCATCAGGTAGCACCCCCACACCGAAGGCGCCAGCTGCCCCGGCATCAGGAACAAACCGCCGCCACCCGCGATCGGCGGCAACTGCTGCGCCTGTGCCGCCGACACCATCGGCGGTATGTCGCTACGGCCGAGCAATACCCCCAGCACCGCGATCAGTAGTGCTGCATTCAGGTAAAGCCCAACCGTGAGTGCCTTGGATGATCCGAACAACGTCTTTCGCTCCGCTAAAACTGCCAGTGGCGCGCGAGTGTACCCGTTCCAACATAAGTCGAGCAAGTCTAAGTGATTTACACAACTTCCAGGTCACCCAAAAGTTTTCCTGACAATCCGCGGCACGACGGCGACAAATCACCAAATTCGGATGAACAGCCCCCTTCACTCATGGATGTTCGTATTCTGTTCAATTCGTCGCGTTACTCGTCATCTCTGTGCGTTCTCCGAGCCGTCGCATTTACCTCGATCAGAAGCGCCCCGCCGCTACAACGCCTTCAGCAGCACCTTCACCACCTTGTTCAACCCGCTCTTGGCGTTGCCGACGAACTGCTGAAAGACCTTGTTCGTCACGCTCATGAACTCTTCCATGCCGTCGAGCCGCTGGCGGGTGCGGACGACGGCGTCGTCCTTGGCGAGCTTGCCGATCTGCGCGGGCTCCAGTGCCTTAATGCAGTTCTTGATCGTCTCCAGCACCGGGTCCATCTCCCGGCGTTTGCGCTCGGCGGCGATGATGGAGAACATCTCCCAGACGTCGGAGAGGGACTCGAAATACTCCCGCCGTTCCCCGCGGCGGTGCATTCGGCGGATGATGCCCCAGTCGCACAGCGCCCGCAGGGACATGCTGCTGTTGCCGCGGCTGATGTGCAGGCGGTCCATCACGTCGTCCGTGCACAGCGGCACGCCGGTGATGTAAAGCAGCGCGTGGATCTCCGCCATCGTGCGGTTGATGCCCCAGATCGCGCCCATCTCGCCCCATTTGCGGATGAAGTCGTCCTGCACCCGCCTCAACTGAGGATCGACCGGCAACGGCACAACGCGGGGCTCGGCGATCTCGTCGGGGTTGAATTCAGTCACGGGCATACGAAACTCCTTGGATGTTCAGTAACTACTGAAACAATAGCATGAACGAAAGTGGATTGCATGGTTTCAATGGCTTTGAAACGGGTGAAGGATGGGAGCGGGGTTCTGGCCCGCACGCCGTTCTGCTTTTGGGGATTGAAATTTGACGCGGAGAACGCGGAGAGGAAGAACGCGCAGGGGGAGGATCTTCCCGGCGCGTTGTGACGCGATGGGAACCGGCGCATTATCATATCAGTTATTCTTAGCCTGATATGATAATGCAGCAGCCCGCAAACGCGGGTTACAGGTTCATCGTTCTTGTGCCGGACGGCGCGACGGCACGGTTGGGCTTGAAGGAAAGGACGTAGGCGGACGTCCACGCCGGCTGATCGCGCACCTGCAGCGACAGCACGATGCGATCGCTGGCAATCGCGGGGAGCTTGAGGCGCGCGGTTGGGCCTTGCTGGTGCGCGTTGGGTTGGATGTCGCCCGTCGTCCAGGTGGCGAGGGTGCGGTCTTCGTCGTCGAGCCGCAGGACGACATCGATGGTGACGCCGGGCGGCGCGTCAGGACCATCGTGGAGGAGCCAGGCTTCGGCCTCGAAGACGTCGCCGGGCTTCCACTGGAACTTCGGGATGCGCGCGCTCGCCATCGTCATCCGACACGCCGCCGCCACCGCGTGGTACGCGGGCTTGGGCTTGTCGGGATAGCTGACAAGGCTGTTGTTCGCCGCCGTGGGCCAGGGCTCGTTGAAGCACCAGTTCAACGCCATCGAGCACGCCGGCTTCTGCCGGCGCGACTCCTCGTAGATGCACTTGTACCCCTCGCATTGAAGCCATTCGCCGCGTTCGACGAGTTGCTCGAGCGATTCGATCGGGCCGAAGTAGTGCTCCAGCGTCGGAACGTTCAGCCAGTCGGTCGCGCGCCACGCGCCGAACGCGTGATGCGTCTCCCACGCCGTCCCGCGCCTCGGCGGGAACAACTCGTCCTCGGGGATGAACGACTTCAGCACCTCCACCGGCGACGGCCCGGCACAGCCGAACTCGGTGTACGCGGTGTACGACGCCTTCGGCATCGCCTGGAACACCTCGCTGCCGTCGTCGTAGCGGAAGACGTAGTTGCCGTGCGCCATCCCGTCGATCGGGCTCGTGGGCAGGAACGGCGTGTTCGGGTCGAGGTCGTAGCAGTTGCGGTTGAGCAGGCGGAGCGCCTTGGATTGATCGGTCATGCCCGACCACGCGTTGAACAGCTCGTTCCCGCCGCACCAGATCGCGAGGCTGGGGTGACGGCGGAGGCGCGAGACGATCGCCTTCGACTCGGCGTCGAGCACGCGCAGGTAGTCCGCATCATCCGGATAGTTGTTGCACGCCAGCGGAAACTCCTGCCACACCATGATGCCCAGTTCGTCGCACAACTCGAAGAAATCCGGCGTGTTGACGATCCCTCCGCCCCAGATGCGCAGCAGGTTGAAGTTCGCGCCGCGCGCCAGGCGCAGCAGCGACGCGTACTTGTCGCGCGTGATCGTGCCGGGGAAGATTTCCGGGTTCACCCAGTTCGTGCCGCGGCAGAAGATCGGGCGGCCGTTGATCTCCAGCGTGATCGGCGGACGCGAGCGCGGCTTGGGAAAGAAATCGGGATACTCCCACTGGTCCGGCGCCATCACCAACCGGACGCGGCGGAAGCCGATACGCGCATCGCGCTGGTCGGCAACATCGCCGGTGTCGTCGAGCAGTTCAACGACGGATCGATACATCCCCTGCGCCCCTTCCCCGGCGGGCCACCAGAGTTGCGGTTGATCGACGCGGGCGCGAAGCGCATCCGCCGACAGGCCGTCGGAGATATCGAACACAACCTTGTCGTTCGGGTCGATCAGCCTCCACCGAACGCGACGCCCCGGCTCAGCGCCGGCAGTGGTGATCGCGCACCGCACCTCGGCAGACGATAGGTCATCGGACAGCGTGTAGCGAACGTCGGCATCAACGAGATGCGCCGCCGGCCGACGCTCGACGAACGTTTCCCGCCAGATGCCCAGCGGCACAAGACGCGGATGCCAATCCCACCCATAGCTCACCGCCGGCTTGCAACTGCGGTTCGCCTGGGACCGATCGACGGGCGAATCGACCGACTTTGGCGCCGGCCGAACGATCAATTCAATCGCTTGCCCGGCGTACGCGGTGACGTCGATTTCAAACGGCGCGAACATGCCTTCGCGCTCGAACAACACCTTGCCGCCGACGCGGACCACATAATGGTAATCCACCCCGCCGCAGACGAAGAACAGCCGCTGCACGTCAGATTCGACGGCTGGCGGAAGCTCGGCGCGATAATGCCAGAAGGTGTCCTCCATCCACGCGTATTGCTTGAAGTGATCGGCGTAGTTGTGATCCGGCATGCCGGTGGCTCGGGCCCAGTCGAGCTGCACCGCACCCGGCACCGTCGCGGGAACGAAACGCTCGGGCGCAATCTCCGCACTGGTGCTGAAGCCGACTTGCCAATCAAGAACTGTGCGCTGCCGCGCGGCCGAACCGTCTGACATATGCCTGTGAAGCATACTGGCGATGCGGGCGAAATCGAGGCGGTAGATAGGGTTACTTCACGATCATGACCTGCGTGTTCATCATGGTTGTGTTGATGCTGCCGGTGTTGTCCCACCACCAGCCCTTCTCGTCCATGACGCCGAGGTAAAACCGCGTCGCGCCGGCGGGGACGACGAACTCCTGCAGCTTGTTGTCGGAAGTCAGCCCGTCGCCGATGAAGAAGACCTGCTTGACCTGCGGCGACAGCGTCGTGAAGTTGCGGCTGTTGGCAGAGCTGAAGTCCATCGCCGACGCCTGGGCATAGGTATTGGGGGCGCGATCATCGAGGAAGATGCCCATGAGCGCGCCGCGCGGAGCGGTGGTGGCGTTGATGCCGTTGGCGGAGCGTTGGGTGGCCATGAGGCTGGCGTTGCCGTCGAGGCCGAGGTTGTTGCCGTTGGTGGTCGAGTCGCCGGTGTTGCCGCCGGTCTGCCGGAACATGAGCCGTTGGCCGGGGATCAACGGGATATCGAGGACGCGGGCAGGCGAGCAGTCGGGAGCATAGATGCGCTGTGGATTGCCGTCGTACGGATCGACCGTACCGCCGTTGGCGACGCCGGCGAGCCACGGACAGGATTTGGCGTCCACCTCCGGCGCGACAACGTAGCCGCGGGTGGCGACCGAAACCGCCTTGACGTCCACCGTGCGCCTGCCGATCGCCTGTGCAAAAACGGTTTCGATGGCGTTGCCGCGAGCAGCGGTGCGGCGTGCAGTGATGCGCACCGCCGTCGCGCCGCTGCGCTGAGAGCCGGTCAGCACGGTGAAGTTGCGCGTGCCCGAGTCCCAGACGCCAAACTCGATGTCCTCGTTCGGGTTGAGGACGACGCGAGCCTCTTCGACGAAGTTATCGTTGGCCGCCTCGACGGCACGGTTGATCGCGGTCTGCACGTTGACCGACATGCCCGCCGCCGAGTAGCGCGAGGCGGCGTCGGCGGCGGACTGCAGCCCGCTCTTGGCGGCCTGCGCCCGGCCGAAGTCGACCGCGAGCGATACGATCGCGAACAACCCGATCAGGATCAACGTCCCCAGCAGGAACGAGATACCGCGCCGGTGAACCGCGAAATTAGGACGAGTTCGCTTCATCGCGTGACTACGGTCTATTCATCGACCGCAGACGATAGGAGTTAACCCTTATCCCCTTAATTCTTCCGCCAATAACCCCGCAGATTATCGGCCGTTGAAGAAAGGACGATAGCGACTCAGGACCGCATGAATTATGGGCCCCACATCGCCGTTCTTGGCGGGCACCCCAAACGCCCGATAGGGACTGAGCAGATAAGGAAACAAGACGCCATGGGGTCGCCCGTACGGACCAATCCAACTCACTTTCGCCAACGCCGCCGGCGCGTGCTCCTGCCGCTGTTGTTCGCCTGGCCGGCGGTGGTGCTGATCGGGCTATACTTCAACCGCCTCACCGACTCCCACGCCCCCGCCGCCACGTTGCCCATGATCTGGGTACTGGTGCTGGCGTTCGTGATCGAACGAATGCACGCGAAGGCATAGAGCATCGAGAACACGCTCGTAAAACAACAAAGCCCCGGCCATGCATGGCCGGGGCTTTTGGTTTTCCATCCCGATCGATACAGCAACTTATGCCAGCTTCTCACGGTAGAACTCGATCATCTTCGCCAGCCCTTCCTTGCGGGTGACGACCGGCTCCCAGCCGAGGATCTTCTTCGCCCGCGTGATGTCGGGCTTGCGGATCTTCGGGTCGTCCGGCGGCATTTCCTTGTAGGTAATCGTGCTCTTGCTCTGCGGGATCAACGCCAGGATTTCCTTGGCGATGTCGAGGATCGTGAGTTCCGACGGGTTGCCGAGGTTGATCGGCTCGACGAAGCCGTCGTTTTCCATCACCAGGTTGATGCCGCGGACCAGGTCCGACACATAGCAAAGCGAGCGGGTCTGCATGCCGTCGCCGAAGACGGTGAGCGGCTCGTTGTGCAGCGCCTGCTTGATGAACGTGATGACCACGCGCCCGTCGTGCGGGTCCATGCGCGGGCCGTAGGTGTTGAAGATGCGGATCAGGCGGGTATCGACGCCGCGCTCGCGGTGGTAGGCCATCGTGCAAGCCTCGCTGAAGCGCTTGGCCTCGTCGTACATCGACCGCATGCCGATCGGGTTGACGTTGCCCCAGTACGACTCGGGCTGCGGGTGGATGGCGGGGTCGCCGTAACACTCCGACGTGCTGGCCATCAGGAAGCGCGCCTTCTTCGCCTCGGCGAGTTCCAGGCAGTTCCAGGTGCCCTGGCTGTTGACCTTCAGCGTTGCCACCTGGTGCTTGACGTAGCCGATCGGGCTCGCCGGGCTGGCCATGTGGTAGATGCGATCGACCGGGCCGTCGATCTTCAGCGGCTCGATCACGTCGGCCTCGATGAACGAGTAACCCTTGTTCCCGTTCAGGTGAGCGATGTTGTCCTTGTTGCCGGTGATGAAGTTATCAATGCCGACGACTTCGTGCCCCTGAGACAGCAGCAGGTCGGTGATGTGCGATCCCAAAAACCCGGCCCCGCCGGTGACGATGCAGCGCATGAAAGCTCCTTCGAGTCAGTTTGAATCTCGAAAGCAGCGTCGCGCCG
>JBBCIV010000306.1:0-10346 GCA_037189665.1 Phycisphaerae bacterium | reverse complement strand
CCGAGGAGTACATCGACCAGAACCTGTCGGAAGACGCCATTCCGCCCAAGCTCACCAGCGCCGCCGATCCGTCGGCGGCGCTGGCGCGCGGGGCGTGGCGGATCGTCACCGACCTGAAAGCCAAGCTCGTCGTCATCTGGAGCCAGACCGGATCGACCGCCCGCGTCTTCTCCAAGCACCGCTTCCACTGCCCCATCATCGCCATCTCGTCCGACCAGAAAGCCCTGCGGCGGATGGCGATCCACTACGGCGTCGTGCCCGAACTGATGGAGAAAACCGAAAACTTCAGCGCGCTGTTCGAAAAGATCGACCGCACGCTGCTGAACAAGCGTTACGCCCAGCAAGGCGACCAGATCGTCATCGTGGCAGGCTGGTCGCCCACGACGCCGGACACGATGAACGGTATCATCATCCACTCGGTGGGCGACAAGTGGGAAGCCCTCAGCCCCACCGGCATTACGCGGGAGAAGAAATGATGCGTCGCATCGGCGTGGCGTTGCTGGGCATTTTCGGAATCGCGTCTTTCGGCTGTCAGGCCGGCTCGACGCGCACGCTCGCGCCGACGCCGACCACCACCGCACGGTCCGCCACCGACATCGATCCCGCGCTGGGCGAACCCGAATACTGGCTCAGCCAGCCGGCGAGGGCATCGGTCACCGGCCCGTCCTTCGACGGCCTGTGGAACGCCGCGGATGAGGTGAGCCGCACGCTGCTATTCAAGATCGACCGTCAGGACCGCCGCAACGGCCTGCTGACGACACAGCCGGCGGTCTCCGCGCAGTGGTTCGAGCCGTGGCGTCGCGAACTGCAGACGCAGAAAGACCTCGCCGACAGCTCCATCGCCACCATCCGCCGCACGATTCGTTACGAATTCTCCCGCCAGGGCGACGAGTTCGTCGTCACGCCGAAAGTGCTCGTCGAGCGATTGGCCGTCGCCGAACGTCGCGTTAGCGGCGCGCTCTCCCGCACCTATTTCCGACGCGATCGAAGCCTGAATGCGTATGGCACTCGCGAGTCGGACGAGGGGATCATCCTCGCCGACAGCTACTGGTACCCCATCGGCCGCGACTGGGCGCTCGAGCAGCACCTGACCGACCTGATCAAAAAAGAACTGTAAGTTCGCTTCCGATTTTCACGCCAGCCGCAACGGCCGCAGATGGGAGATGAGGCCCAGGTCGTATGCCATCGCATGAAATTGGCGGATCGCTTCGAGTTGGCGATCGCCGATCGTAAATTTCAGGTATTCGGTCAGATATCTCCGCGCGACATCGCGCGGCCAGCCGCGGGGGACGGCATCGCGGTCGATCAATTGTTCGACGTTCGACAATCCTTCCTCCAGTGCTCGCTTCAAGCGTGAGCCAAGATCGCCGACGTTCACCTCTGCCCGCGCGGTCCAAACGGCGAAGACGAACGGCAGGCCGGTGAGGTTTTTCCACGCCTCTCCAAGATCGAGCTGATATGGAAAACCGACCGGCTCTTGCGTGACGACCTTGTCGCCGATGAGCAGGCGCGTTTCGCCAGACAGGTCGCGGGCACTGGTGAGAGGGACGACTTCGGGCGAGAGGCCGAAGTTTTTTTTCAGGATCAGCCGGGTAAGAATGACTGATGTGTGGCTGTCGGTGTCGGCGGCAAGAATTTTTGTTTTTTCGATCGGCGAGCGGGAAAAAAGCCGAACGGTGAGCGTCGGGCCATCGCAGCCAATGCCGGTGGCGGGAATAATTTTCAGGTTTTCCGTCCGCTGATAGTCGATCACCGGCAGGAGCGCGACGTCCGCCCTGCCTTCAGCAAGGTCGTCGAGCAAAACCGACGGCACGCCAAACCGCAAAAAAATCTTGCGCGCATCGCCTGCCAATCCGTAAACCAGCGGCGCGGTGTTGAAAAAAGAAACCGCACTGAGGCGAAGCGTATCCATCACGTTCGATTTCATATCAGACGATATGCCGCCACGCACGCCTGCCCCGTGAAGCTGGGCAACTTTCATGGCTTCTGATGCCGCTGGAAACCTGCGCTACGCAATCGCAAAAACATCACGGAATGATGACTCCCGACAACGTCCGGAATAAACGGACCGCAGGCTGTTGATAAACCCGCCTTTAGGAGGGTTTTACAGGTGTCTCAGGTAAGTTCCTTACGCTGGCATTTCAGTTGCCAAGGTCTTAGCAGCGCTGGAGGCGTTCGTTCATGAATCTGCTCATCAACGGCATCTTCTCGGAGAGAAAATTCCGCATCGCGATCCTCGCGCTGGCAACCTTTGCGGCGTTGTGCTGAGACGCGATTCGTGTTCGCCAAGGGGAAAAACACTTACTGAAAACCGCGGTGTAGCAATTACGCGCCGGATGCGATTTTGCGACGGGCTGCGACGGCAAGTTCGTCGCAGCGGTTGTTGAGTTCGTCCACGTGGTGGCCGCGTACCCATTTCCAGAGAATCTGGTGCTGCGCAGTCAGGACGAGAAGCTTCTGCCACAAATCCTGATTCTTCACCGGCTGCCGGCTGGCGGTCTTCCAGCCTTTTTTCTGCCAGCCGTCGAGCCACTTCTGGGTGAAGGCATTTTTGACGTACTCACTGTCGGTGATGAGGGTGACCTCGCACGGCTCTTTCAGCCGCGAGAGCGCCTCAATGACGGCGGTGAGTTCCATGCGATTGTTGGTGGATTCTTTTTCACCGCCGGAGATTTCAGTTTTCGTGCCGGTGCCGGGATGGATGAGGATCGCGGCCCAGCCACCGATGCCGGGGTTAGGGTCGCAGGCGCCGTCGGTATAGATGATGACGGAAGGTCGGGCGTCGGCCATAGGGAGAAAAAATCGGGGTGGCGACTGAAAGAGCCGCCACCCCAGTCATGTGTAACCAGAAAAGGCGTTAGTTGTTCGATGGCTGTTCCTGCGATGCCTGAGCATCGACGCTCTGCGTCGGCTCCGAGGACTCCACCGGCGGCTCGGACGAAGCGGCGGCAGGAGATTCTTCGTCGTCCTGATCGACGCTTGCCACCACGCTGCCGGCCAGCAACTGACGCGGGACCGGGGCCGCGAGGTCCTGCTTCGGCTTACGCGGCTTCTTTTCCTTCGGCTTGTGGACGGCCTTCTCCGGAACCAAGTCCTCGGGAATGAACATGATGCGCCCGCAAGACGGGCAAAACAGGAGTTCATCTCGCGTGTGAAGGCGGTTGTAAACGTCGACGGTGAGATCGATGTTGCAGATGGTGGCGATGTACTCTTCTCGCTTGGGGTGCGGCTTGTCGATGGGTTCCATCGCCTCGCCTTCGTAGCGGTCGGCCAGGCGATCGAAGACCACCTTCGCCCGCTCCGGCACCGCCGCAGCGGCAGCATCTCGCGCCGGCCGAAGTGCTTCGACGGCAGCGGACATCTCCTGCACGCGCTGGTCGATCGACGTTTTCATCTCCTGAAACTTCGCCGACTCGGTAGCCAGTTGGGCAATGAGCGTTTCGCTTTCCTTACCGAGCGCCTCGATCTGCTCCATCAGCTTCAGGGAATCTTCTTCCACCTTGCCTTTATCAACCTTGAACGTGTTGATCTGGACCAGGAAGGCCTGGTATTCACGATTCGTCTGTGCCTGCTGCTGTTGGCCGCGAAGCGCCTCAATCTTTTCTTCGCGGGACTGGATTTCCAGCATCAGCTCGGCGTTCTTTGCCTGCAGCTTCTGCAGGTCGCTGTGTGCCGTCTGTTGCCGGGCGGTGAGGTCGTCCACCTTGCGTTGCTGAAGGCGGACGTTCTTGGTAACCGCGTCAAGACGCCGTTGGGCCTCGCGCAGCTCGGTTTCAGATTGATATAACTTGACTAGGGCGACGTTTGTCGGACCCATCGCGCTCCTCGATAACGTTGGACGGGCCATTATGCCGATTTGCCGCCGAAGGGGAAGTGGTTGTGCGGAGAGGATTTCATCGGCGCATTCACGCGACGCGACGTTCAGCTCAGCATTTACGGGCGGAAATGAATTTGCCGAGCGGTATAAGAATGTGAACGCCGAGACGCAGAGAAGAACAATGCAGAAAGTAGCACGGGCGTCTCGCCCGTGGATCGGCGAAAAGCCAATGAAATCACGGGCGAGACGCCCGTGCTACTTGTCTCTCTTCTCCTGACACTTTGGCGCTCATTCCCTCGTCCGAACTCAAAAACAAAAAAGCCCACGGGGTTAACCGTGGGCTCTTGTGTCCGGTTGATCTTGGACAAGTGAATAGTCGGAGGCCATCTGACACAGTTACCTGCATCATTTTCCGGATTCAGCATCCGGAACGAGAGTGTGCTGACTTAATACGGGATCGGTTCGCACCGACCCTCGTTCTAAGTAATCCCTTAGAAAGGAGGTGATCCAGCCGCAGGTTCCCCTACGGCTACCTTGTTACGACTTAGTCCCAGTCACCGAACCTAGCTTAGGCACCACCGTAATGTGGCAACTTCGGCTATTTCCGGCTCCCATGACTTGACGGGCGGTGTGTACAAGGCTCAGGAACACATTCACCGCGTCGTAGCTGATACGCGATTACTAGCGATTCCAGCTTCATGGAGGCGAGTTGCAGCCTCCAATCTGAACTGAGGCACCATTTCTGCGATTTCCTCCAGCTCGCGCTCTCGGTTCGCTTTGTGGGTGCCATTGTAGCACGTGTGTGGCCCTGGGCATAAAGGCCATGAGGACTTGACGTCATCTCCACCTTCCTCCGGTTTGACACCGGCAGTCCCCTTAGAGTCCCCGGCATAACCCGCTGGTAACTAAGGGCAAAGGTTTCGCTCGTTAAGGGACTTAACCCGACATCTCACGACACGAGCTGACGACAGCCATGCAGCACCTGTACTAGTTGTACCCCTTGCGGGGCCTACTCGGCTTTCACCAAGATAATCCTAGCATGTCAAGCCCAGGTAAGGTTCTGCGCGTTGCTTCGAATTGAACCACATGCTCCACCGCTTGTGTGAGCCCCCGTCAATTCCTTTGAGTTTTAGCCTTGCGACCGTACTTCCCAGGCGGTCTACTTAACACTTTTGCTTCGACCATGATCCCGTCAAAGGACCACGATCTAGTAGACATCGTTTAGGGCCAGGACTACCGGGGTATCTAATCCCGTTTGCTCCCCTGGCTTTCGTGCCTCAGCGTCAGTACATCCCCAGCAACCTGTCTGCACCATTGGCGTTCCTGATGATATCTATGCATTTCACCGCTCCACCATCAGTTCCGGTTGCCCCTAGATGACTCAAGATCGGCAGTATACCAAGCATTTCCACGGTTAAGCCGTGGGATTTCACAAGGTACTTACCAACCCGCCTACACACGCTTTAAGCCCAGTGATTCCGCCTAACGCTTGTGGCCTCTGTATTACCGCGACTGCTGGCACAGAGTTAGTCGCCACTTCCTCTGGGGTAGATCAGATCTTTCTTTCCCCTGACAGTAGTTTACATCCCGAAGGACTTCGTCCTACACGCGGCGTCGCTCCATCACACTTTCGTGCATTGTGGAAGATTCGTTACTGCAGCCCCCCGTAGGAGTCCGGACAGTGTCTCAGTTCCGATGTGGCCGGCCGACCTCTCAGCCCGGCTATGCGTCATTGCCTTGGTGAGCCATTACCTCACCAACAAGCTGATACAATATAGCCTCATCCCAGAACGGTTGCCCTTTGAGAACAGTGCCATGCGACACCGTCATATCATCTGGTATTACCTGTCCTTTCGGCCAGCTATCCCAGATTCCAGGGTAGATTAGCTATACATTACTCACCCGTGCGCCACTGGTGTATTGCTACACCCGTACGACTTGCATGTCTTAGCCACGCCGCCAGCGTTCAGGCTGAGCCAGGATCAAACTCTTCAATTTAATTTCTTGGCCCGAAAACACTCCTCATGCAAAGCGTCGTCTTGCGACTTAGCTCCGACTTACAGTTTCGCGTTCGGGTTTATCCTCGAAATGAGTTTGTCCTATACCTATCAGACTAAGACAATCTGATAGGCTGATTACTGCCCTTGGGTGACTAGGCCCAAGGGTCAGCTGGTAGACAAGACTGTTACGTCACATCTACCAGAGCAAGGCTTCAGCATTCTGGCATATTACTCATAGAAAAATGAATTGGATTCACTTTCTTATAGGTGACACGAGAATGCTGAAGATTTGGTGGGCCGCCCGCAACCGAAGTTGCTTGCGACCACTAAGATCTTCGCCGAACCTCCTGCTTGACACAGGTTTCGGCCCACATTCTCGCGGCTTTCCGACTATTCACTTGTCAAAGAGCACCCGATATTCAAGACTGGCAAGCCAGCTTTGATCTCGTTATCGGCGTCTCGAACTTGCGTCCGTTCCGTCGATTGGGTCGCACATCGTATCGCGACTCGCGTCACTGTCAACCGGTTGTCGCGAGATTTTTTTAACTCGCGGAGAAGACTGAGCAAACCCGGATCTTCTCTAACCTATTGTCAGCCCGATTGTTACATCGGCCACCAATCCTCCGGTCCGCGTTTATTTGCGTCCCGTTCCGGATCAGTGAGGCGGGGATTATGCCAACCAATTCTTGGCCGTCAAGCGGAGGGAGTCTAAAAATTTTACTTCCGCTTTTTTGCCGCCGCTTTCGCCTTCTCGGAAGGCCGCTTGGCGACGATGCGGCGCTTCGCCCGCTTGTCCATCAACCCGAGGTGGGTTGCCTCGCGGGTGGCATCGCGCACCCTGCCTCGCACCTGGAGCTTGATCGGCACCTCGGCGTACGGCAGCAATTCGCGAAACCGGTTGGTGACGAACCGGCGGTAGTTCTCGTCGATGTAATCCGCGTTGTTCACGAACAGCACCAGCGTCGGCGGCGACACCGCCACCTGCGTGGCGTAGAAAATCTTCGGGCGGGCGCTGGCCTTGGAACTGGGGGCTCGCTCCTTCACCACGGCCTCCAGCGCCGCGTTTAGCCGGCCGGTGGTCACGCGCTCGGTCGCCTGCTTGTGCAGGTGCCCCGCCAGATCGAGCACCTGCTGCACGTTCTTGCCATCCCTGGCGGTCGTGAAAGCGATCGGCGCGAAATCGAGAAACTTCAACTCTTTGCCCAGGTATTCGCCAAATGCTTCCATCGCGTCAGCGTCGCGATACTTCTCCCCGTCGCGTTTCTTCAGTTCCGCCCGTGCGATGTCCCACTTGTTGATGACCAGGATGACCGGCTTGTACTGCTCGGCAATGTACGCCGCCAGCTTCTTATCCGGCTCGCTGACGGGCTCCGACGCGTCGATCAGGAACAGCACCACGTCCGCCCGACGGATCGACCGCTCGGCCCGGTGAAAGCTGTAGAATTCGATGTCATTCGTCACCATATGCCGCTTTTTCCGTACGCCGGCGGTATCGATGACAACCAAGGCGTGGCCGTCCTTTTCGAAGCGAACGTCCACGCTGTCGCGCGTCGTTCCCGGCACCTCCGACACGATCACGCGCTGCGGGTCGCCCTCGTACAGCTTCGCGACAGCGTTTACCAGCGTGCTCTTGCCAGCGTTCCGTTTCCCGACGATCGCGATGAACATCTCCGGCGGCGGAAGTTCGGTCGGGGCATTCGTCAAATCCACATTCTGTCGGATGACGTCGACCAGCTGATCGAGGTTGCGGTCGTTCATCGCCGACACCGCGATCGGGTTGCCGAAGCCCAGCCGGCTGAACTCCGCGACGGCCGGATCGGCCTTCGGGCCGTCGGCCTTGTTGGCGACGACGATCGTCTTGATGCCCTTGTTGCGCAGCATCCGCACGATCGTCTGATCCCCGCTCGTCACGCCGGCGGTGGTATCGCCGACGAACACGACCAGGTCTGCCCGGGCCATGGCGATCTCGATCTGGTGCTTGATGTGTTCCGTCAGCCCCTGTTCATCGACGAACCCGTAACCGCCGGTGTCGACCATTTCGACGTACTTTCCGTCGATCGACAGGTGATAGGACACGCGGTCTCGCGTGACGCCGGGCATGTCCTGAACGATGGACACCTTCTTCCCGGCCAGCGCGTTCAACAGGCTCGATTTACCCACATTCGGGCGGCCGACGATGGCGACGACAGGCAGTTTCATGACGCTGTTGTCGCCCGGCAGGTGGGCGACTGTCAAACGCAAACCGCCCCTAAACCTCGCGGAAATCCCGTTTCGGACGCCCGATTTGGCCCCGGATATCCGGCCTGACACGGCTGGCCGGGGGGCCGTTGCATGGCGACGTTGTCAAAGCCAGTTCGCCTTCCGTGGCGAGATTTTGTCGCAGAGAAGCGTAGAGTTCGCAAAGAGAAAGAAAACCGGAGGGCAGCAAATACCAAGTCAGCAAGCGCGTTCATCTCAAACGTGTGGCTACACATCATCATCGAAAACGGATGCGAGCCCCCTCATCTTGAACGCGCGGCTCTGACAGCACATCTCTGCCGGCGCGAGTTCGCCACGCTTGCCGCCGCCAGCCAAGAACGATCCTACAGGAGACAGGTATGTTGATAATCCAATCGCCCGAGCGATCGGAAGTGCGGCTGCACATCGGGCGACTAATCGGAGATCAACGTTTGTCGGAGATCGCTTATCCGCGGACAATGCCGCGTCATGAACGCCGTAATTTTCTGTGGCCTGCAGGGGTCGGGAAAGTCCCGTTTTTTCGCCACTCGGTTCGCACAAACACACGTCCGGCTGAATCTGGACATGCTCAAAACGCGGAATCGCGAGGATATTCTGCTGCACGCCTGCCTGATGGCCCAACAGTCATTCGTGGTGGATAACACCAACCCAACTGCAACCCAGCGGGCACGATATATCGCCTTGGCCAGAGCATGTGGCTTTAGGATCGAAGGGTATTTCTTCGACGTGCCGGCCGAGGAATGCCTTCAACGCAATGCTCAGCGCGAGATATCCCATCGCGTGCCAGACATTGCCATCCACGGCACCGCCGCCAAACTGGTGCGGCCATCGCTTGTGGAGGGATACGCGGCGTTGTTTCGCGTGTTCGTCGTCAATGGAACAACCCATGTGGAACCGCTGCAATGAACTTTGATGCCCTTGACGCTGAAATGCGGGTCTACGAGACATCGCGCGATTACCTCATCCCACCCGACGTTTACATCGTCATCCGACTGGACGGCCGTAACTTCACGAAACTGACAAAGGAAAAACATTCGTTCGAGATGCCCTTCGACCTGCGCGTTAGCAACTGGATGACCGACACAGTTGTTCATCTGATGAACTGCGGCCCACGGTTTCGCTACGGCTATACGCAAAGTGACGAAATCTCGCTGTTGCTGCACAAACAGGACAACACGTTCAACCGCAAGTCGCGAAAGCTGATCTCGATCCTAGCCGGCGAGGCAAGCGCGAAATTTTCGCTTCTGCTAGGCGATCTCGGTTGCTTTGACGCTCGCATCTGTGAATTGCCGTCGGCGGAGCGGGTGGTCGATTACTTCCGCTGGCGTCAGGAAGACGCCGGCCGCAACGCGCTGAGCGCGCATTGTTATTGGCTGCTCCGTCGCAAAGGCCGATCGCCCGCCACCGCCAGCACATTTATGGCAGGCCAATCAGTATCGGAAAAACACGAGTTACTGCGTCAGAATGGCATTGACTTCGCCTCGCTTCCGACATGGCAAAGGCTCGGCGTTGGCGTGTTCTGGAACACCTACGAAAAGAGCGGCGCCGACCCGCGCACAGGACAACAGGTCAACGCGTTGCGAAGCCGGCTCGAAACGGCGCTGTCGCTCCCAGGCCACGACGAGTACGCCGCGATGATCCACGACTTGCTTGATCGCAATCCTGCGCCCTAAAAGCTTGAGAAACTAATCACAATGTTGCGGCCCGCGACTTGCGTCTGGCATACTCGCTGATGTCACGTCAGGTTCGGTTTTAATCCGACAGGGAAAATAGGTCTTATCGTGCGGAGGTGCATCATGGCGAGTGTTGCAGACATTCTCATGCTCAAGGGCAAATCGGTTGTTTGCGTATCCGCGGACATGAACGTGTTGAAGGCCACGCAGCTCATGAATGAGCACCGCATCGGGTCGGTGTGCGTGATCGACTCATCGGGTCGGCTGCTCGGGGTGTTCAGCGAGCGGGACGTGCTGACGCGCATCGTGGCGGCAGAGCGGACGCCGCACGAGACGATGGTCGGCGAAGTCATGACCGCCAATCCCTGCACGTGCGATTGCGATACCGACCTCGACGACGTCGCCGAGATGATGCGCGACCGCCGTGTGCGTCATATCCCTGTTCTGGACGCCTCCGGCAGCCTGCGCGGCATGATCTCCATCGGCGATCTCAATGCCCACCGCGTGTCAGAACAGGACATGCAGATCCAGCAGCTCAACGATTACGTCTACGGACGAGCGTGACACAACGAGCAGGCCTCCCGTTTAGCGCCGCCCCATGGTGGGGGTTTGGCGCGC
>JBBCIV010000305.1:0-5926 GCA_037189665.1 Phycisphaerae bacterium | reverse complement strand
TCGTGCCTTCCGCGCTTGCGCCGCGTCACCGCGCCGAGCGAGAGAGGCGAGGATGGTACAGATACCCATGGGGAGGGGCAAGCAAGCGACCTTCCCACGCCAGCGGGTGCGACAAGGCGCACCAGGCTTATGTGCGCCCGCTCAGGCCCCTCTCACCAGACAAGCGAGAATGCCGCGCCACCCCAAAAACGCCCCAACAGGCGTCAATCGCATCTCCGCATGATCAGGCGAGGGTCTTTTCGATGGAATCGAGGATTTGCTCGCTGGCGTCGCGCTGTGCCGAATCGTTACCTGATCCGCCGTAAAGAATATCGCCGGTTTTGTCGCGTGAGTAGAAGACGTCGTCGCCGGCATGGCCTTCCATGCGATCCACCCCCGGCCCGCCGCGAAGGGTATCATTACCGCCGTTGCCGACGAGAAAATCGTCGCCAAGGCCGCCTTCGAGGTAGTCGTTGCCGGTCCCGCCGATCAGGGCGTCGTTTTCGCCATTTCCAAAGATCGCGTCGTCGCCGGGGCCGCCGTCGAGCGTGTCTGCAAAATTACCGCCCCGGATGACGTCGTTGCCTGCTTCGCCACGGATTAAGATCTCTCCCGCCTGCTCGGCGGTGATGCGATCATTTCCGTCGCCGCCCAGCACTACCAGGCCGCCGTTCATGTCGAAGACAGCAATGCGGTTGTCCAGTGCATTTCCACGAAACGACTGATCCCCGTCCGCGTCTTCCGGGAGGTAAAGTCCCGACAAAATATCGGCGTCTTCAATTCCGTAGCTGGCGTCCGGCAATCGTGATGCTGGCTGAAGACCGTCAACGATGAGCGTATCGCGACCGTCGCCGCCGAAAGAAGTGAACATCACGCCAGTGTCGTCATCCCCGTCGTCAAACCGATCGTCGCCGGCCTCGCCATAGGCTTCGGCGACGACATACCCATCAGGCGTGAAATGATCGTTTCCGTCTCCGCCGTAGAATCGCACGGCCGCCCCGCTTGCCGCCTGCAGGCTGCCGCCGAAGAAATAGTCGTTGCCTGCCATGCCGCGAGCCTCCAAGCCAAGAGGCAGCGCGTAGCTTTCGTCGTAAGATATGCTGCTAATCCGGAAAGAATCATTGCCGCTTCCACCGACGAGCGTTTCAACGTGGGCAAGCTTATCCTGTTCGCCACCGACGGTAGCGGTGCCGTAGGTGATGGGCACGACGGACGTCTGGCCGTCAACGCGCAGAACGAAAGCGACGGCCTGAGACCGGCTCTCGTACGTGACGGTGTCTTTTCCGCCCCCGCCTTCGAGGTAGTCGTTGCCGAGTCCGCCATCGAGGATGTCGTCGTTAGCCCCGCCGAGCAAGGCATCAGCGCCCGCCCCGCCAACAAGATAATCGTGTCCGCCGCCACCGATAAGGACGTCCGGCCCCGACCCGCCGATGAGCGTATCCGCGCTTGCCCCGCCATCGATTCGAGTGGGGACCGCAATGGACGGATCGATCGTCACGCGATCCCGTCCGTCGCCGGCATGAACTTCGATCGACCGCACCGCTTTGAACGACGCGGTCTGAACGCGATTTTCGAACACCGCAACGCGGTTGCCGACCAAATTGAGCGAAATCACGTCGTTTCCGGGCGTACCCGTGACCGTGATTTTGCCCCCGGAGAACGTTACTGCCAGTAAGACGCGGGTTTCGAGCGGTTCATACATATAGACTTCGCACCCCAAAGCGGAATGAATGAAAGCATTGAAACAGCAATGAGAACGGCTGTCAAAAATCTGTAAATCATTTATTCCAAGCAGCTTGCGCGGATTCCTGAGATTCCGACGAACCGGCGGACGGATTCTGGCGTCAAATGGATTGTTCGCTTGTCGCGGTGACCTTGCCGCCGATACAGTATGTCTTTAGGAAAGCTGCGGGTTCACCCCCGCTGCCGGTAGCGTCAAAATCAGGCGGGAACCCTCATGAGCCGTATCGATTCACACATTTCGCGGATCCGGAACAAGCTCGCGATGGCGGAGTTCGTGCATTGCTGGGCGCAGGCGTTGCTGGTGGCGGCGCTGCTGGCGTTGACATACGTGCTGTTGCGCCAGTTCACGTTGCTGAAGCTGCCCGGCGAATGGGTATGGCTGTCTTCGCTGGGCGCGGCGACGCTGCTGTACGGCGCGATCATGGCGATCGCCCGCAGGCCGGGCGAATTGCTGACTGCGGTCGCGATCGACGACCGGCTGGGGCTTCAGGAAAAGTTCTCCACCGCGCTGCACGCGCGCCATCGCGAAGACCCGTTCAGCAAGGCGGCCGTGATCGACGCGGAGCAGACCGCCACCAGCGTCAGCCTTCACAAGCAGTTTCCAATCAAGTTTCCCAATGCGGTGGGGTATGCCTCGGTGGTAGCGCTGATGGGCGCCGGCCTGTTGGCGTTCGTCGAAGCGCGAAACATCTTCGAGCCGGACGAGCCCAAAACGGCGATCGCAAAGCCCGAGGAAAACCGAGCAAAGGAAGACGCCAAGGAAACCGTCAAGCGCGCCCTGGCGGCGATCGACCTGGCGCCCAAGGCGGCCTCGGAGAAAGAGTCGATCCAACTCGCCAAGGCCGAACTGCGCGAGCTGGCCAAGGCGCCCAACATCGACCCCAACGCCGCAAACCGCAAGGCGCTCAACGCGCTGCAGGATCTGAACAGCGCGATCAAAGAGCAGATCGACAAGAACCAGAAGTTCGCCGAAGCCAAGAATCAGGAACGCCTGCTCGAAAAGATGGACCCCGGCGATGACGCCAAGGGCCCCGTCGCCGACGCGCAGCGGGAGATCGCCAAGGGCAACCTCGGCGGCGCGATCGACAAGCTCGACGAGGTCGTCAAGAAGTTCGACCAGATGGACGAGCAGAAAAAGCAGGAAGCGGCCCAGCAGATGCAGCAGATGGCCAAGCAGCTTCAGCAGCTCGCCAACAACCCGCAGCAACAGCAACAGATGCAGCAAAAGCTGCAACAGATGGGCATGAACCAACGGCAGGCCCAGCAGGCGATGAACGCGCTGCAGCAGGCCGCCCAGGGCAACCAGCAGGCCGCCCAGCAATTGCAGCAGATGGCCCAGCAGGCCATGCAGCAAATGAACAACGGCCAGGGCGCCACGCAGGCCCAGCAGCAACAAATCCAGCAAATGATGCAGCAGTTGCAGGGCCAGGCGAACAACCAGGCCCAGGCGCAGCAAATGCAACAGGCCGCACAAGCCCTGGCCCAGGCGATGGGCCAAGCGGCTCAGCAAGGGCAACAAGGCCAGCAGGGCCAGCAGGGACAGCAAGCCAATCAAGGCCAGAACGCCAACCCCCAGCAGCCCGGCCAGCAGCAAGGCGGGCAAACGCCCCAACAGCAGATGGCGCAGGCCGCCCAGCAGATGCAACAACAACTGCAGAACATGCAGGCGATCGCCCAGGACGCCCAACAAGTGCAGGCCGCCCAGCAGGCCGCGCAAGCGGCGCAACAACAGGCCGCCGCCGCGTGTGCCGGGGGCGGCGACGGACAGGGGCAGGGACAAGGTCAAGGGCAAGGGCAAGGGCAGCAACAGGCGCAAGGCAACGGCAACCCCAACGGCGGCCAAGGCGGCGGCGGAGCCGGCGTTGGACAAGGCCAGGGCGCCCCCATGGACGTCGCGGAGGCCCCGTTCACCGTCAAGCAGGAAGTCAGCAAGTCCAAGGACATCGAAAAAGGCAAGGTCATCGCCGCCACCTTCGTAAAGGCCGACGCGCTCAAGGGCGAATCGAAGGCGCAGGTGAAGGACGTCGCTGAAAGCGCAATCAAGGAATCGACCGACGAGGTCGACACCGAACGCGTCGGCCGACAGGCGCAGAAGGTCGTCCGCGACTACTTCGGCTCGCTAGGCGCGGAAGAAACGAAGTGAAACCGCAGATGAACGCAGATACACGCCAGTTGAAATGAAAAGCTGATTCTGTCGTGCCTTGTTATTTGTGGCACGGGTTTCCAACCCGTGTCTTTTTCTCTTCCGGCGGAACACGGGTTTGAAAACCCGTGCCGCAACCAGTCACTCAACGCGGGACGACCGTGCGACCATCCCTTCTTCATCTGCTGCGTTTATCTGCGTTCATCTGCGGTTCCCTCCTCCTCTGCCAATCCCTCCTCGCCGAGATCACGCTTTACGCCAGCGTCGACGAGCCTTACGCCAAGCCGATCGTCGAGAAGTTCACGAAGGAGACCGGCATTCGCGTCAAGCTCGTCACCGACGCCGAGGCGATGAAGTCGATCGGCCTCGCCGAGCGGCTTCGCGCCGAAAAAGACCGCCCGCGCTGCGACGTGTGGTGGGGAAACGAGCCGTTCCATACCGTCAACCTCGCCGAAGAGGGGCTGTTCGAGCCGTACGAATCGCCGAGCGCGAAGGACGTGCGGGCGCTGTTCAAGGACGAGGATCACCGCTGGGCCGGCGCGGGCATTCGGGCGCGGGTGATCGCGGTGTCGCCGCGGAGCGACTTTTTGCTTGCCCAACTCGACGACCTGCTGTCGCCGGTGCTGAAGGGCAAGATCGTGATGGGCCGCCCCGCCGTCGGGACGATCGGCGGGCACGTCGCGGCGATCTACGCGCTGCGCGGCAAGGAAGGCGGCGACGCGTTCTTCAAAGGCCTGAAGGCCAACGGCGTCGTCCTCGTGGGCGGCAACAGTCCCGTCCCCCAACAGATCGCCGCCGGTAACTTCATCGCGGGCCTGACCGACAACGACGACGTCACCGCCACTAAAGGCGACCTCGCCATGGTGTTGCCCGATCAGGCCAACAACGCGATCGGCACGCTTGCCATCCCCACCACCGTCGCTCTCGTCAAACGGCCGGACACGCAGGACGACTCGAAAAAACTGATCGACTACCTCCTGTCTGAGGCCACCGAAAAGGCGCTGATCGACGCCAACTTCGCCGGCTGGAGCGCGCGGGCGCCCGAGGCGCAGTTCCGCGCCATGCAGATCGACTACCTCGCCGTCGCCAAATCCATGCCTGCCGCCGTGCGACGCGCGGAGGCGATCCTGGCCGGTCGCGAGCCGGAGTAGGATTCGGTTTGAAACCGCAGATGAACACAGATGAAGACCGTAAATGGGCAAGCGAGGGCGTGATCTCCTTGGTGGCGCGGGTTTTCAACCCGTGTTCTGATTGATTTAATAGAAAAGCTACACGGGTTGAAAACCCGTGCCACCGAGAAACGCGACATCCGATCTCCACTTCATCTGCTTTGATCTGCGTCCATCTGCGGCTCCAACCTCCGTGACTTCCCGCGGCTCCATCTTCGCCCGTTTCTCGCTCTGGTTGGCGATCCTCGTCACCGCCGGCCTGCCGGTGGCGTGGGCGATCGGGGTGGTCTTCGCCGATCCGCGCACGCTGCTCGCCGGGCTGTGGGACGCCCGCATGATGTCGCTGTTCGGCCGCACCGTCGGCTACTCGTTGCTGGCGGCGGGCGGCGCGGTGGCGCTGGCATTCCCGGTCGCGATCCCGATGGGCCGCTCGGCCGGGCGCATGTCGCGAGCGTTGTGGCTGATCGTGCCGTTGCCGCTGCTGTTGCCCTCGATGGTGACGGGCTACGGCTGGCAACAGGTGCTGGCGGCGATCGACCTTCATCCGATGCCGCAATCGACGCTCGACGTAGCGCGATGCGTCGCGATCCTGGCGATCTGGCTCTTCCCCATCCCCGCGATCGCGATCGCGCTGTCACTTCGGCGGATCGACGCGTCGCTGATCGAGCAATCGGTCCTCGACGGCGTGCTGCTGCGCACGCTGCTGCGACGCTCGCTCGCGCCGGGGGCGGCGTCGCTGGCGGCGGGCGTGGTGCTGGCGATGCAGGAATTCGCGATCTTCGAGCCCACCGGCATCAGCGTGATGGCGACCGAGATCCGCATGATCTTCGAGACCGGCATGCTCTCGTCGTTCGAAAACCCCATCGCATCGCTCGTCGGCGGCGTGGGCGTC
>JBBCIV010000304.1:0-14204 GCA_037189665.1 Phycisphaerae bacterium | reverse complement strand
AGGCCGCACCGGAATCCGCCAAAGAGCAAGGGGGTTCGGATACGACGGCATACTGGTCGAAATGGACAGAGGCATCGCTATGGTTCGGCACGTCCGCGCCCGGCAACCTTTTCTATCCAGGCGAAGAAGCTTCGGCCACGTTGATCGCGCCTCCTTATCCTGCGGGCCAAGACATTCGCGTCAGCGGCAAGGTGGTATCTGCTCGCGGCGACCTTGTCGCGGAACTGCCGGCGATTGTACTGACAAAACAGGGCAATTATCGTTCGACGACGAAATTGCCGACCAATGGCATCGGCTTTTACCGGCTATTGCTCACGGCGACTGATGGGACTGTCTCCAAGTCCATCGTACGGCGCTACGCCGTCATTCCAACACATCCGGAATCCAAGGAACCGGAATCCCCGTTCGGCGTCAACACGCATTTCAACCCGTTCAAATCCAAAAAGCCGCCGGCCGTGCTTGGGAAGATCGTGAAACGAACCGGCATTGCGTGGATTCGCGACGGTGTCCAGACGGCAAACCTAAGCGAAGATCAGGCGGTCGTCGTCGCCGAGGAGAATAACCTCTGTTATCTGCCCGTTTTCAGCGCCACCTATATGCCGATTGAGGATCATCGGACTTCCGATAGCGGATGGGATTTCTCTCGCGTTGCGGAGAAGCATCGCGCCTACGCCGAGAAATACGGAAAGTACATCGAGTACTACGATCTCGCGAACGAGCCCATGCAGAAATGGAGCAAGGCGGTCGGCGGCAGTTGGTGGGGTGGGCCCTGGGTTCGCCCATTCGCGATGTATGGTGCCGCGGTCACCAAAGCGATCAAGGAAGCAGACCCCGACGCCAAGATGATCTGGGAAGATGGGGACACGCTGGTGTGGTATCCGCAGTTTTTCGATCAGGCGAAGGAGTCGATTGATCTCATCTCGCCTCATCCTTACAACACGCACCCGGCGCTTCCGCTCCCGGAAGAGCAGCCCACGCTCGCGCAGTACGACGAACTCCACAGTTTCATCAAGGATCGAAACCTCTCCTGGAAGGTATGGGTAGGCGAGATCGGCTACAGTTCGTTCATCCTGCCGGAAGGCAAGAAACCAACCTTCTACACGCCGGCGACTGAGGAGGAGCAAGCCTCGCTCCTCGTGCGAGCAATGGTGATGCATCTCTACCATGGCGCGGACAAAGTGTTCTGGTACGGACTGAAGGACAACGGGACTGACCCCGGCGAATCAGAGCACAATTTCGGCTTATTCACCTACGACCTTCAGCCGAAACCTGCTGCTGTCGCTTACTCAGCCTTGATCGCGCGCGTGCGGAGCAGCACCTGGATCGGCAGCTACAGGATTGGAGGGTCCGCCAGGGGCTATGTGTTTGAGGACAGCGCCTCGGGGAAACCCACTTTGATTGCATGGCACCAGAACGCGGCGCGGTCCGAAGCGATCCCCGTTCAGGCGGCAGACGGATCGAAGGTGACCGTCACGGACATCTACGGACTCACCAGCGAGTTGGTGGTCCAGGACGGCAAGGTGAAAATTCCACTGAGTACGTCTCCCGTCTACGTTGACGGACTCGGCCACGCGGATGTCGATCCGTACATCGGTCGGAAGCGGTCGTGGAAGGATAGCAACACACGTCCCTGATTGGACCTTCTCCTGATTCGGCGGCAATTCGTGAGTTGCCGGCATTGAAAGAACGCACGATGACCGATCCGATTTCCGAGCACGGCCTGCATTTGGCGGCCCCGATCGAACGCTGGGACGAAGCAATTCCCCTTGGCAACGGCATGATGGGCGTCCTGCTGTGGGGCGATAACAACGTTATCAAGCTTTCGCTTGATCGGGGTGACCTTTGGGACGTTCGAAGGCCGGCGCCTTTCGATCGTCCGGAGTGGACGTGGAAAACACTCAAATCGCTTGTCGCGCAGAAGGATCGGCAGAGCCTTGTCACCTTGTTCGAGCGTCCGTACAAGGACTTTCCGTACCCCACGAAAATCCCTGCCGGTCGAATCGAACTCGTTTTCGATGATTCTGTAGTTGCGGAAAAATTCTCGCTTCGATTACATGAAGCTGTCGGCAAGGTTCGCATGGGGAAGTGCAACCTTTCTGTTTTTTGCAGCGCAACCTCACCAGTGGGAATGATCGAGATTCGCGGCGCCGAGCCTCGTCTCAAGATCCGCCCGCCGGCATTTGAGCAGGAGGCGCCGGCTCAGGAGGAATGGGGTTCGACGGGTTCACTTGGACGGCTTCGGTATCCCGCCGCGCAGCACGGCGGATCAGGCCATCTCGTTTGGACCCGCCAGGATTGCGCCGGCTCGATGCAGTACGCGATTGTTGCTGCAACACGCAAGACATCTGATGGCTGTCAGATCGCCTTCACGGTTGCCACGTCCAAGGACGGTAGCGATCCGGTGGAAATCGGGCAACGGCAGGTAACGGAGGCGCTTGAGGCTGGCTACGACAGCGTATGTCGTTCGCACACTGCGTGGTGGGATAAATTCTGGTCACAGTCCGCAATTACGATTCCCGACGCAAGAATTGAGCAGCACTACTACCAGGTTCGGTATTTCTATGGAGCGGCGTCGAGACGCGGCGCTCCTCCCATTCCGCTCCAAGGTGTATGGACTGCCGACGAAGGTCGATTGCCCCCTTGGAAGGGCGACTACCATCACGACCTGAATACCCAACTGACGTACTGGCCTTACTTGGCGGCGAACCATCTTGATGAAGGCCTTTGCCTCCTCGACTTCATTTGGGCATTGTTGCCACAATTTCAAGACTTTGCCCAACGATTTTACGCAGCGACCGGGGCCTGCATCCCCACGGTCATGACCCTTGATGGCAAACTGATGGGAGGCTGGAGTCCGTTTGCTTATTCACCGACGAACGGGATATGGGTCTCGCACGCGTTCTACCGTCATTGGCGATACACGATGGACAGAGTGTTCCTGGAGGAACGTGCGTATCCATTCTGTCAGGAAATCGCCCGATTCATAGAGTCGCTGTTGCTGCCTGGCCCGCGGGGTACGCTGCAACTTCCGCTGTCCAGTTCACCAGAACTACACAACAATGAACTCAGCGCGTGGTGTACGCCGAATACCAACTACGATCTGTCACTGATGCGATGGCTGTTTGGCGCCTTGGATGAAATGGCGCTTGTGCTGGGAGACGTTTCTGCCGCAAGCCATTGGCAGGACCTCCTGGCCAGGCTGGATGATCTGGCCGTGGCAGACACCGGTAGCGACGGCGCTGCCAAGCCGGGCATGGGCGGCTTGAAGATTGCGCCGGATGAACACCTGACCCAGTCGCATCGGCACTTGTCGCATTTGATGGCGATCTATCCCCTCGGGTTGCTTCAGGCTCATCGGTCGGAGCGGGATCGCTCTGTCATCGATGAATCCATCCGGCACTTGGACAGCCTGGGCATGCAGGCATGGTGCGGCTACACGTTTTGCTGGACCGCCTGCGTCGCAGCACGCGGCGGGCAGGCAGCGCGGGCACTCAATATGCTCGAGCTGTTTCTGAAGGGATTCGTTTCACGAAATGGATTCCACCTCAATGGCGACTTCAAAGGGCTAGGACTAACATCTGCTCAAAACAGACCATTCACGCTCGAAGGAAATTTCGCGTTTGCCGAAGCCGTTCACGAGCTACTGCTTCGAAGTTCCGATGGCATGATCCATCTCTTTCCTTCCACGCCGGCGGAATGGCTCGATGCTGAATTTCACGATCTCCGCACCGAGGGGGCGTTTCGGGTATCAGCTCGTCGTCGGAACGGAAAAACGACTTGGATGCGCATCAAGGCTGAAACCAACGGTGTCTTGCGGCTGCTCGATCCGTTCGGCGAAGCAAGCCCCGTGTGGAACCGTCGAGACGTTATCCGTACAAATGCCATCATTACCTGCAATGTGCAGGCAAATGAGATAGTTGAGGCGACGCTAGAAAGTAGGCCTACTTGAGAGCATCGCCGCCGAATAGCGAAATTCTCAGGCAGACAAGCGCTCCTGACGGATGAAAAACTGCTCCGGCTTCGCGCTCGGATCGACACTGAGATTCGCCGCCGGGGCCTGAAATTCAGCGTTGGAGAGATCGGAGAAAGCTTGGTGATCGCACATTTCAACGCGACGAAAGGGCTACCAAAGCTACTGCGGGCACCGCGAGGGACGAAGAATGTCGATGCCTTGTCGCGCGAAGGTGACCGCTACTCAATCAAGACCGTGCTGGATGCCAAGAAGACAGGGACGGTATATCCAGACACGACAAACCGCGACAAGCAGCTTTTCGAGCACCTGCTGATCGTGCAGTTGAACCAATCGCTGGAACTGGAATCCATCCACCGGCTGACCTGGGACCAGTTCGCTCAAGTGAGGCAGTGGGACAGCCAATAGACGCTGTTGTCGAGCAGATTGGCGATGATCTGTCCGAGGTTCGATCGCGACATGTGAATGACAAGCGGTTCCTTCGGCCACTTCCGAATGACCTGGATTCGCTGCTTGGCGATCAGGCTTGAATACAACTCCAGATTGCCCTGTATTTCTTCCTGCACGTTGAAGGATGAGGTGCGCCCACGACGTCCCGCCGCCTTGGGGATGAGGCGCTCGCGGAGATTGAAAATCTGTTCAAGGTACGCCTTGATGTTCTCGAACCGGTCGGCTAGTTCGCCCGAACGGGTGATACCAAGCATCTGGGCGAGTTCCTTCTCAAGCTGAGCCACGGCTCGCTGAGCACGGCCCAGAGGGGCACCAATTTCATGGATGACGACGTCCACCATCTGACCCAGACCGGCGGCCATTAGGACGCGTGAGTAGTGATCTTGAAGGCGCTGCACGCCATCGCGGATATCGGCATCTTTCTTCTTGACCAGCGTAGTCACCGGGTGCTTAGACCCGAGTTGCTTGTTGGCCTCCCTCACCACTTCTGACATGTCAAAGGGCTCGAACAGCGTCGAAACCTCCTGTGGCTTGACCTCTTCCCTCGGGCGCTGGCCGTATCGCTCCTCCTCGAGCAACGAAAGTGTCCGCGTGAACCACTCTTGAAGAGATTGATAGGCCGGATTGTGAACTAGTCCCTCGCGATTGGCCCGATCCGTCAGATCCGGATTCCTCTCGCGCGAAATGCGGACAGCGGCAATGATCTGGTTGTTTGCCAGCCGCATCGTTGGGTTCTGTCGGCTTCGTGTGTCGAGGCTTAGCCAGTCAAGCCCGCGTTCGCCATAAGGATGTACACGAAATCCATCGCGGTAAAGGCTAACGCCTGAGTAGTTGTCGAGAATAGCCCGCAGGCCGCTCATGCTAAGGTCAAACTTGGCCATGTAAGGTGTAAGCCCCGGCCGATCACGATCCCACGATCGGATTTCCACGGCAAAGCCGCCACATACAACGGGCTCGCCCTCGGTTCCGAGCGGATGATTAGTGAAAGTCTTCTTCACCTTCCCTTCGATTTCCATGGTCCCCGTAAATTTACCGGAAGGCGAAAGCTCGCCGCTCAGGCGGTACTTTGAAGCCCTTGTCAATTCGTGAGATTCAACTTTCCCCGCCAGTGCCGGAAACGCAGGGATTTGAAGATCGATCTCAAAATCGGAAACCTCGCCGACACCATCAGAGTTCTGGAACGGAGAGATCAACCTCGATAGGCGGTTGTGAAGAGCCTTGAAGTCGTCTTCCGTCCAATGCTTCCGCGCGTGAAGTCCCATGAGAGTAAGCGCGGTGCCATGCTTCAGGTTTGGCAGCGGGTTAACTTCATAATCGATTGAAACTTCGTCGAGATAGCTCTCGTCGTTGAAACGTCCCCACTCCAACAGGACTGTAACACCGCTCTTCTGGCCCTTGGCCTTCGTCTCCATGTAAAGAGACTCCGCTAATCGAGCGGTTGCGAATCGACCGATACCTTTTGCCCCCTGGTAAAGTCGCTTCCCTGGCGATCTGTCTTCCTGCTTTTTCAGCACGGTGCCGGGCTCCAGCCAAGCACCGAGGACGGTATCCAATGTCATTCCGTGACCGTCATCCGAGACGGTCAATGTGTCGGTATCGGCCGCGTTTTCGCCGGAAAACGCCACTCGTACGCTCTTCGCATCGGCGTCATACGCGTTCTTCACCAACTCGACGACGGCCACCGGCTCGTCGCTGATCAGCTCATCCCCAATAAGCGAAATCAACCTAGCGCGAGGCCGCATGATTGCATGGCCCGAATTTTCAGACGGTCGCGACATTTAGTCCTCCGCTTGTTGGCTTCAACTCGGCGGTGAGTCCTTGTACTGCTTGTGCCAGCGACCGAACGGCAGCTCGCATCACAGGCGGACACACGGCGTTGCCGACCAACCGTAGGCGTTCCCGACGAGAGCCATGTCTGATCTCGAACTTCGCGGGCATACCCATGGCGGCCTTGAGTTCCGGCACCTGTAGCATCCGCATGACATGCCCGGCAGGCGTTGGCATCACAAGCGCGAATCGGTCTAAGGTTGTAACGGTGCGAAGCGGTGCGTCGAGCGGCTGCCAGCCGCCGGCATGGTCTGAGCCGTAGTAGACGAGAAGAAATGGCGAGCTTTTTCCGAGACTATCGATTGCCCGATCCGCGCGTTCGAGCGTTGCCTTCGCCCGTCGCGGCGACCGGAGCGGCGTAAACTTGTAAGTGCCATTCAGATCGAGAATGTCCAGCGCCGCCTTCGATGCCACACTGGGGATACGAACCGGGTTTGGCTTCTTGAGCAGGTCGCAGATTAGAAAAAGTCGCCGGCGACGCTGCGGGACACCGAAGTCGGCTGAGTTAAGCACTTGCGGGTGGATGTGATACCCCAGGTCGGTAAGGTCATCGATCAGTTCCTGATATCGATCCCATTTCCGCATCGAAGACACATTCTCGATCACAATCCATCGCGGCTTCAGCGCGTCCGCGAATCGCGTTACTTGAAATGCGGTGTTCTTGCTTACCTCGCAGCGTGGGCGATTTCCTTTGAGGGACCCGATCGTCCGTCACTTCTTCACCGCGGAGTTCGGACGCTACTCCAAGAGCTTCAAGCAGGAAGTCATCGCGCCCATCCAGAACAAGATCGGGCAGTTGCTCATGACCCCGGTGATCCGCAACATCCTCGGTCAATCCACGTCCAAACTCGACCTGCGTTATGCGATCGACCACCACAAGATCATCATCGCCAACCTCGCCAAGGGGCAGATCGGTGACGACAAGGCGAACCTGCTTGGCTCTCTCCTTGTCGCCGGCATCGGACACCAGGCTTCGAACGCGTCGAGCGTGTCGGCGTACTTCCCGATCGTCTTCGGCCGTCGTTTCTCGGCGTGATGCTTCGCGTGGAGGTACTGTTTCACCGGGACGTCGTCGGCCGCCTCCTGGGACGGCCCGGCACGGCCGTATGTGCCACAGGCGAACTGGCCGTCGATGACACGCGCCCGTTTGCGGGCGACCTCGAGGTTGGCCGCCCTGAGCGATTTCGTGGTGATCATGCCGTTCGCCCGGAATCGCGCCACGTATCGGCCCTTCCTTCCTTTTTTGAGAAGCTCGACGCGTTCCGTGACGAGCATGCGGGGGGATCTTTCGGGGTGTAGGATGGAATCATGAGGGGGACTTCCCTGTAAAAAAGGTGTAGATCAGCCGATCCCGCAGGAACCGGCGGTGTCGTCCGACGGCGGAGGTGACGCCGGCGAACCTGCCCTCGGCCAGCCAGCGGTACAGCGTCGACGAGTTCACACGCGAATGCCTGAGCATCGACGTGGCCCGCAGACTCGGCAGCGACGACGTGATGGAGCGGCTGGCGTGGCTGATGGCCACACGCGGCGTGCCGATGCACATCCGGTCCGACAATGGCTCTGAGTTCACGGCCACTGCGGTGCGTGACTGGCTGGCGAAGGTGGACACCAAGACGTTGTACATCGAGCCGGGCAGCCCGTGGGAGAACGGCTATGTGGAAAGCTTCAACGGCAAGTTCCGAGGCGAACTCTTGAACGGCGAGATCCTCTACACGCTGACGGAGGCGAAGGTGCTGATCGAACGGTGGCGGCGGCACTACAACCAGGTCCGTCCGCATTCGTCACTGGGCTAGCCAAGCCCTGATAGACGTTCTCGGAGTGCGTGAATGTCGCTGGCTGCCCAGCGACAGCCTGAGCCCTTCGTAGTTGTCCAGTTTGACAGACGAGCCCTCGCGCTGATTGAGCCAGAAATACAGCTTCTCGTTATGACCATGCACCTAATGAGGCGACCCTCCTGCCTCATGGGGCGATCCATCGACAGACCCAAGCTCTCTACCTACCAAGTAATTGAACTGTCAGAGCCCACTCGGGAAAGGTCAATTCTTCGAATATACATTTAACAACAAATATGCATTCGCGAAGAATATTCTGCTTGCACGGATCACCGACGTGGGATAGAATATAAACCGTTTCACATAATGATATAAAGCGGTTTATGCATGAATCTCCCTCTCCATCGACCGGAGGAATGACAGCGAATTTCGGGAGGGTGATGTTTAGTGCAAACGGTACTTCTCAAGCGATCAAGTCGCATCGCGCTCGTCGGCCCCTGAAATTCATTTCTCTATGGAGGAACTCATGTCCAGCAGCGTTCGTCAATTCGGAGTATGCGCCATCATAGCCTCGTTTTTTTCCGCGCCGTTCGTCCATGCCGGAATCGTCTTTCAGGATGATTTCACCGGCGGGACCGTTGGCGAAAAGCCCGCCTGGACAGCGGTAACCGAGACCGGCTCCACGGCTAGGTTTCGCGTCGCCAATGATAATGACCCCTTCGGCACGGGCGCCGTCGGGCAGAACAATTATTTGCTGATAAATGATCCATCTAACGTTAATACTTCTGGCGGTGCGACGATGCGCGGCTTGTCCGGCGCATCCAGCATTGCCACGATCAGTTTTGATTTCGTGGCACCCACAATTGCCGGCGCAACCGGGCGTGTGTCCCTCTATATTGGCCAGACCGCCGGCAACTTGGGCAGTAACGATCGCGCCTTCGAACTTTTTTTCGAGAACAACACTGTCAGATCGTCCGGCGTGACAAACAGTAATGCCTACACTCTCGACACGAAGCACTCGATCAGGATGGTCATGAACTTTTCCGCCGCCGCGATCAATTACACCGGAGCCGGTGGTGCCGATGAGAGTCTCGCCAGCGAAAAGTATGATCTTTATGTCGACGGAGTGAAGCAAATTAACGACGGCAGTCGCTTTAACGGTACCTTGGCCACCGGAACGGCACTGAGCGCCTTCAGCTTTCAAACCTTTACTAACGATATCAGAGAGATTTACATCGACAACGTTGTGTTCCAGACCGGCGCGGTTGTTCCCGAGCCGGCAGCAATGGGGCTGATCGGCATGGGAATGGGCGTCTTGGCGCTTCGCCGCCGACAAAAATCAGGTTCAAATCAAGATGTACTATGAAGCGGTTTATGCGTGAATCTCCCTCTCCAATAACCAGCGGGATGCCGACGATTCAGGACGTCGCTCGCGAGAGCGGTTACTCGCAGGCAGCCGTCAGCGTTGCGCTGAACTGGCAGCCGGGCCGGCGTAGCACGATCTCGGCGGCGACGCGCGATCACATTCTTGCGATCGCGCGTCGCCTGAAATACCGTCCGAGTCATCGCGCCAGAGCGTTGGCGACCCGAAAAAGCTGGCAGATCGCAATTCTCTACGCCAAACCAATGGGCCCTGTGCCATCGGGTGCGTTTACGCCGTTCGCTGAGCACCTCGACACGATGCTCGCGGCACACAAATTCCAATCGGTCTTTATTCGCGTCGGCGCAAGCGTCGAGAGTTGGATGGACGCGATCGGGGACCGGCGATTTGATGGCGTCATCCTATTGTGTGACCCTCCCGAGCGGGTGGCGGCATGGATGCGCGATCAGTCGTTGCCGTCCGTGACGATCAACAGTCGCCCGGAGCAGCCATGCGACTGCGTCTACGTCGATGACTACGACGGCTCCCGGCAGCTTGTCCGGCATCTGATCGACCTCGGCCATCACCGCATATCATTTTTCGTCGCCCGCGAACTCCACCAACATGCGAGTGTCACCAGCCGCATTGGCGGCTACCGCGACACCATGCTCGAAGCCGGCCTCGAGCCGGACGAACCCTTCGTGGGGCCGATCGCGACATTCGTCGAGCGCATCCGCTTCGGTCCCTATCGACCGACGGCGATTGTCGATTACGAGCATTGGACAGCGATTCGTTTGCAGCAAGCACTCTGGCGGGCGGGCCTTCGTGTGCCCGGCGATTTCAGCATTGGCACGTTTAACGACACCTATCCAGTCGACGCGGTCACCCCTGCGCTGACAACCATCGGCATGCCCGCGAAGGAGATGAGCCAGACGGCGGTGGCGATGCTGCTTCGACAAATCGAGGGCGACATGAGCGAAGCAGAGCAGCGAGAATTCAAGATGTATCTGACGGTGCGCGAATCGACCGCGCCGCCCAGCGCACTGGAACGTTAAGCCTTTCGTCAATTGCCCGGCTCGCCAAGGCAGTCGGGCAAGCAGCATCAGTCTGACAGGCGGAATCACTTCGCAGGAGGAATTGTCATGAATCAGCGAGCAGAGATTAGCCACGTCGCTTTCAGGAAGCATAACGCCGAAGGAGCAATTATGGGCAGGCAGAGGGAGCGCCTCGGCTTCACGCTCGTGGAGTTGCTGGTTGTCATCGGCATTATTGCGGTACTGATTTCAGTCCTGCTTCCGGCCCTCAACACTGCCCGGCAGTCGGCCGCACAAGTGGTATGCCAGTCGAATCTGCGACAGATCGGCCAAGGCATTATCCTCTATGCGGGTGCGAATCGGCAGTTCATGGTGCCGGGCGAGTACGTCGACTCGGGCGGCAACGTCCGGGAGAATTGGGCGACGATCCTCATCACAGGGAAGTGGCTTCCCGCGCCGACCCAAAAAGTCGGCGGTACCCCTAGCGTGAGTCATACCTCGGACGGCAACAGCGTGTTCCGCTGCCCGAACGGCTTGGACATGCGCAGCACTTTCGCGACCGTCACATCGCAAACCGACGGCCAGGGCGCGATGTTCGTCCGGCAATTGTCGAACGACTTGAACCCAGGCCCGGAAAACCTCGTCCGCGTCGATGTCTGGTACGGCATCAACGGCTGGAGCGGCAGCGGCTCGGACAACGCGCTTAACAAGACCGCTTTCGATCGCTACCCGTTTACGCGCCTGCGCCCTAACGGCCCGCCTGCGCCGGCGGTCTTCCTGCACAAGATCGACGACTTCAAGCGCAGCTCGGAACTTGCGATCATTTATGACGGCATCGGCTTCCACCAGCAGGACGGTCGCCGCATCAACGCTCGGCACAGCAAGGGGAAGCGAACCAACTTCCTCTTCGCCGACGGCCATGTCGAGCCGATGCTGACATCCGCAATCCCGGTGACTCCGGCCGGCAGCAGCCTCGTCGGCGTGGTCACGAATCCCTACAGGCCACGCATGCGTATCGACATCGTTTATTGACCTGTCGCGCGAACTTTCAAGCGTGGATTCGAGGGAGCAGAGACATGCGCAATTGCATGATGGCCGCAGCCGGGGCGTTTGTCGCCCTGATCGGAATGGCCGTCGGTCAGGAGACCGCCCACGTTGCGCGCGAGGACGGCATTTATCACGTCGGCGAAACCGTCACGTTCAACGTCACCATGACCACGCCTGGCACGTTCGCCGTCTTGAAGGACGGCAACAAGCCAACCGCTCAAGGCGCGATTCAGATCGACACAAAGACCGTCTCGACTACACTCGACGGCCCCGGTTGGGTACTGCTTGAAATCAAGACGACCGGTGGCACGCCGGCCTACGCGGGCGCGATCGTCGCGCCCCGTGACATCAAGCCCGCAATTGCGCCGCCTGCGAACTTTGACTCGTTTTGGGACGGACAAGTCAAAGCCTTGGCGAAACTGCCGATCAACGCGCAGGTCGAAAAGATCGACGTCGATCCTACCGTCGACTACTTCCGCGTGCCAACGCTCGTCGGCGTCGGTTTGGCCGGCACGGTCTCGCCGCCCTCGGGCGTGATGACGATGGCCAACACGCTACCAGGCAAGGTCGAACTGATCCTCATGCCACGCGGCACGCTCACCGAACGATACGAAGTCTTTCAAAAACGATACGAAATCTGACTGGACGCGATCCAGCACGGCAAGCAGCTCCCCTGAAGGACGGAGGAAAAACAATGAAGATATTTCAAGCCGGTCTCGCCGCATGTATTGCATTGCTCGCGTCCTGCGGCATGACGACGGCGCAGGTCATACCGCAGGGCGGCACATTGATGCTCGATACCGACATTGCCGCGGTCAAGGCGGAAGGTCAGACGATCGCCGATGCGGAAGTCGTGCCCTTTGAGGCGGAAGAATCGCTGCCCTTCAAGAAGGCATGGCGGCTGGTCGTCAAAAATGACCAGGGCCAGCCGTATAACATGCAGCTCGCCCTCGCGCCGAATGAGCCGCTGAAGACCGGCGATATCATGCTGATGACCGCGTGGATGCGCACCATAAGATCGGAAGCGGAAACCAATGAGGGGCAGGTTTCGTTCGCTGTCGAACAGGGCGCGCATCCGTATAGCAGGGACGCCGAGCGTGTGGTGTCAGCCGGCAACGAATGGCGTCAGTTCTTCGTCCCGTTCCGCGTGAACGCCGACCACACGCAGACGAAGACCGGCGTGAAGATCCGCTTCGGCTTCGGCCGGCAGACGGTCGAGGTCGGCGGGCTGCGACTGATCAATTACGGGCCGACCGGTGATCTCGCGTCCCTGCCCGAAACCCGCGCGACGTACAAAGGCCGTGAAGCAGGCGCACCGTGGCGGGCGGCGGCGGAAGCGCGGATCGAGAAGTATCGCAAGGCCGATCTCGTCGTGAGCGTCGTCGATGCCAACGGAAAGCCGGTACCGAACGCGCAGGTCGAAATTGAGCAGACGTCGCACGCGTTCGATTTCGGCTGCGTGTATCACACGCGATACGTTGCCGGCCAACTGTCGGAGGAGCCGGACGCCGTAAAGTACCGCGAGGTGTTCGCGCGGCTCTTCAACTCGGCGGTAGACGAATGGTCGATGAAATGGCCGGGCTACGAGAATAAAAGCGTGCGGCAGGTCTCTGATAAAAGCCTTGATTGGGTGCTCAGCCAAGGCATCCGCGTACGTGGCCATACGATGATCTGGCCGAGTTGGCGGATGACGCCGAAGGACCTGCCTTCGCTCGCGTCCGACAAAGGCGCGCTGCGGTCGCGCATTCGCGAGCACTTGCTGAAGGTCGGCAAGGAGTACGCCGGCAAGGTGTACGAGTGGGACGTCGTCAACGAGCCTTACACGCATAACGATATTCTGAAAGTCCTCGGCCGTGAGGAGATGATCGAGTGGTTCAAGTTGGCCCGCCAAGCGGACCCGAACGCGGTGCTGTACCTCAACGAGGCAGGCCAGCCCAACAGCCTGCCGCGGCACGAACGATATGACGTGCTCGAAAGCGATGTGAAAATGCTTCAGGCGGCCGGCGCCCCCATCGGCGGCATCGGTATGCAGGGCCACTTCGGCTGGTCGCTCAACTCGCCGGATGACCTGCTCTCGATCTACGACCGCTTCGCAAAGCTCGGCCTGCCGCTCAAGATCACCGAGTTCGACATCAGCGTGACCGACGAAGAACTGCAAGCCGACTACTTGCGCGACTTCATGACCGTCTCCTTCAGCCACCCGTCCATCAACGGCATCCTGCTCTGGGGATTCTGGGAAGGCCGACATTGGCGGCCAGAAGCAGGACTCTTTCGCAAAGATTGGACCCCAAAGCCGTCCGGCAGGATGTGGATGAACCTAGTGCAGAAGAAATGGCGCACGACCGCAAACGGGATATCGAACGCCGATGGGACGTTCGCCGTCCGTGGGTTTCACGGAGACTACAAAATCAACGTTCGCCTCGGCGATCAACAGGTCGCGACGACCGCGAAGCTCTCCTCGGCGGGCATAGCTCTGAAAGTCTCCCTGCCCGTTGACTGAGGCGTCGCGGCGAGGGTCAAACGGCGCCTTTGCTGCGACGATTCCGCCGCTTCGGTCATTGGACGAAACGCGCGGCGATCAGCGGATGAAGTTGACGACCCTCGCCGCCACGGTAGAGGCGGCGTACCACGCGCGGGCGCGATCGACACCGGGATGGCGGAATCGTTCGCCGCCGTGTCGCTTATAATGACATTTTCCCGAAAAACCCACCGTTTCGCCGCGCACGAAGTAAGCGCTTTGCGGC
>JBBCIV010000303.1:0-27313 GCA_037189665.1 Phycisphaerae bacterium | reverse complement strand
CAAACAGGCCCAGATCGCGTCGAACGTCCAGTACGCGGTCGCCGCCAAGATCCTGCAGCAGCAGGAGCAGGCGGGCGCGTCCGTCCTGAAACTCCTTGATGCCGCCAGCACCGGCCCTGCCAGAGCCGGCGACGCGCTCGTCGCCGCCGCCACCGGTTTGGGTGGTTCGATCGACACCTACGGGTGATCTCTCATCGTTAAGCCAGCTTGACCGTCCACTCCAACCCGGCCCGGATTGGAATCGTCGTGCTGTGCGCATCCTTGCGCTGGCGCAGCCGGGCGATGTATTCGCCCATCTCGCGTTTATGCGAGAGGACGTTGTCGGTCAGCACTGCGCCGCCGACGCGGAGCTTGGGCCAGAGAAGGTCGAAGTAATCCTGCGTGCTGGATTTGTCGGCGTCGATGAAGGCGATGTCGATGCCGTTCGCGAGGTTCGCCAATACGTCGTGGCCGTCGGCGTGGTAGCTGATCACGCGGTCGGATACCCCGGCTTCCGCGAAGGTGGACTTGGCGGAGGCGTACTTCTTCTCGCTCACGTCGATTGTGTGGAGGTAGCCGTTCGTCACCGCGAGCGCCGCCGACCACCACAGGCCGCTGAAGCCGTAGCTCGTGCCGATCTCCACGATGAATTTTGCCCGGTGCGCGAGCGCCGCGGCGGCGAGCAGTTCGCCTTGGTCGCGGGAGATCTGCATCGCGTCAGTGCGGCTCCTGGCTAATTGCTCAAGTTCATCAATCTTTGCGGCCAACGCCGCGGTCATGGGAATCATAATGTGTATTCCATAGAGTTTGGGGATAAGTGTTCGTTTGTTACAGCCGCTCGACTTGCCGGGCGGCGTTGTCGATCGCGTCGGTGGCGGCGGCGATCTGGTCGGGGGAGAAGCCCGCGGTCCGCATGCGGAGCACCATCTTGAGGTTCTCCATTGCCCGCATGATTTGCGGCGGGCGTTCCTGCGCGTGTTGCTGGCCGGCTTGTTTCATGCGCTGAAGAATGGCGTCGGTCAGGGCGCGTTTGCTTTCAAGCACGTGCTGGCCGTCCTGGGTGATGGAGTACAGCTTCCGATTCCCCTCCACTTTGGCGATGGCAAGGCCCATTTCCTCCAGCAGGGTGAGCGTCGGATAGACGATGCCGGGGCTTGGGGCGTTGGCGCCCGCCAGAAGGTCTTCGATCAGGCGGATGATCTCGTAACCGTGGCGTGGCGCGTCGTTGATCAGGTGAAGGATGACGAAGCGGAGATCGCCGCTTTCAAAGAACCGTCCCGGTCCGCCCCCCCGCCCGCCGCGATGGTGATGTCGCTCGCCTCCGCCGCGCTCGCGCCGGGGGCCAAAGTGATCGTCGTCGTGATGGTGTTGATGTTTCATGGTATGTTTTGATATATCAGAGATGGGATAAGATTAGTGATATATCTAAGAATAGTCAAATCATTCTTGAAAATGGTGGGCAACAGACGCGCACATCGTGGTTTTTGAGACGGCAGGGCGGGTAATGCAATAAAAAGAACGAGGGCGATCCGCGTTCTCCGGATCGCCCTCGATTGGTTTGCGTGGTTGCGTGTAAGCCGAATTCTGTTTCCCGGTTCGTTGTCTTTCCGGGAGGCGATCATTTCTCTAGGCCGCCGATCGCTCGGCGGCTCCAGCGACCTACCCGCGAGTAATGACGGACCGGGCCGGCCCGTCCGGAACGCCGAAGCGATCCGCGATCCTCGCATATTTGGTCTTGCTGCCGACGGGGTTTACCGTGCCGCGTTCGGTTACCCGATCGCGCGGTGCGCTCTTACCGCACCTTTTCACCCTTACTGAAGGAAATGCGGAATGCGGAATGAGCCCATTCCGCGTTTCGCACTTCCCCCAGCGGTTTATTTTCTGTGGCACTTTCCGTCGGATCGCTCCGCCCTGGGGTTACCAGGCGCCGTGCCCTGTGCAGTTCGGACTTTCCTCGTCCGGGCTTGCGCCCGTCCGCGACCGCCACTGCAACCACGGGAAGGAATATACCATCTTTTTCTTCGTCCTGCTGATGCCGTGTGGCGTGATGAGCGTGTCGTGAACGCGAGGTTCAGCCTTTCGCGTTACGCTCGTCAGGCCACATGTGTTCGCTTCCCATTTCCCTTCGCCTGCGTTAGTTTCCGATCTTCTCGCTCCGGCAGACGTGGAGGTCGCGTGAAGCGCGTGGGTCGTGACATGAAATCCAAGCCCGCCGCCATCGCGGGGTCCGCGTCGGCCGCGCCGGTCGAGGATCTCGCGGCGGTGGCGCTCGGGCGGTCTTCGGACGAAGACCTCATGCGGCGCACCCAGGAGGGCGACAAGCAGGCCTTCGCGCTGCTTTACGAGCGTTACTCGCAGGCGGTGCTGTCGTTCCTCTATCGTATGCTGGGCAACGTGGAGGACGTGGAGGCGATCGGGCAGGAGGTATTTCTCCGGGCATTCCGGTTCGCCTCGACGTATCGCTATCCGTCGAAGTTCAGCACGTGGCTGTTCACGATCGCGCGAAACCTGGCGATCAACAACGCCCGCCGGAAAAAGCGGTCGCCGGTGCGGAATTTTGCCGAACTGAAGATCGAGAACGCCGATCAGTCCGGCGATCCGGATGTCGTCGCCATGCAATCGACCGACGACGCCGAGCAGCGCGAGGAGATCGCCCGCGTGCTGAAGGCGATGGACGACTTGCCGCCGGATCAGAAGGAAGTGATCGTGATGGGCATCTTCCAGGACCTGAGCTACGCCGAGATGGAGGAGATCACCGGCGCCAAGGCGGTGACGCTGCGGTCGCGCATGTTCCATGGCCTGAAAAAGCTCGGCCGGATGCTGCGGCCGGACGAGTGACCTTCGCCTAGTCCTCGACATGCCCGGCGGTTTGGCGGATGATGTAAGGGCGCGCCGCCGCGACTTTTCGACCATGCCAACGGACCCCACCACTCAGGCCATGCTCCCGCCCGACGCCACGTGGGCGGGCGTGATCCTGCTGCTCATCGGCGGCCTGTTCCTGGCGGGCATCACGATCGGCGTCGTCGCGCGGATCGTCCTCCCCGAACGCTACGGCGAACCGCCGCCGCAGCATTAAAGCAACGAACCGAACGTTGTAGCCGCGACGCCTGCGTCGCCCATTCGAACCGCTTGCGAAAACCAATGGGCGACTACAGCAAAGAAGCGCGGCATTGTAGGCGGGCAGGGACGCGGCGTGGGGCGTCGTCGTTATCGGGGGTTTCCGGAATTATCCTTCGAAGACTTCGAGGCGGGGGAGCTTCGCCTTGATTTCGCTGAGTTGCAGTGAGTGAATGATGACGTCGGCATTGTTAAACCGCTCGGCCGGGGTATGCGAGGCGACGCCGACGCAGAAGAAGCCCAGCGGCTTCAGCCGGTCAATAACGCGGGGAGCGTCTTCTACAACGATGCAGTTCTTCGGGTTCAGTCGTCGGTGATACCGCTGGCCGAGCCGCTCGACGCCGCGGAGATAACACTCCGGGTCCGGCTTGCCGACCATCACGTCCTCGGCCGATACGATCACGCGGAAGCAGTCGCGAAGGCGAATGCCTTCCAGCATCAACTCGATCTCGTTCCCCATCGCGCCGGAGCAAATCGCCAGGGGATAGTTCCGCCACAACGCCCGGATCGTCTCTTCCACGCCGTCAAGCCCGGTGTAGTTCTTGGCGTGAATCAATTCCTCCGCCACCCTCTTTTTACGGGCCACCAGCTTGAGGATCAGCGGCTTATCGATGGGGCGGTTGTTCAGTTCCAGCAGCTTTGCAAATGCGCCGCGATCGTCGTAGCCGAGGAGTTCGTTGTAATACTGATCTTCGGAGAGCTGTAGTTTCTCATCGGCGGCCGTGCGCTGCAGGGCCATATAATGAAGCGGCTCGGAGTGAACGAGCACGCCGTCAAAATCAAAGAGAACCGCATCAGGCCATTCGGGCATGGGTCGGGGGAACATACCCGCGCGGGCATAGTGAGGCAACGCACCTGCAAAAACACGCGGCTAACACGCCTGCCCTCACTCTCACTATATTCACCTCTCACTCGCCGCTTTATTTCTCCAAATTTCGAAGGCCGCCCGACGTCTTCGTACAGGGCCCGCCGATCCGGCGAATTCCACGTATCCTGTCGAAGTTCTCAAAACGATGCCTTGTCGGCTAAATGGTTATTCTAATGTTCTTCAGAACATTAGAATATGGATGTGCATATATATGTGCCGTCAAACTTTCGGGATCGCCTTGCGGAACCGTGTTATCTGAAAAACCATATTCGGAGGGATAAGTGCAGAGGATCGCACCAGGCGATTCAAGTGACCCAATAAGTGCGAACGAGCAGCGGCCGGTGTTGAAACCGGTGATGGCGGTACAGGTGGTGAACTCGAATGAAGACTTGAGCGGGCGAGCATGAATGCGGTTTGGCGGGGAGTGGCTGGCGCTGTTTTCTGCGCCCATCCGGAGAGATTTCATGAGGTGAAGTCATCACCACTCTCCGTTTGGGGTGAATAACTGAAATTTGAGGCGAACATCATCCAGACAAATATGGTTGGGTCTTATAAAATCTGGTCTTGTAAAATTGAGATCGGGAACGAAAGCAAAATTTGGGTAATTTGGATAATATGGGTTATATTTGGCGGCGCAATTTTCGGACGTAGTCTGGCATGAATCCGGAATAATCTGCGCCGAGCTGTGCGTAAGTAGTGGATTTGTATTGGGTTGTAGAAAAAAATGTGAACTGTCAAGGGGTTCAAGATTCGGTGGAGTGGGCGTCGATAGTTGAATGTCAGCATGGAGGATGGTCGCCCGGAGTGGCGGCTGAAGCATGCGGCCCGAGGATCGGCCGCGAGAGGAAGGGGTGTGGTGGTGTGTCGTTCTCACCGCTACGCTTCGCTAACGCAGGAGCACACAATATGTCATCGATCAATGGTTTGGGCGGCAACGTTCCGATCAACCGCGTCATCAGCAAGCCGGTCGTCCGGCCTGCGGACGTTCAGGCGCCCGCCGCCCCGCGCACGGATTCAGTCGAGGTGGGCAACGTTCAGCACCTGCTCAGCCAACTGAAGAGCAACGACATCCGCGTCGACAAGGTCGCCGAGATCAAGGCCCAGATCGCCGCCGGCACATATGAAACCGACGACAAGCTTAACGCCGCCGCCGACAGGCTGCTGGACGAGGTGCTGTAAATCGCATCGGGCGGATTGGTCGACGTGGGGCGCGTATTTTTGCGCTTCGTTGTGCATGCCAACCGCCTGAAACGCCAGTCTCCCATTATGGACAGGTGGACCGCACGTCCTTCACGTTGATTTGATCAGGGCGTTGGCAGTGGTGAACTGCCAACGCCCTGTTTGTTTCGCGGGGTTGGTGATCGTGACTACCGAGCGATCCGCCTCTCGTTTGACGGCGGTGTCGGGCGCCCGTCTCAATACTCGATCACCACTACTTCGTGAGACGCGACGCACGGAACGCGGAAGGTCAGTCCGCTCGGGCCAAGCGTCGGCTGGGCGGCGGTGGCGTTACGCAGGGGGAAGCCGATCCTTCGGTCGGCCTCGGGGAGGTTGAGGGTGACCGTCACATCGAGAAGCGGCACTTGATCTTCGATCACCGCGCATCGGCCGCGTTGGACGGGGGGAGCGTAGAGCAGGTGCAGAACATAGCGGTGGTGTTGTGCCTGATGATGAAGGCTTACGCGCCCGCCGCTCGGCATGGAAGACCGGACTGAGGGATGAGGGTGGATGAGATGGAGCGCGCGCAGGAAAATTTCGCGGTGCAGCCACGCGCCGTACTCGGCATACATGCGTCCCAGCGGATGAGCGAGGTAGACGATGTTCCCCTTCTGCACCGCCGCGGCATGCTCGGCCGGCTCGGGGCGGTGGGGGGTGTTCTGGTGCGAGCAGTATTGGCCGTAGGTGCGGTCGAAATAGGGCTCGTGAATCTGGGCGAGCATGCGACCGTCGGTGGCGGCGATGCGCAAGGCGGAAGCGTAATTCAAAAACGGCGAGGTCATCCGGTCGGTAGCCAGCGGTGACATTGCGGCCGTGTAGTCGATTTTGAATCGCGCAGGTCCCAGATACTCCGCGCCGATGTCGAACGCCAGGCGATCCGTCTCGCCTTCCAGCACGCTTTCGTTGAGCATCAGCAGCGATCCGCCGCCTTCGACATATCGGCGCAGCCGGGCTGCGGCGGCCCTGTCGATACATCGGCTGCCCGTGAGCACGATCGTCTTGAAACGGCCGAGATCGGTCGCCTGAGCGTCGGCGATGACTTCAAAGTTGTACTGGCCTTCCATCAGCATGTTCGCGACGCCTTGGTCATCCGCCATTGAACTCTCGGCGGGCGTCTGTCCCTCTGCGAATCGATGGCTCGGCCAGATCGCGAGGCTGCTGTAGGGGTGTGAATCGATCGCGTACGCTTCGATCCGTTCCGCATACTCGTACGCGAGGCCGATGTTGCGGTACGTGGTCGGATCCATTCGGCCCAACGGATGGAGCTGGTCGCCGAAGCTGCACGCCGCGCCAAATGCCATCATCGACGCAACCTCAAACCGCATCGCGTCCGGCGATTTGAATCCGCCGAACTCGCCCCACGTCGTGTGGAATTTTCCGCTCATCGCGACCAGGGGTTTGCGCGCGTTAGTGAAAAAGCGGGCGCGCAGCGGAAATTTGTCGTATCCGCCCCAGGTCGTCGGCAGGTCTTCCAACTCCAGGTGCGTCTGATGTTGCAACGCGGCCGGCGGATTATGAGGGGCTGCCATGCCGTTGTAGAAGACGGTCGCCTTCGGGTGATGGCCGTGCAGCATTGCGTTGCAGTCCCGCATGAACGCCAGCCACTTTCGCGACGTGAACGCGCGCACCTGTGCCGCGTCGTCGATGTTGATGCTCTCTCGCGACATCGTTGCGCGGCATGCGGCGCAGTAACAGGTCGGCGTATTAAAGCAAATATCGTAGAAGAAACCATCGACGCGGAATCGTCGGCAAATCTCCTCGGTCTGCGCGAGGATCAATTCGCGATAGCCCGGCGACGCGGGACACAGGTGAATCCACGAGACGATTGGCCGCTCGTCCTCCGGCGACGCGGTGAGGTCGGCATTGCAGGTGAGGATCGAGCCGTCCTTGGCGCGGCCGCACCACTCGGGGTGATCGGATGCGTCGTTGGCTGACCAGCCGACAGGGTAATAGATCGGGCAGCGAACGCCGATCGCATGGCACGCTTCGATCTGCCGGCCAAGCAGGTCCGTCGTGAGGCTGGGATGCGGCCGGCCAACCGTGGTGGGGTAATACGACCAGGAGTGATGGCACTTGGCGAAGAGGGTGATCGAGTTGACGCGACCCAGCTTAATCGCGGCCTGGAATTCGTCTTCCCGAAAGGCGGCGCCGATGTCGGTGAGGTGCTCCGAGGTGTGGAAGTCCAGGTGAACTTGCCGCCGCGGCAGATCGATTCCAGACGCGTTTTCGCTTTGATTCCGCTGCACCATATTCAGAACAAAATACTGCGAATGAGATGAATTGAAAGAAAGTATTTTCTTTTATGTAAATTGTTGATTTTAAAAGGTTTATAAAATCACTAAAAAATATATTTGACAATATCGTTTCGTAACGGCAAATTGACTTCTGATGTTGATCGGCGAAACGGCCGGTTAACGAGGCGGAGATATCAGGGTGCCGGGCTTGAAAACAGGCTTGGCGCCACTTCTCGCTCCCGCGGCGACTTGTTCGCCCAACCGGTCATGCCGCACGCGCCGTCGGCGGCTGAAAGACCCATTTCGGACGGCACGGAGGACTGCATGAGATTCGCATTTCCAGATTGCTTTGCGCGCCGCGTGCTAACTGCGGCAGCCGCATCGGTCGTTCTTGCGGCGGCGTCGGTTCACGCGGCGACCATCCACACGACCGCGCTCCCGGCAGGCGTGGATTCGAGCTTCAGCAAAAGTACCCACGCGTTCATGTATCTCGAAGGAGAGACGCTGACGCAGAGCACCACCAACGGCGACACCCACGGCGCCGCGGATGATGCGTCGCATACCTTCTTCCGTACCGGTCAGAGTCCCGACGACTCGTTTTGGAGCTCGGCCGCGGTCTACAACTCCGCTGGCGAACGCTATGTCAGCCGTGGGGCGGACTCGGCCACCGTCACCAATGCCAATGCCTATTGGGAAAACCTCGCCACCGGCCTTCAGGCGGGACAATACGACGTATTCATCCGCGCGTATCCGTCGTCCAACGGCACGCAGACGTTCACGCTCTACGCTGGCGACAGCCGGTCGGCAGTCGATAATGTCGGTGCGACGTCCGCCGGTTCGGTCACGACCACGGCCGTGGCGACCCCGGTAAAGGCTTGGTACAAGATCGGCACCGTCGATTTGCTGGACAGCACCGATACCTTCCGGCTGCGGATCGATACCAGCACGTCGACCATCCGTTTCGACACGATTCTGTTTACCGGCCCGCAAGTTCCCGAGCCCGCAACGATCGGCTTCATTGCGGCAGCTGGAATGGGCGCGCTGATGCGTCGCAGGCGATAGCGGACAAGGGCAGGCGAAGCGTGTAGTGTTGTGGAGGTATGAAATTGGTCTCGATGAAGGACATCGCCAAGGTCTGTGACGTGTCGCAGGCCGTTGTTTCCAAGGCGCTGGCGGATCGGCCGGGCGTAAGCCCGGAGACGCGTCAGCGAATCCTCGAGGTCGCGCGCCAGTTCAACTACCGGCCCAACGCCCTCGTGCGGAGCCTTCAACGTGGACAGACGATGACCATCGCGGTGGCGGCCAATGTCATTGACGACGTATACGCCGGACGCATCCTTCAGGCCGTTTTCGAGCGGCTTTACGATGCGGGATACGAGGCGCTGGTGTTCAGCTGGGATCAGCAGGTTCGCAAGGGCTCGCATATGCTTCGGAGCATGGGCGAGCGCCGCGTGGACGGCCTGCTGATGTTCCCGCCGGCCGAAACGCCCACGCCGGAGTACATGGCGGAGCTTCGCTCGTTCCAGCGGCCGATCGTCCTGCTTGACCAGGCGTGGCCGGGCGCGGATTTCGATTTCGTCGGGTTCGATGACATCACCGGCGCTCGCCGTGCGACCGAGTATCTGCTGGAGCTCGGGCATCGGGATATCGCGAACTTCCACTATCGCTCCGTCAGCACGGGGCAGGATCGGTTCGACGGATACCTGTCGGCGATGATCGGGCGCGGCGCGGCGGTTCGCGAAGATCACGTGATCGACAGCCGCGGCGAGTACGACGCGGCCTACGATCAGGCAGTTCGCCTGCTGGCCTCGCCCGCCCGGCCGACCGCGGTCGCCTGTTTTAACGATGTCGTCGCGCTGGCCGTCCTGGCGGCGGCGGCGGACGCAGGGCTGTCGGTTCCTCGTGACCTGTCGGTCGTGGGGTTTGCCGATCTGCCGCAGGCATCGCAGGTGCGGCCCGCGTTGACGACGGTACGCCAGAACGCACGCGATTTGGGCGAGCGTGCGGTGATAGCGATTTTGGATCGGATTACCGAAGCACGCGACGGCGGCCGCGATCGAGCGGCGCTGCGAGCCGAACGATTGCCGACGGAACTGGTCGTGCGCGGATCGGCGGCACCGTTGCATCGCACGTAACTTCTTAAACGCCCGGCTTAACCCGGGATCTGCGGCGGGTTCCGCCGGAGGAGCACATCATGAATCGGAATGCGAAAAAGCGAGCCTTCACGCTCGTCGAACTGCTGGTTGTAATTGGTATTATCGCAGTGTTGATATCCGTGCTGCTCCCCGCCCTGAACCGGGCCCGCGGCGCGGCCAGGACGATCGTGTGCGCCAGCAACATGCGGCAGATCGGCCAGGCGACTTTCCTCTACGTCAACGATAATAAAGGCCTTCTTCCCCTGGGCAGCTTGGCGCTGAATGCGTCCGGCGGCAATGCGGTGTGGGACACGTTGCTCAGCAAGTACCTCGGCCGCGAGAGCACGGATATCTACATCAACAATAATCCGCCGCCGACGCTGAAGTGTCCGTATGACAACGTTGACCGTCCGAGCTGGTGTCCGAAGGCGATCCGCAGTTACTCGATGGTTCAGGCCGCAACGGGCACGTGGCCTCAGCGCGTGGCGAACGGGATCGCCTCGGAATCTTACTATCCCAAAGGACACGCACAGTACAACGTGAACTTCCGGACCTTCAAGATCACCGATGTTCGCAAGAGCGCCCGCACGCTGATGCTCGTCGAAGCGTTCGGCGTCGTCACCAATCCCAATATGGCCGGCCACGCGACCGGAGCGTTGTGCCAGACGCCGAACAGCCAGTTGGGCAGCTTCAGGGAGCCGGTGCACCACAGGAAGTGGAACTACCTGATGGTCGATGGCCACGTCGAGGCGCTCGCGCCGCGCGACACCGTGGATACCGTCGCCGGCCTCTCTTCGGCGCCGCCCGGCGGGATGTGGATGCGCGAGCAGAACTGAGCCGAAGCGAGGGGCGGTTGCTTGGAGGACGTGATCATGGGTAAGCCGAAATGGTTTCACAGTGCGATTCTGGTTGCGACGGCGGCAGCGTTCTGCCTGGCGGCAGATGCGGCGGGGCAACTGCTGCTCGCCAACTTTGATTTCGAGGCCGCCGATTCGCCGGCAGCCTGGAAGGAATTGGCGTCGAAGGACGTAAAGCCGTCGATCCGCATGCTGGATGAGGACAACCCGCACTCCGGCCGTTCGTCGCTGAAGTTCTCCGCGACCGCGCAGGGCGAGTCCGCCCAGTACGTTTTCACGGGCATCACGCTCCCGGCCGATCACGGCAAACGCGTCCGCGTGCGGCTGTTCGCCCGCGGTGCGAACCTCAATGATGGAGATGCGGAGATCAACCTCCTGGAGCGCGATCGATCCAAAGTGCTCGGGTGGTGCGGCGGAAAGACGGCGCTGGTGTCGATCGGCTCCGGCGGTGATTGGAAAGAGTACACGGCTGAAGTGCCGCTTCACGATGAGGCGCGCGTGCTCACCATGTTCATCCGGATCAACAACCCGGCCCCCGGCAAAACCGTGTGGGTAGACGATATTTCGCTCGAGTTCGTTGAGCCGGAATAAACGCCGGCCCATTCAGAGTGCGACGACGAGGAACGACACATGCTGTGCGTAGATGGTCTGAAAATTTCGAAGCCGTGGATCGCGCTGGCCGTGGCGGTGTGTGCGTTGCAGTGGGACGCGTGGTCGCCCGCGGCGGATCAGCCGACAACCCAGCCGGCCCTGTCGTTCACGTCGAGCGCGTTCGGTAACAACTTTGCTGCCAATGCCGCGGAGTTGGAACTGCGCATCGCTGGGGGCGCCACCGCGACTGCCGGGCAGATTCGCATTACGGATGAGCTGGGTCGTCCGGTTCAGCAACTGGCGATCGAGGCGGGCCGTTCATCGGTGATCGTGCCGCTGAAGCAGAAGGGCTACTACAACGTCGAGGCCAAGGCTACGCTGAGCGACGGCAAGCAGGTCGAAGCACGCACGACCGCGAGCGTCGTCGGGCCGCTGCTGCCGAACGACCTGCGGCTGGCATCGCCGTTCGGGTTTTTCAGCGTCAAAGGCGATACTCCCCTGCCCATTGTGGCGGGCGGCGGTTGGAATCGATTGTTCATTCCGCTGAACGGCGTCACCCGAGAGTCGAACGGCGATCTGCGCTGGTGGCGTCCCAATGCGCCGGGTCCAAAGATGCCCGAGAGCGTGAACGGCGAACCCGCGCCGCTGCGCTGGGTGGGCGTTTTCATGTTCCCGCCGGCGTCGCTGATCGCGCCGGAACATCGCGAAAAGCACAATAACCACAACGTTTATCCACCGGTCGATTGGGATGGGTTTCGACAGAGCGTTGAGTTTGCCGCGCGGCATTACGCGCATTGGGTGGACTACTTCGAGCCGATCAACGAGCCCGATGCGAACTGGCGCGGCACCGAGGAAGAACTGGTACGGTACCATAAGGTGATCGCAGAGGCGGTGCACGCGGTCGATCCGAAGTTGAAGGTGGTCGGGCCGTGCCTATGCCAGGTGGACATCCCGCGACTGCGTAAGCTGGCGTCGCTGGGTTTATTCGATCATATCGACGGGCTTTCGATCCACACGTATGCCAACGATGCGCCGCCGGAGGGTAAGTGGTGGAGCGACGTTCAGGAGCTGAGGGCGTTCCTGCGATCGATCGGCAAGGAAGAGATGCCGATCGTGGTCAGCGAGTACGGCTGGCAGACCGCCGCCGGCGACTGGGCGCGGCCGGTGGACAGGATTTCGCAGGCGAGGTACGCGTCTCGTTCGCTCACGTTGCTGGCGGCGCAGCAGGTCGATGCGATCAATTATTTTTGTTTGCGATACGAAGATCCTCGCATTCCTCACGTCGAGGGATGGTCGGTGATCGAGCACGACAACGCGCCGCGGCCGTCGTTTGCGGCGCTGTCGAACGTCTTTCGATGGCTCGCCGGCGTGGAAGGGCGGGGCACCGTGCTGCGGCCGGCGCCGGATACGTATCTTGTGCTCTTCAAGAAAGGGCAAGGCAGCGTGGCGGTCGCGTGGACGACGCGCGGCGAATCCACGTGGCAGATTCCAGGCCGGTTTGGTCGGGTGAACGACATGATGGGACGCGACGTCGTTCCCGGCGCGAACCAATTGGTGACGCTGACCGAAAGCCCGACGTTTATTGAACTGGCCGACGCGAGCCTCCCAGGAATACAGGTCGGCGAAGGCGTAGGCGTCGTTCGCGGGGGGGAGGTTGCGTTGCCGGGCGAGTGGGCGGGCGCATCGCTGCCGGCCCCGTTGTCGTTGAGCGGCAATCGCGTCGCGGTGCCGACCGAAGCGCCCGCGGGCGATTACCTCGTGATGGCGAAGTCGAGCAGCGGAACCTGGACGGCCGCGCCGGTGAAGGTGTTGCCGCAGTTTGCCGTTGAATCGTCGGAGGTCATCCTTGCCGGCGAAGATCGGTCAGCGGTGGCCCGGATGCGCGTGCGCTCGCACGGCGGGGCGATCGATCTTCTGCCGATCGTGCGACTGGCGGGCGCGGCCCCCCGGTTCGGCGAGCGGGTGAAAATACCGGCAGGCGGCGAGGCGGTCGTGGACGTCGCCCTCGACAACATTCCTCTCGGCCGTCGCTGGACGGGCGTGGCGGCCGTCGAAGGTCGCGTCGGCGGCAATGTCGAGTCGGCCGAGGCGCCGATCGATATCACGGTGGTGCCAGGCGGATACGTTCGAGATCCGAACGCGCCAATCGATTGGTCTGCCGTGCCAAAGGTGCGATCGCAAGGCTGGGCTCCGTTTGGCTCGACGTCTCTCGATACCCCCCCGCTCAGCCCAGATGATTGCTCGGCGGTGCTTCAGTGGGCCTGGAGCGAACGCGGGTTGCACTTCCACATTGAGGTGACGGATAACGACCACGTACAGGATCGCGAGCCGGCTCAACTGTGGCAGCAGGATTCGCTGCAGTTCTCGTTTGACGTCGACGCCGACAAGCCGTGGCAGATGAACGTCAACAACGATGTGGTCGGCCTGAACGGACACCGGATTTTTGAATACGGCGTGGCGATGCGTGACGGCCGGCCGCAGACCGCCCGCTGGCGGGAAAGCATCGTTGCCCTGCCTGACGACGCGCCGCCGATCGACGCCAAGGTGTCGCGGCAGGGAACGGTCACGATCTACGACATCACGTTTCCGTGGAAGACACTCGGCCTCGGCACCGCCCCAGCGCCCGGCACGTCGATCGGCTTTGACCTGCTCGTGAACGATCAGGACCTGCCGCCAAGCCGTCGCCACGGACTTGAGATCTTCGGCGCCATCAACGCCAGCAAAGATCCCGAACGCCTTGGCCGCCTGCAGTTGCAGGCAGGTAAATGAAGGCTGACTGACAAGACAGGCCGCGGCCGCGGATCCATTGTTATGGATCCTGCACGGGCTGCGTTGCCGGCACGGCCAGCAGGTCGATCTGGAATCGCACGGATCGGGCGGGAATGCCTTCGCGAAGGACGATCTGCGTTCCCGGGTTGAACGGTCGGGTTGTCGGATTTCTGGCGCCGATGGGTTGCGTGGTGGCCGGCGAGGTTGTGGGTGGGGGCTGAGATTCAGCGCGGTCGGCCTCGGCTCGCTCGTTGGATTGAGGCGTAGCGACTTCCGTGCGGATTCGCGAGACGTGGCCGATGACGTTGCCAAACTCGTCGAGCACGGGCGAGCCGCTGCTGCCGGGTGCCCAGTCGGTACTGACATTGATGCGGAGCTTTTGCAGGTCATTCCACTTTGTCAGGTCGCCCTTCGTCCCGCCGCGCCAATAGAAACGGTTGACGATTCCCTCCGTGAAGTAGCCCGAGTACGACTTGGGATCGCTGAGCAGGAACGCCGGATCGCCGGGGAACACCTGGTCGTTCAACGGCAATGGCGGCAGCGCGTCCGCCCCTTCCAACTGGAACACGACCGAGTCGAGCTCTTCGTCTGAGGCGAGGATCTGGCGGACGGGGTACGCGTTGCCCTGGAGATCTTGCGCGATGAGATATCCTTCGCGCATGTCCGCCTTCGGCACCAGTACATGATGGCAACTGACCGCCACGCCTTTCTCGGCGACGATGTACCCGCCGGCGAGGTTGACGTGCCAATTGTCGCAGCGTTTGCAGAGGTAGTACCAGCCAACGCGGATAACCGACTTCCTCGCCAGTGCTGCGATCTGTGCCGGACGCAGCTGCTCAACGGCGGGCGAAGGCAATCGTACGGGCTGCGGCGTCGGATTTTTCAATGCCGCGACGACCGCCTCGCTCGACAGCAGCCGCCCGGCGGTCCGCAGTTCGCCGAGCCGCTCGAGGATCTCCGGTGTTGCGATCGCGGTTCGCTCTGGCTCGATCGACACGTCTGCCCGCTGCCCGAACGCCACCGGCCCTGCAAGGCCAGCCAATATCAACGCATGGAGGATTGCCTGATTTTTCATCGTCTGTCCACTCACTTTTCGTAACTTCGCCCTGCCTGGATTCCGGGCGGATGGCCATGCCGATTTCGACGCCGCCCGAGCAATAAGCCGGCCGCCAATAAGGGCGCGGCAAGCGTCGGTTCGGGGATCAGCGTCGCGGTCACGTTCAGCGCGATGTTACCCCAATACGGCGTGGCTGCCCCGGCACCGGTCAACTCGCGGTCGTAATATTGGAACGTGCCCAACGGTTGCGACAGGACCGACTCGTTGTTTCCGATACCGTGGATCTGCGCCCGGAGGTATTCCTCGTAATAAGTGTCGCCTGCAAACGTTTTGGCGACTGACGAGATGGCGATGTAATACTCTCCTGCCTCCAATGTTTCAAATCGGCTCCACGACGCGGCCGGCCCGAGCAGGTAGTGATTGCTGTTCAGGAAGAAACGCGAACTTGTGTGCAGGACGCGTTGGCTTTCCCAGCCCGGCTGGCTGGTATCGATGACCGCGCCGGACGAGTTCACCGGATTGCCGTTGACGTCCTTCTTGTAGCCCACCTTGTAGGGCTGTCCGGACGACTTATCGAGCGCCTGGTCCCACACGGCGTATTCGTTCAGGTTGGCGTAGTACTGTCCGCCGGGCGCGGTGTAGCCGAGGGGCAGGTCGGACTGCTGAACGCTCCAGCGTGGATTCGAGGGGGCGTTTTGCTCGAAGTGGACTTCGCTCAGATGCGTGCCTTCCAGCGGGTTGCCGTCCGCCCCGGCTGCGCGACGCGAGATTGCGACCTTCGTGCCGTCCGCCTTGTAGACCGCGATCTGCGTCTCGCCGATGTTCGGCAGGACAAATCCGCCCCCGGATGGGGCGCCGGGGCCGGTCGAGCTGAAATCCGAGCCGTAGGTGTCGAAGGTGAGTCGGACGTTCGGATCGCCGTCGGCGGTGTACTTGAACCAGTAGATCGTCGGCGCGTCGGCAGTGAGGTCATTGTCGGCGAAGCGGAGCCGCAGCGCGCCGCCGTTCGGACCGAGGCCGTCCGACGTCCACGACTGACCGGCGGCGAGCGTCGGGATCGTGGCGATCGACTGCGCTGAAGGGTTTGCCGTCACCGGCGCCGAATACTGTGCCATCGCCGTCTGTGTCGACGTCGCCAATAAAGTGACCGCCGCGACGGAAAGCGGTCCGAGCGATTTGTACTGCTTCAGTTGCACGAAAAATCTCCATCGAAAACGCGAATGTCCTTTCATCCTAAAAGCGAGATCGATATAAAACAATTTATTCCTATAGGAAATGTAGATTATATCAGGCGCGTTGCCTTGGAGGTGAGTTTTTATGGGTTATTGGCTTAAAAACGGGAAATCTGCCAACGGTTTTACACTGATCGAGCTGCTGGTGGTGATCGGCATCATCGCGGTGCTCATTGGCATTCTCGTGCCGACGCTTTCCCGTGCCCGGTCGTATGCTCGGGATGTGGTTTGCGCGTCGAACGTGCGGCAGATCTCCACCGCGCTGTTGCTATACGCGACGGAGAATCGCCAGTTTCTGCCGCCTGCCGAAGATGGCGGTCCCACTGCGCAGGGCCCGGCAACCTGGCACGTGCGGCTTTGGGAGCACCTGATGAAGCGGCCGTTCGGCACGGGGCCTTATGCCGGGGACGACGGCACGTATGCGTACCTGCGCGGAACGGTCTTCGAATGCCCGCAAGCGGCGCGGAGCCGCGTCGGCGGGTTCAGCACGGCCGACCACCGCAACAACGGCTATGCCCTCAATATCAGCATCGTTGGAAATCGCGGCGAAACAGGTTTGTCAGCGGCGGTGCAACTGATTCGGGTCCGAGAGAACAAGAAGCTGTCGACGGTGAACGACGCGTCTCGAACGGTGCTGTTGACGGACGCCCGCGGCTTCTACGTCGAGTACTTCGATCGTGGCCGCGCGCTCAACTCGATGGACGCCGGCATCAGCAACGCTGGCGGAATGCTGGCGGCGCTGGGGCGCCATGGTTCCAGCAGCGGCGTATTGCGAAAGAAGGAAACCTGGAACATCGCCAGCGTGGACGGCAGCGTACGGGCATATCGTTTCGCCGAAGTTCCCGGCACGCCCGATACTTACTACGTTGTCGGCAGCCGCCTGTCGCCTCGGCAACTTCTCAACGGAAGCGACATTTCGGCTGAGACGAAACGTTTCTGGGTAGGAAAGAAGTGATCGCGCGTTGCGCGCGTTCCGCTGCGCAAAAAAAACGGAGACGAACCTGAGCAGGACAGCTTGCGTCAGGTTCGCTCCGCGGCGGAGGAAGGCTGCAGGTCGTACGCATGACGTTCGCGCGCACGACGGCCCATGTTAGTCAGCCTTGTTGAGCTGCATCGGAATTGCCGGCACGGTCGAGCCGTTTTCGATGAGCAATGCGTCGATCAACTGCGTCTTTTCTTCCAGCGGGCCGTGTGCCGAGACGCCTCGGTGACGCACCACCCCCTTGGCATCGATGATCACCAAGTGCGGGATGCCCAGGATGCCGTATTCCGGGTCGAAAACATTTCGCTTTGAGAACGCGATCGGCCAGGTCACCTCACGCTCGACGGTGAACTCTCTCGACAGATCGAATTCCTTCTGCGGATTTCCCTTCGTATCAATGCGGCCGCTCTTGGCCGAGTGGGAGCCCTGAATGCTTGTTACGCCGAGCACCTGGACATCGAACCCGCGATAGTAGCGCTGGACCGCCTTGATCTTGGGAAAGCTTGCGATGCAGGGGCCGCACCATGTGGCCCAGAAGTCGATGACGACGACCTTGCCTTTGAAATCCGACAGCGATCGCGCGGTGCGCGTCGGATCGGCCGGATCGTAGAAGTATTCAAACTCGATCGGCGGGGCAGCGTGGTTGATCAACTGGCCGCGGGCATAGGCGCCGGCCAGTTGATCGCGCTCGGTTTGCAGCTTGAGGCGGGTTTGTTCGCCCGTCTCGCTGGCCAGGCGCTTATCGAACGACTCGATCAGTTGCTGGCGAACGCCATCGAACGCCTTTACGCCTTCATCGCCCAGTTTGGCGGGCACCGTCAGGATGAAACGGCTGGCTGATCGCTCGAGATCGGTGCGGTTGGAGAGGTCAAGCACATTGAGGTACGCGAGCAACTGTGGCTGTAATTCCTTGAGCGTCGCCGGCTCCTGCTCAGCGGCGGCGAGGAAGATCTCCCCGGGGGAGACGGTCGCCTTCGTGACGGCCGGGTGTTGGAGCGTGGCCTGGAGCTGCTGGAGCCGGTTGTTGTCCTTTTGCTGGCTTCGGGACAGTTGCAGGCGGATGATCGCCCAGTTCGCGCCGGTTTCGTCGGCCGCCTTCAGGCGCTCGTCGGCGAGCGCGATGAGCGCGGGCCGGGTCTTCAGCGAAACCGGAATCGGCAGGCTGCTGACCAGATCAGACACCTGTTCGGCGGAAAGGGCTTTCAGATCGACGTCGGCCAGCACGGCGTCGAGGATGTCGCCCAGGTCGGCGCCGGCGGGCCGCTCGCCGGCCTGGCGGGCATCCTGGACGCGCTGGCGAAATGTGCTGACCTTGTCCTGCACCGAAAACTCGGCCGCGAGACCCAGATTGCCGAGCAGCGCTACGCAGGCTGCCAGAGTGTGAACTGAACGCATAAGGAAGACCTCAAATGAAAAGAAAAACCTCTGAAAAAAACTTCAATTCGAACGCCCGAACCAGGTCTGAACGACGCTGGCGTTCCACGTCTCGGGCGTGGCCGATTCGAACGGACCGGGGACAGGGATATCTTCGTGGCTGTAAATCCAGTTCTTCAGGTGAACGCTGCCGTCCACCATCAATACATAAATGCGGCCTTTGCGATGGCGGTTTTGATGGCGTGGGTGCGCTACCACGTCGAATACGTTGCCCGTTGGCCCGACGATGGCGTCCTTGTCCCCCGCAGAGGTGGCCGAAACGTTCACGTTATTTCCGTCGGCCACCAGCAGGGTGACCGACGAGTTACGCACTCGGTTGAGACGTTTGAACTCGCGCGATAGCAGCGCCGGCCCAAACGTTGTGCGGGGCACGCCGGGCAGGTTTTCGTTCATGGCATAGCCCATCGACGCGTAGTCGCCGGTTTCCCGGTTTAGTACGCCCAGCGGGCAGACGAAAACGGTCGTGTTCAGATAGACGTGCTTGCCCGCGATCAACTCGGCGTTCGTGGGGCCAGGCCCGCGAACTAAATAGGTCCATAGCAGTACCTGCCACGGCGCAAGCCGCGCCGGCGACGAGTACGACGCAACCGGCGCTGGCACGACGCCTTTCCAGGTTGTCGAGTAAAGATGAAACGCGCGGCCGATTTCGCTTAGCCGGGCGCTGCAGCGGAGATTGTTGGCCTGAAGTCGCGCACTGGAGAGCACGGGCAGGAGAATCGCGATCAAAATAGCGATAATTCCGATGACCGTCAGCAATTCAATGAGCGTAAAGCCGGCGATCGCTGGAGATCGCGTAGTACGCACGCGATCGCGGCGGGACGGGGGGAACTGGAACAGTTGGTGGAGCATGAGATCGCCCATGTACCATATTCCCTTTATTTCCCATAGGGAATGTCGGATATAATAGTCTTGAAGCGTCTTGGTTGAAATTTCTATATTGCCCGCAGATTTAATAGGAAAGAGAGTTTGCGGGAGATGATTAATAGAAATAGGTGGATCCAATTTGCCGCGGTACTTGGTTTAGCGCCGATAACGGGGGCTGCGGTACAGACACCGGAACAGCTGGCCAATGCTCAAGGATTGATTACCAACAGTCACCTGTTTGAGTATTACTACAAGCCCGGCGCGATCACCGTTGGGCAGACGCTCGATGGCGACATCGTCGGCGCGGGCGGCGGAAGCCCCAAGGCATCGGTGACGTGGTTCAAATACGTCGCGGACGGACAGACGGGAGTCGTCTTCGATCTGTTCGGTTCCAACTTCGGGTTCGGCGGAGGGGGTGTTCTCTCCGGGGGGCCTGATGGTGAACTGGCGCTATACAACAGCCTTGGTCAGCTTGTCGCCACAAGCGAGAGCCCGCGCACGCCGCTCGCCGGTGACAGCAATGTTCAACCGACGGTTTTGGACGGTCAGCCGCCGCTGCCCACCGCGCCAAACAACCTGTATCGACAACCCAAGGATCCCACGCTTCCTGCATACCGTCTTATCGGCGGAACGACGTGGGCCGTCGGAAATGGGCAGGGGCTGTCGCAGTTGGCGTTCGTCAAGAATCCCGAAGCCAACCCCGATCCGGCCGGCCTGGCGGACTGGGATGAGTATGGCATTCTCCCTGCCGGCGAATATTTCCTTGCCGTTACGGGTTGGCAGACGCGGTTCGCCGGAAACGAGCGCGATCGTGGAACGGTAGATGGAGACGGCATCTCGAAATTCGACGTCGACGCCGCTTCGTATGGGGGACGGACGGCCTCGTTTGAAACGCCGTTCGGGCTGCTCAGCATCCACCCGCATTCGGGCACCTACACGCTCAACGTGCGGCTGCCGGGCGACCTCGATCTGAATGGTGTAGTTGATGAACATGACCTCCAACTGCTGCAAGCGAAAATCGACGAATTCGCTCCCTACGACGGTATCCCGCCAGAGGCGTTCGACAACGGAGCCTGGGTGGGGCTGCCGTCGAACATCTTCGATCCGTCCACGGAGTTGCAGCGATTCGATCTGACCGCCAACGGCCGAATCGACCACAATGACCTTTTGCAGTTTGGCCGCTGGACGGGCATTTCTGTTCCAGAGCCGACAACACTCGGATCGATCGCAATGGCTACTGCCGTCCTGCTTCGTCGCCGTCGGAGGGAGGGCATCGGGCGCGAGCCAACGCACCGCTGATCGCCGGCGGGCAACCCATTGGCTTTGATGTCTGATCGGCTGACGTTCCTCGTGTGACGTACGTGATGATTTTAGTTTTTAGTTCTTTTTTTAAAGTTTCTTTCTAGGAGAGAAATATGCAGCTCAATCGCCTTTCTATCTTTGCCGCAACCGTCGGCTTGGTTTCCCTTTCGGGTTTCGCTGAAGCGCAGACCACAACCTGGTTCGAGACGTCGGCGGCCAGATCTGGCGGCACCTCGACGAGCGGGGCCTACTCGACGCCAACCCCGCAATACCCGGCCGTGCCAACCCAGGTCGAACAAGGCGGAACGGGTGGCTTCAGCCGGCACGCCGATGCCAGCCGCCTGATCGCGGACGGGCTGTCTACCCAATACGATCCGGCCAGCCCCGGCAACACGCTGACGTCAATCGGCGTCAGCCTGCACGTGAATGATGCAGACGTTTTCAAAATCCACGTTCCGAATCCGGAAACGTTCTCCGCACGTGTTGGCGGCTTCTACTCAGCAGGCGACTTTATTGGGCAGGCCACGGGTGCCAGCGTGTCGCTGTTTCTTTTCGACGTCAACGGCGTGGCAATCCGCGGCGGAACCGCGCGGCAGGACTGGGTTACGAACGGTACGCCGACGATCAATGAGGGGGCCAACGTCGTGCTTACTTTGCCCGCAGGCAGCAGTGCTGGTGACTACTGGATCGGTATTTCCCGAAATATCACCAATGCCTTCAATGCGACGGAGGATGGATTTAAGCCGACCGACGTGATCGTTCCTCGAAACAATGCGGGTGACAATCTGTTCGACGAAGCTCAACTTCTGGCCAACCCAGGCACGGTTTACGACGTGCAGCCGCTGGCCGACAAGACCCTTTCCACGGATCGATTGACGTCCTGGCAGGTGACGCCGTTCGACCAATACGCCGCCGACCCCCTGACCGGCACTAACCCGGTCGCGGTTGACTGGACGGTCGCAGGCACTGGATTTTCAAGCTCCAACTCGATCTTCTTTACCGGAGCAGAGTTCGCCGTCGTTCCCGAGCCGGCCACGCTGGGATTGCTTGCCATGGCGACCCTGCCGGTAATGCGTCGTCGTCGTTCACGTTAAGAGAAGGATGTTTTCCGCACTACAGGGGGAGGAAATGCGCAATGTCCTGCCACCTCCGCAGGCCACCCACACGGCGACCCGGCAACGGGTCGCCGTCTTGCGGTGACCAACACGGCACGGGGTCCATGCCTAATGGATATTGGAAGGTTGGCGGCTAAGTCGCCTCGACGAACTCGCCGCCGCGGCGATGACGACCGTATCATTTACTAGACCCACCCATCCTGCGTTCGGCCACCAGTGTCGACGCGGTCTTAGCTGTCACGCTCATCCTCATCTTGCAACTGAAGGGGGCATAAAAGCTATGGCTTGAAGTTCGGAGCCGTGTAGTCCACCAGCGATCGCATGGCTGACTGAGCGCTGAACGTCAGCGTTTCGACTCGGCCGTCGAGAAATAGGGCGTTTCGTTCGCAGACTGAGCGTTCTTTGCGTGGGTGGCCGGTTCGCACGCTGCCAGGGCTGTCGGGGCCGAAGGCCCACCAGTTTCCAGAGCTGCCGTTTGCCCATCCCATGCTGGCCTCGGGGCGTTCGGGTTCGAACTTGTCGAGCAGGATGGCAATGTTATTGCGATTGTTGCCCGTTGCGGCAGGGAACATCGGCTTGATGTTGTTTACTCGAATGGGCTTGCGTCCATCCGAGGGTGAATCGACGGCATCGGTGACATTGAAACGCCCGCCGTTCCACTTGTAGCTCCGGCGTTGAACGCCGTTCCAATCGGGGAAGTTGTCGAGCGGGCAGCGCAGCAACGCGAGGCGGGCGTTCGTCGGAGGCTGGGTCGTTACGTTCCAGGTTACTTTTTTCCCGAGATAGGGAGCGAGAGTTTCATCCCAACTCTGGCCTGTCCATTGTGCGGCATTTCCCCACGGCGCGGGCAACCAGCCTTTGGTTTCACTTGTATACATGGTCAGCGCCACGCCGAATTGTCGCAGGTTGCTGCTGCAGGCGATGCGCTTGGCGGAAGTGCGGGCCGTGTTGAGCGCCGGCAGAAGCAGGGAGATCAATACCGCAATAATGCCGATGACAACCAGAAGTTCAACTAAGGTAAACCCGTAGTTTTTGAAGTGGGGCCTGTCGCCGTTTATTTCTTTCCTGCGCCTCATGTTTGTCCTCACTCGCTTGCCGGAAAAGAAGTGCCGGCGCACCATCGTCTTTCATATCCTCCCCTGATTCACTGCGGCCGCCTGCGGGGGCGGCTCAGCCGGCGAACGCCGGCGTGCCCACCGGGGCGATCGCCTGGTCCAGCGTGACCAGCCGTGGTTCGACCCGAACGTGTTGCGGTTCGGGAGGAAACGCGCCGCGAAGCCGATCGATCAACAATCGCACTAGTTCCCGGCCGAGGCGTGGATTGTCTTTGTCCAACGTGCAGGCGGGGATGTAGGGATCGAACTGCCTTTCGATCGTGTTCCAGAAATAGCCGTCGTAGCCGGTCAGGTGCACGTCGACGCCCGGCGTGCGACCGAGCGTGCGGCAGGCGGCGGCGGCGGCGCCGACGGTGCCGTCGGTCACACACACGATGCCGTCCGGCGGGGTTGGGCCGAGGAAATGTTCGGCCAAGTAGCCGGCCATCAAGCGACTTGAGAACTGGAAGCGTTCCCGAATGTTCTCGCTCTCCGGCGGCTTGACGTATTCGATGGGAGGAAGGACGGCCAAGCCTGCCTCTCGCACGGCCCGTTCATAACCGCGGTCACGGCCGGCGAGCCATTCGGGGCGAGGTCCGACGGGGTCGTTTTGCGTCAGCGGCCAAAGACGGATGATGCGCTTGCAGCCCCGCTCGACCAAGTGACGGGTCGCCAGATACTGGCCGGTCTCATGATCGCTGGTCAGCGAGTCGCAGGAGGCGAGCGTTTCGTCGAGGAAGTCCGTCTCACCATAGACAACAACGGGGATCGACGCCCGTCGCATTGCCTGCGCCAATTGCCGGCCGAGGTCGGTGTTGGCCGAATGGCGGATCAGCAGCACGCCCGACGGACGTTCCGCCGCCAGACGTTCCACTTCGCCTTCGGTCCAGTTCTTCGTTTCGAGAATCAGCGAATGCAGGCCCGCTTCCTGAATCGCAGCCACGGCGGTGGCGGTAATGTGCCAGGAAAAGCCCGTGCTTGACGACGCGGGATTGCCGACATTACTGAGGCCCGTATCCGATAGCACGACGATGCACCGTTGGGTAGTGGCGATCGTGCTGGTGGTAGAAGTGATCGGCAGCGCGACCATGCGACCTCGGCCTTTGGGAATGATCAGGCCTTCGTCTTCGAGGTGTCGCAAGACCGTCCGAATGGTGGTGCGGCCGACCATCAATCGCTTGGCGAGTTCCTCCTCAGGTGGGAGAAGCTCGCCCCCGCGAAGCTGGCCGCTGTCGATCCATTGGCGGATGCCGCGGATCGCCTTTGCACGCGGGCGATTGCTGGTCGCGACAGAGGAATTGGCGGCCACTTGGGTCATTGGATAAGAGCGTAACAAACCAACCTGAAGGATGCAATGCGGTAATTTGTCTGGGTTGAAATTGTTTGATTTTGTTCAACGATATCGAATCTGTCGGATACAACACCCACATGAAGCATTATGGACGACACGATCCGGTCAGAGTGTTTTGGGTTGGTTTAGCTCTGGCGAGCGCCGCACATGCTGCTGCTCCCACCATGCAGGAAGCTGTTCGGCAGATCGGTAAATGGGACGGGCAAACTGCTTCGGCGGAACTTGCCCGGCCTTACGAAGATCCAATCCAGCAGGAAATTCCGTTCGGTTCGCGATCGCACTTCCTGGCGCCGTGGCGGGCCTACATGGACACCTGGCCGGCTCGGCGCTACCTTGAGACGCCGGGACTGACGTTCAACGGAGTCGGCGGCCGAGAAGCAGATGCGGTAGCCGAGGTCCTGGTGGCCGCAGGCATTCGGCAAGTTCGGCTTGAGATCAACTGGGGAGAAATCGACTACGACGATCCGTCGCGCTTTCACCGCGACGACGAGCTCCGCAAGCGCCTTCAAGGGCTCCGCAAGCACGGCGTTCGCCCGCTGATCCTGCTGAATGCCAACGCTGGCGCGCCGTGCCCGCGCAAAACGCACAAGGTGAACCTTACGCAAGGCGCGAAGGCGGGCGATACCGTGCTGCACCTCGACAATGTCGAGAACATCCGCCTGCATTACGCCGGCTTGCGCGGCCAGGCATATCCCATCGCGTTTCCTTTGATCACCGCGGTGGATGTGGCGGCCAAGTCGGTCACGTTATCCGCGCCGCTGGCGAAGCCGATCGAGGCCGGAACCATTGAGTTGGTCACGCTGAAGTATCACCCCTTTGGCGGCACGGTGTTTGAGGACGGCTCTCCCAATCCCGCCGCCCAGGAGACAGTCGATGGCTGGATGGCGTTCGTGCGCACCGCCACGGAGCTTGTCCGATCGGAAATGGGAACCGAAGGCGATGCGGGTTTCGACGTCGAGGTATGGAACGAATACACGTTCGGCAGCCAGTTTCTGGAGGAGAAGTTTTACTACGAGCCTGATCGCAAATTCAGTCAACCGCTGAAGTACGCCAACCACGGCCGCACGCGCACGGGGCAGGAGATCATCCTGGCGATGACGGTCGATTACGTGAATAGTCCGGACAGCAAGCTGCCCGGCGTAAAGGTGATCAGCGGTTTTGCCAACCAACGCCCATGGGACAACGGCACGGAAATGTGGCCCGGCCAGGCAGGTTTCAGCCGACACTACTACACCGGCCTTCGGCCGTTCGGCGATTTTGGCGGGGTGGACGGTTTGCTTGCGCCGGGAACCGAGCGAAATCGCAATCAGCCGTACGTCAATGCGCTCGGCGTTTCCTACGCACGCAAGATCGAGGGATCGCAGGAGATCGACCTCGACGGCACCTTTATTCCCACGCTGCCGATCTCGCTGCCGGAGGCATGGCACTACGGCCCGAAGACCGAGTTCATTACGCGTGACGTTCAGCCCTTCCCCGGCCCGTTTCATCTACACGGCCGTTATACGCATCCGGGCGACGGGCGGCATGCCGAGGTGTGGATGACCGAGTTCAACACTTGGCGATGGCTCTGGGCGGAGACCTTGATCAAGGAGCACGGCGCCGACAGGACATCGCCGGAGTTCGTTTCGCTGATGCACTATCTCGGGGCGAAGGCGCTGCTGCGCAGCTTCATATTCCACAATCACAAGGGCCTGTCGCGCATCACGATCTATAACGGCAAGGAGAAAGACGCCGGCTTTGCCGTGATTCCCGAGCGGTTCTTCGCCGTTCTGGCCGAGGACAAATACGAGTTGACCGACCGCGTGCGAGCCGAGATCGGCAAGCAGCTCGAAGTGCTGACGCGGGTGGACGCAATCATGCGATCTGGCGACGACATGACGACGGCCCGCCCGATCCGCGTCGGACGGCTGGTCGAACATCAGCCGCGGCTCGTCTTCCGAGGCGATGGCACGCCTGAGCACCCAAGCCTCTACCATCGGGATGATTTCGCGGTGCTTCCCTATCAGTTGGATGCCAGTCGGTATGTCGTTGGGTACTACGTCGTGACGCGAAACCTGACGCATGTGTGGGACGATCGAAAGGGCATCCTGGATCAGGCACGCTATGCGATGCCGGATCAGCAGTTTGGTATCACGCTCAACAATTTGCGAGGGCAGGGCGCGCAGGTTGAAGTACGCGATCCGATGACCGGCGAGTCTGTTCCGGCTCAGATCCTCAGCGGCACGGGGGACTCGATTACCGTCCGAGTTCAGGCGACGGACTACCCGCGCTTGTTGGTGATCAAATCAGACCGGCCAGGCCCGCAGATCGATCGGCCGCAACTGGCTTTGCAGGCCGATGGTGGGGCGACGCTCACCGCTCGTTTCCCAACGGCGGTCCGCGGCAAGCTCACGTGGGGACCGTTGCCGCGGCGGTCGGGGGATGGGGAAATGGAGTTCACCGTGACGGGCGACAAGACGTTTGTCATTCCAAATTTGAAGGCGAACGCCGGCGTACGGATCACGGTCGAACAGGACGGCTTGACCGCCGTCTGGCCTCGGTGGGATCACGATACTGCCGGCGTGCGATGGCCGGGCATCTTGCCGCGTGAAGAGGGCAAGATTGCCAAGGCTGCCCGCCTGCCGATGTTGCCTTCGATTGGCCGGCCGCAAGGCTATCGGTCGCCGCTGCCGAGCGGCGTGGCATGGAAAACCGAAGCGCACGGCCAGTCGTTGGCCGCTGAGGAGATGCAGATCAGCCTGCAACATCTGAAGTATGAAGGCGAGGACGTGCTGGAAGCGCTGCCGACCTTGTCGGCCTCCGACAGTCTGAGGGTGGAGCGTTTCGAGTGGAACGGCGTGCCGGCCTTGCGCCTGGAATTGCGGCTTGATCCGACGGCTCATCCTGGCGAAAAGCAACTCGTGCGTCGCTACTTTGTCGCTCCGCTGCAGGGCGGAACGCTCCTGCTGACGTTCAACACGCCTCCGGGCCTGTCGGCTCGCCAGAATACGCTGATGAAATCCATCGTGGACAGCATGGTTTTCGAACGATAGCGCGTTCGCCTCCATCGCATCAACGACTGCCGGCCGCGACGTTCAACCACGTCGCCGCCGGCGGGTTTGTGATGGATTTTTT